>JANYJA010000029.1 GCA_025358575.1 Terriglobia bacterium
TCGGCCCCAATTTGCCCATCCCCGCGGGCGCGCGCGTCATCGATCTCAGCCGCGCCACCGTCTTACCGGGTCTCATCGATAATCACACCCACGTCTTGCTGCAGGGCGACATCACCGCCGCCGATTATGACGACCAGCTGCTGAAAGAATCCATCCCCTACCGCGCCATCCGCGCTACTGTCGCCGTCAGGACGGCACTCATGAACGGCTTCACCACCATCCGCGATCTGGAAACTGAAGGCGCGATGTACGCCGATGTGGATGTGAAGACCGCCATCGCGCGCGGCGTTATTCCAGGGCCGCGAATGTTTGTTTCCACCCGCGCCTTCGCCCCCACTGGCACGTATCCGCTGCTCGGTTACTCATGGGAACTGAAGATGCCTGAAGGCGTGCAGATTGTCGATGGCGCGGATAATATCCGCCGCGCCGTGCGCGAACAGATTAAGTACGGTGCCGATTGGATTAAGTATTACTCGGACCGCGGTTACTTCATGAAAGATGGAGCTCTGCATTCGAAGGTCAACTTCACCGACGAGGAGGCGCGCGCTTTGGTGGACGAAACGCACCGCCTCGGCCACAAAGTTGCCGCGCATTCCATGGGATTCGAGGGAATCGATTCCGCTCTGCGGGCTGGCGTCGACACCATCGAGCACGGCGACGGCCTTGACGATGAGTTGATGGATCGCATGGTGAAGCGCGGCGTGTACTGGTGCCCCACCATATATGTTGGCGCGTACGTCGCCGAAGGACGCGCCAAAGCCGGTGCGCCGATTTGGCTCACGATGAAGATACTGGAGAAGTCCGCCTTTGGACGTGCCGTGCGCAAAGGCGTAAAAATCAGCTTCGGTACCGACGTCGGCGGTTTCGCGTGGACCGAGAATGAGGCCAAGGAATTCGCTTACATGGTGGACTACGGGATGACTCCCATGCAGGCGATTCAGTCGGCCACCATCACTGCCGCCGCGCTGTTGGATCAACAAGAAAACCTGGGAGTGATTGAAACGGGTAAGTTCGCCGATATCGTCGCGGTGGATAACGACCCGCTTAAGAACATCACCGAGCTGGAGCACGTAAAATTTGTGATGAAAGCGGGAGTAGTTTATAAGTGAATCACATCATCGACGGGGTCCTTCGCTTCCAACGCGAAGTTCATCCTAACCGCGAAGCCCTCTTCCATCAGCTCGCGCTTGAACACTCCCCTTCGGCCATGTTTATTGGTTGCGCGGACTCGCGTATCGTGCCCGAAGTTCTTACGCAGCAGAATCCGGGCTCGCTGTTTGTCGTCCGCAACGCCGGTAACATCGTGCCTCCCCACTCCACCGTGCCTGGAGGCGTCACCGCCAGCATCGAATACGCCGTTGCCGTGCTAGGTGTACCCGACATCGTTATTTGCGGCCACTCCGGCTGCGGCGCGATGACCGCCATCCTGCGCGGCGCTCATCATCTTGAGAAACTCCCCGCGGTCGCTCGGTGGCTTCACTATGCCGACGCCGCGCGGGATGCTGTCGCCTCCCAGCACGCCGACGCCCCCGAAGATGTGAAGCTGAGCGCGCTCGTTCGCGAGAACGTCCTCGCCCAGCTTGACCACCTTCTCAGCCATCCCGTGGTGGCCGATGCGATCCAAAATAAGCAGCTTCGCCTTCACGGCTGGGTCTATGATATTGCGGCCGGCAGCGTGATCACTTATGACGCCCGCATCCGCAAGTTCGTGCCCATCGGCGACGCTTTCGCCAATGCCACGCCAACCGAATGATACGGATTAATCTTTCCCGCGCTGCGCCGCATCCGCTGCCGTGGCGAGTGCCATGACGGCTTGGAAAAACTCGCTCGACTGGCCTTGAAAAAGCTGATTGTCGGTCAAGGCCTTGACGGCCGCCACCGCTCCGGCGTTGGCGGTCAGCGTTGGCCGAATCACCGAGCAAGGGGGCAGCCCTTCCTCGCTTATGAAATCCGTTGGCTCGGGAAAAATTAAATTTGTCTGGTAGAGTTCCTTCATCGGGTTGGCATTCAGATCGGGAAAGGTAACTCCGGTCTCGGGGTCCGTCACGCCAGCCAGCGGCTGGTTCACCGCATTCCCCGCTTTGTCGTGCCAAACCGCAAAGTGATTGACTTCGACGCCGCCAATGCTCACCACGATGCGCAGCGCTTCCAGGCTCGTCACCTTTAGACACATGGAAGCGTAAAGACTTGACCCGCCTTGCTCGATCATTGCAAAGTGAAAGCTGGCCGTATTCGCGATTGCTTGCATGCGCATTTCTTGCGGCGTGGCGGGTGGAACGGGCTGTGGCTGGCCTGGAGGCGTGTCCGCGTCGCTCAATGGAATGGCCGGCTCATTGACAATAGTAACGGCCTGAGGGAAGGTAGCCCCTAAGTCGGGATTCTCCGTGCTTCGATACCGCGTGTACCAACTGGTATCCACCTTGAGGTTCATCAGGTTGGTGAGCCGCCCCTTTGGCTTTGCCCCCGTCGCTATGGTGCTCGGCAGCGTGCGAAACTTATCCAGATTCACCGGGGCAGCGCCGCGAGACGCCAGATAGGCGTTCAAAAATGCCGCGTGCGAGATTTCATCGTCGGTGTTGTCAGTGATGTACTGCGGCATGTCCCCGTCGAGATTCTGGAGCGCCAGGATGTAAGCGGGGTTGCCGCCGTGCACCCCTCCTAGTTCGTTGTACTGTTGCCATAAATCGGATTCGATCAGTTCAGCGGCTGCCAGGAAGCGCAGAATATCGGCATCTCCCTTGGTAATTCCGCCCGAATCGCTCTTACCAGGAGCGGCCAACAGGGCTCCGGCCGGTATTGCAGCGCCAATGACACCCAGGTTTTGAAGGAATGATCGCCTCTTGACTACGTTATTCCAGCGCGCGCTCACGGTGTCGTTCGCTGAAGACTCTTTTTGCAAAGTGCTCTTACTCACCATTTATGTGCCTAGCCTTTCGTGGATCGGTAACATTGAATGACTCGTCTTTTATGACTTGTCTTCACTATTGAACCGCTCACGGTCAAAACTTATGTGGTGGCACGGTAAAAGTTTGGTAAATAGCAACGACAATGCGATTAGCCGCGTTTTACTGGTAAGTTACCGTGGAGTTAGCAATGATCGCGTTGGAAAAAGCTTGGCCGAGATCCAGGCCCGTGGCGCTGAACGGCACGGGCGTGGTGGACGAACTGATCCCCAGGGAGCCTGTAGAAACGTTTAGAAGGCTGGAATTTAGATTAGCGCTTGGCGGCAACGAAAGGAGAACGGCGGCGGGAACTGTGAATTGGCCCGCGCTGCCCGGAGCGGTGCACGTAAAACCCGCACCGTGCCGTTGGCACGCTGAACCGTGGTAGTTGCACTCTCATTGGTCCAGGCGAGTGTCTCCTGGGATAAGGGAATGCCCACTGAAAAAGAGCCTACATCCTTCCCGCCAGGACCGGTAAAGGTGTATGTTGTGCCGCTTATAAGCTTAAATCGCGAGGTGTAGACGCCGGACGTGGAAGACACGGGGTTCAGCGCACCGGTCGACCCGCCGCCCGTCAGCGTGATTGCGGGACCCGCGTCCAGGCCTTTGCTGCTCAGTAATCCTGGAAGCCCCGCGGCCGTACCGTTGAATGAATATACCGAGCACGCGCCAGCGTTGAGTACGGGCGCAAGGGCAGTCACATTCTGGAATTGCAGTTTCGAGAAGCTCGCCAGTTCCTGAGTACCGCTGGTCACGGAGTTGCCGCCGCCGAGGAAGGAAAATCCCGGACTGGTGAAGCTGTAGGTCTGGTAAAGGATGTTTCCCACGGAGGCGCCTCCGTTGGCGGAGAATTGGGTCAGCGCGGTGCTCGAAACGCCGGAGGGGTCGGAACACGAAGATCCGCTCGAGGCGACCGCGAGGCTAATGAAGTTGCTGACTATGTTGCCGATTTGCACCGCGACCGGAACGCTGCAGCCGGTGACGTTGGGGGGTAGTTGAAAGACGATTTGATCTAGCCCGCTGCAGCACTGGAGCGGCCATGATAGATAGGCGCGACCTGGACCCCGCCGACATATATAGAAGGGCTATTGGCGGCGATGTTGCCGACCGGCGGAGGGTTGACGTCAGCTCCTGCAATCGCGCCTAGGCCCGTTCCCCAGATGATTAGCGCATCTCCAGGATGAGCGGCGAATGTATAACTAATAAGTTGATAGGCGGGATTGGTCAGAATTCCCGGACCGCTGCCGCCTCCACTTACAGTGAAGATGCCGAAGCTGCTGGCCGCTACACCGCCGCGCTGGTTTGTCCTTGATAGGTGACGGTCAGATTATCGGCGCCAAGTGGGGTGCTGGAGGGCATAATCGCGTTGATTTGACCGGGACCCACGTAAACTGGAATGGCAGCCACAGTGGTGGATCCTTGCAAGACTGAGATTGAAACTCCGCCCAGCGTGGTAACCAGCGGAAACGCCAATGTGGGGCTCGCTGCCGGGCCCAGACCGCTTCCGAAAATAGTGAAAAGGGACCCCTGCGCGATACCTGCATTGGGCAGTCCGGCGTGGGCGTACGTCGCGGCGTTAACGATGCCTCCCGCGGCGACCACGGGTTGAGCGTTAGCAGTGGCAGTTACAATTAGTAAGTAGAAGATGCCGGAAGCGGTTTTCATACGGTGACGAGCTTAACACAGAGCCCAAACCGCCTGACGCTTATAATCGGCGGCCTTTAACCACCAGCGATGGCTCCCAGGACGATGAAAGGCTCACGGCCGGCGGTGACCGCGTCGGGTAGCGGCGTATCGACCGAGCCATGCGACAGATCCTCCTCGCAAGCGAAGAACCGCACAAAGGGACGGCGCTGCTGCGTGACATGATCGCGAATGGTGCCGCTCAGCATGGGATAGCGCGCCTCTATCGCATCGAGGACCGAGCGCGTGGTTACCTCGCCTGGGACATCGAGCTGCACTTCGCCCGTGACCTTGGCCAGGGTGCGCAGATGCGCAGGCAGGACTACTCGAATCATGTGAGCGTCTGGACTTCGACCGAAAGAACCGGCGGAAGATCGCGCACAATGGGGGCCCAGTTATCGCCGGCATCGGGGGATGCGTAGACCTGCCCGCCGGTGGTCCCGAAATAGATGCCGCACGAATCCAGCGAATCGACGGCCATGGCATCGCGGAGCACGTTCACGTAGCAATCGCTCTGCGGAAGGCCGTTGGTGAGAGCTTGCCATTCATTTCCACCGGTGCGGCTGCGATATACACGCAGCTTGCCATCGGGCGGATAGTGCAAGGAATCGCTTGTGATCGGGACGACATATACAGTATCGGGCTCGTGGGCGTGAACGTCGATGGTGAAGCCGAAATCGGTCGGCAGGTTGCCGCTGATCTCGTGCCACGAATCACCAGCGTTGTCGCTGCGCATTACGTCCCAATGCTTCTGCATAAAGAGGACGCCCGGGCGCTCGGGATGCATGGCGATGCGGTGGACGCAGTGGCCTACCTCGGCGGCGGGGTCGGGAATGTGCACCGAGTTAAGTCCCTTAGTGATCGGGCGCCAGGTCTGGCCGCCATCGTCGGTGCGAAATGCGCCCGCCGCGGAGATAGCGACGAAAATTCGCTGGGGATCGCTTGGATCTATAAGGATGGTGTGGAGGCACATGCCGCCGGCTCCGGGGGCCCATTGAGGTCCGGTGCCGTGGCCGCGCAGTCCGGAGAGCTCGACCCAGTTTGCTCCCGCGTCGGTAGAGCGAAACATTGCGGCGTCTTCCACACCGGCGTAGACGGTGTCCACATCGGTCAGAGATGGTTCCAGATGCCAGACCCGCTTGAATTCCCACGGGTGGGCGGTGCCGTCGTACCACTGGTGGGTGCCGGGGATGCCGTCATACACGAACTTGTTGCCGACCGGCTCCCAGGTTTTCCCGGCGTCATTGGACCGCTGGATCAGCTGCCCAAACCAACTGCTCGATTGTGATGCATAGAGGCGGTTCGGATCGACGGGGGAACCTTTGACGTGGTAGATTTCCCAACCCGCGAAGTGGGGACCGCTGACATCCCACTTTTCGCGTTTGCCGTCGGAAGCGAGAACGAACGCGCCTTTGCGCGTGCCAACCAATACGCGTACTTTGCTCATGTTACTTACCGACCTCGAGGATTGTGAAGGAATCTGGCACTAGAGGGCCGCGACGGGGACGTCCGCCTGGGGTCTCGGACGGGGGCGCCGCCCCGAACTCCGCGGCGATTAACAAGACGTGCTTCGTTTTGCTGTCGATGGTCATGGTCTTCGCCGATGTCATTGTCTTCAGGTTTTGTTCCACCATGAAGCCGGTCGGACTCGTCTCCTTGATAACCGTCAGCGTTCCGTCACCCTGCGAACTGAAAGCCTCTTTGGTTTCGGGCATGAATCCGGCACCATCAACCCCCTTGCCGATCGGCAGAGTCGTGATGATCTTGCCGTCTAACGCATTCATAACGACGCTGACCGCTGGATTGCGGCATTCCACAAAGAGCACATTGTTCTTTGCGTCGAAGGCCAGACCGGCTGGGGTTTTATTGTCTCCCAGGGGATAGTGAGCCGTCACCTTCATGGTTTTAGCGTCCACAACAGCCACGTTGTCTTTGTCTTCGACATCGATGTAGATGTGTCCCTTGCCGTCGCTAGCAGCCTGTTCCGGCGCGCCCTCCAGGTCGATGGTGCCGAGCACGGAGCCATCTTTGGTATCGATCACGGTCACGTTCGGCGCGGCATGGCTCAGGACATAGAGGCGCTGATCGAAGCGATCGAACAGCAGACCGTCGGGATTACCCTGCACGTCGATGGTCTTGATGGTTTTGAGCGTTTTGGAATCGAACATGACGATGGGTTTGCTGCTGGCGAAACCGTGATGTGATTTAGGATCGACGGCGGCGCCTTGGGCACCGACATCCGGAATTTCTCCAACGGGTTGAAGCGTATCCAGATTGAATACGGAGATGCGCTTGGTGGGGCCGGAGCGGGCGACGTAGAGCCGGCGACCGGCTGCATCGGCATAGACATAGTCAAAACCGCCGTCGCCACCGACCTTGGCAGTCTTCAAAATTTTATAGGGTCCGTCAGCCGGAGCTTGAGCGAATCCGGTGGCGGTGCAGGTGGCAATTCCCGCCGCAAAAATCAGGCCAATTCCGCGCATGTGCTTATCTCCTCGAAGGAGTATAACAGTAGCGGTATCCTGACATGTGCGCTTTGTCTCCGGTGTCTTTGTCTTCTGGTTCCTGTTGTCTGCGACGGCGGCTTCGCCTCAGATCGCTGGTTCCGATATCGCCAGCGGCAAAGTGCGCGATGCGTCGGGCAATGCGGTCGGCCACGCGATGGTTTTATTGCGACTGGCTGGCGCCGAGCAATCTGTTACGTCCGACACCGACGGAAATTATCGTTTCCCAGCCGCGCGCGCGGGCCGCTACCAGCTTGCGGTTGAGTTCGATGGGCGGCAGTTCACGCTGCCGCAAGCTTTGGACTTGCCGGCGGGCCATGCGATCGACGTCACCCTCACGAAGGAGGGGACACTAGCTATCTATGCTCCGGCTAGCTCGTTAAGCGCCGGCAAAGAGCTTGCGGGCAACGCCGTCGCGGCGATTCCCCTGAATAAGCGCGATTTCAGCCAAATTCTTCTGCTCGCGGCGGGCACCATGACCGATTCCAACGGGGCGAGCAACTTCACGCAGCAGTTCGCGGTGAACGGCCAACGGGGCGTGGAGGCGGTCTTCGCGATGGATGGAGCGGACATCAGCGATCCGGAAATGGGCGGCGCTACGTTCTCGAACTTCAACGTGGATGCGGTGCGGGAAATTCAATCCGCTTCCGGGTGGATGGCGGCCGACATCGGGCGCGGGGCAGCGGGATTCACGAACATCGTGACGCGCTCCGGTTCGGACAAATTTCACGGGTCGCTCTTCGAATTCTTTAGGAACTCGGCGCTCGACGCGCGCAACTTTTTCGATCGCCGGTCGTTCGCGAATCCCGGCCGCATTCCGCCTTTCCGCCGCAACGAATTTGGATTCACCGCTGGAGGGCCGGTGGCGAAGCGAACGTTCTTCTTCGCGGAGTACCAGGGCTTTCGTCAAGTGCTCGGAACCACCCAAGTGCTGCCCGTGCCTACCGCCAATGAGCGCGCGGGCATTGATACCACCGCCTTTCCCGGAGACACGCTCATAGTGCCGGTGAACCCCAAGATCGCGCCACTGATCAATCGCTATCCGCTTCCGAACGATCCTCAGGGGCCGTTCGGCACGCGCACTTATGCCACGTCGTCAAAAGTGGCAACGGTGGCCGATCAGTTTTCGGGACGACTGGATCATAAGCTGTCCAACGCAACTTCGCTGTTTGTGCGCTACACCCTGGATAATCTGAATGGACCGACAACGAACCCCGACCAGTCCGCCATCGATCCCACTTTTCGCGTGGTGTATCTCGATCGTCAGAAGAATGCGGTGATTTCGTTGACCCATACGCCATCCGCAAGCTTCATCTCGGAATCTTCGATTAGTTTCACCCGCACGACGCCGTCATTTCCGACGCCCAATCACACCGATCCAGCACTTACTTTCGGGGATGGACTCTATGAGTCGTTCAATGCGGCAGGCGGGTCCACCATCGCGGCGTACGGAAACCTTTTCCAGGCGCGCCAGAATTTTTCGTGGATTCACGGAAACCACGCGATCAAGTTTGGCGCGGAATTTCGGGCTAACCGGGACACTACTTATTTCGGCACCGGTCCAAATGGCCAGTACACATTCGGCGGAGGCACCGCCTACTCACCCGTCAACATCTCATCCGGCAGCGGCGCGCATCAGATTCGAACTGGCGATCCGCTCCCTGACACACTCAGCGCTCTGCTCACCGGCAGCGCGTTCAGTTTCAACCAGGCTGTTGCGCCCGCCAGCCTGCCCCAGGGCGATCAGATTGGCGTCGCGGCCATTACTCGCAACAATGTCAACGTATACGTCGAAGACACCTGGAGGCTATCGAACCGGTTTCAGGTCGATTACGGACTGCGCTACGAACTCTACACGCCGATTCAGGAACGGGCCAGGCGCTCGGCGGCACTCAGGTTTGTCAACGACGCGAATGGCCGGCGGCAAGAGTACTTAATTAATCCGGAACCGCGCTATCGCATGGACGCCAACGGCTGGGGGCCGCGCCTTCGCCTTAATTGGATGGCCTCGAAGGGCCTTTGGATCCGGGCGGGCGGCGCCCTCACAACTATCCCGACAAACATTTGGCAGGATAATGCTCTCACCGGCTCGGGGCCTTACGTGGACTACCCGCGCCTAACTGCTTCGCCCGGCGCGCCTCTTTTAATCGGAACCAGGATTTCACCCAACCAGCTCCCCGGCGTGTTCACGCCATCCGGCGCTAATATTCTCGCCAGCGGCAACTCGAAAACGGTGCCGCGGAATACCATATGGGATGTGGACCGATTCTCGCGGGAACTCGCTGCGCTCAGCCCCAGCCACCAGCCCGCGCCGCTCAACATGACCGCTATTTCGCAGGATTTCCGCAACGCCTACCTGGCCACATGGAGCCTGGCGATCGAGCGCAGTATCGCGAGCCTGAACGCGAGCGCCGCGTATATTGGGACGGCCGGTGTGAGCTTGCCCGCGGTCAATTACCCCAACGGCTACGCCGGCGCGATTCAGGGCTTTGCACCGTACACGAAATTCAACGCGACCGGGCAGGCCGTGGGAGGCTTTGGCACTGAGTTTTTGATAACTAATCGTTCGCACTCGAGTTATCACTCATTGCAGACATCCTTGCAGGGGACCGTGCCGGGGGGAGGGCCCGACCTCCTGGCAAGTTACACTTTTTCGAAGTCGATTGACGATGTGAGTACTGTGCTTGGCGGCCTCGGTACGGGAGCAATCTCGCTGCCGTTTCCCCAGAATCCGTTTGACACGCGCGCGGAGAAAGGGCTCTCGACCTTCGACGTCACGCACGGGTTCAGCTTAAGCGCCATTCAGGACCTTCGAGCCGAGCGTGCGGCGTTTCTCAATGCTCTCCCGCGTGCGCTGACCGCTGGCTGGCAACTGCTAACCGTCGCCACCCTGGCCAGCGGATCGCCGTTCACCGTGAACTCCGGTGTGCAGCAGACCGGAGCCGGTTCGGAAGGCGCCGACCGGCCCGATCAAACCGGCAAGCCTCATCTTTCGACTAGCCGCGCCATTCGTGAAGATTACTTCGGCCTTGCGGAGAACAACGGTTCTTTATTTTTTATCCCCATCAACGTGCCCGGCGGGACCGGACCGAATCAAGGTGCGTTTGGAACCCTCGGCCGCAACACATTTCGTGGACCTGCTTTCCACAACTTCGACTTCGCTCTGATCAAAGACACGCCGCTGTTAGTCCGTTCCGGTCGTGAGTTAGCGCACTTACAATCCCGCGCTGAGTTTTTCAATCTATTCAATATCGTCAATTTTGGGCTGCCATCCAGCACGATTAGAGGCTCCGGTTTCGGCGAGATCAATCACACGGCAAGCAACTCACGGCAGATTCAGTTCTCACTGAAACTCATGTTTTAGGGCCGTCAGCGCAAACGGGCATTCAGCCGAGCGGACACAAGCGAAAATGGCGGTATGAATCCAATTCCAGACGGGTACCACAGCGTTCAACCGTATTTAATGATCGACGGCGCTCTTCAAGCCATCGAATTTTATAAGAAAGCCTTCGGCGCAACCGAGCGCCTGTGCATGAAGCAGCCGGACGGGCGCGTAAGCCACGCCGAAATCCAAATGGGCGACTCCTGCATCATGCTGGCGGATGACAACGCCGAATTGATGGCGTTCAGCCCTAAACACTATGGCGGGTCGTCTGTGTCACTACAGTTTTATACCGACGATTGCCACATACCACCGCGCGATTGCGGCCGGCGCGAAAAGCGTTCGCGAACCTGCCGACCAGTTCTATGGCGATCGCACCGGCGGAGTAGAAGATCCGTTTGGCTATACATGGTGGATCGCCACTCACATCAAAGATTTGTCGAAGGAAGAATTGGAAAAGTTGTCCGCGTAAAATCTCGCGAACCACGGCTCGGTATGTTTGAATACTCGGGCCGTTGGCGGGGGTAAGCTTTGTTCCGCTAGGATAACCACATGAACGCCTATGTGAAAGCGGCTGCGTGGGGCGCGGTCGCGGGTCTTCGGGCCATGTCCGCCCCGGCATTCGCGAGCCGCGTCGCCGTTTCGAGTAAGGTCCGCTTAACGTTACGCGCTCTCGCGGTGGGAGAAATGATCGCGGATAAACTCCCTTCCACGCCTGACCGCACTTCGGCGCCGGCTCTGGGCGCGCGCGTTATCTCGGGCGCGCTCGTGGGTGCGGCGATGGGCTCCAAGTCGGGGACGACGCGAGTGTTGTGCGCCGCGCTGGGCGGTGTCGCGGCAGTGGGCGCGGCGTACGCCGGCATGAATCTGCGCAGGAGCGCGGGCGCTCGGATGAATGTGCCGGACACGGCGATTGCGCTGCTCGAAGACGCTCTGGTCGTCGGCATGGGCAGCGCGTTGCCGGCGGCAAAACGGCGCGATGTGCCGGTTGTCGCTCGCAAGCCGGTGCTGCAATCCGTGCCCGTACCGAGCTTTGCTGGATTGCGCGCTTAGCTGAAGTGGTATTTGTTCGACTTGTCGTCCCAGTAGATCTTCTTGTTGTTCTTGAATGAGAGCGTGGCCAGGTGGCCTGAGATGGCCGCCTGCTGGCCGACATTGGGGGGCGCAATGACCTTCTCATTGCCGCGCACGGCTTCAATGAAGTTCTTGACGTGGTTGACCACGCCGTCGGGCTCGCCGAAATCCTTTGGACCATTGAGGTGAACTTCAGGACGAGTGCGCGCCGCCACCGCGCCCTTGAGTTCCGGATAGAAAAAAAGATCTTTGCGGTTCAGCACTTCGATAGTGCCTTCGTTGCCCATGAACTGTTCGCCATAGCCATAGTGATCGTTGCCGAAATAGCAGCTATAGTTGATCTCGAAGTTATTGGGGTATTCGTATATCGCGCTTAGAGTGTCGGGCACGTCGCGATCGTCGTTCGCGTCGGTCCAGCGGTAGCGTCCACCGGAAGCCATGCAGGTTGTCGGCACGGTCTTATCGAGAACGAAGTTCACAATGTCGGTCTGGTGGACCAGCAGATCGGTTGAGATGCCGCCGGAGTAGTCCCAATATAGCCGCCACTGATAGTAGCGCTGCAAATTGAAAGCGCGCTTGGGAGCGGGGCCAAGAAATTTATCCCAGTCGGTGTTGGATTCGTTGGCCGAGGGCGGAATGTCGTAGCGCCACGCGGGCTTATCGGGTGCGGAGTTTCGATACCAGAATGCGCGCACGAAATGGCAGTCGCCGATCATCCCCTGACCGACCATCTCCTTGGCTTTGCGATAGAGCGACGAACTTCGATTCTGCGTGCCGACCTGAACCACTTTGCCGGACTTCTCCCAGGCGTGCACCATTTCGAATCCCTGCTCGATGGTGTGGGCCAGGGGCTTCTCGATGTAGATATTCTTGCCGGCCTTGATAGCGGCCATGAACATGGGGTAATGCAGATGTTCCGGCGTCATGATGAAGACGGTGTCGATAGTCTTGTCGTCGAGGATTTTGCGGTAATCGTCGTAAGCCGCGGGAGTGTTGCCGCCTTTGGTCTGGACGAAATCTTTACCCTTGGCTAGATGCTCGGTGAAGGTGTCGCAGACGGCAACGACTTCCATGTTGGCGGCATTGCCCACGTAGGCCTGGGCCAGGACATGATAGCCGCGGGTGCCGAGGCCGATCCATCCGATGCGGACCTTGTCGCCGGACGCTTTGGTAGTTTGAGCGGCCGCCGATCCGGCAATCGCCGCTGCCGCCGCTGAAGATTTCAAGAAGTCACGCCGATCCATGTGTTGTTTTGCTCCGAAATGATTTTACTCGAAACCGGATGTGCCGCATCAAAGAGTGCCACCACCCCGCGCACGGAGGATCGGGGCGTCCGGCGTCTCGATTCCCGGCACGCTTGCTATACTGCTCGACAAATGAAATGGTTGCTCGCACTGTTGCTCCCGTCGGTCGTTTTTTCCGCTGATCCTTCCATCCGCGGATTTCCTCCAGAGACGCTGCCGATGGAACATAAGTGGGAGGAAAAGGTTCGTGCGCTTCCCGATGCAGCGCGCATCGGGCGTTATTTGCAGCGCATGTCCGCGAAACCGCACCTCGCCGGGACACCCGCGTCTAAAGCGGTCGCCGAGTACATACTCGGGCTGATGCAGGAATGGGGTCTCGACGCTCGCATCGAGCCATTTGAAGCGCTGCTGCCGACGCCGAAGACTCGCGTCCTCGAAATGGTAGCGCCCAAACCGTTCCGCGCCCGGCTTCAGGAGCCGGTCATGGCCGAAGATAAGGACTCTTCAAACGCGGGACAGGTGCCATCGTACAACGCTTACTCCGGCGATGGCGACGTGACCGCGCCGGTGGTCTATGTGAATTACGGCGTCCCGGCGGATTACGAGACTCTCTCCAAAATTGGAATCGATGTGAAAGGGAAAATCGTCTTGGCGCGTTACGGCGGCAGTTGGCGCGGCGTTAAACCCAAGGTCGCGTACGAGCACGGGGCCGTCGCGTGCCTCATTTACTCCGACCCGCGCGATGACGGTTTCTTCGCTGGCGATGTCTATCCCAAGGGCGCGTTTCGTCCGTCCGACGGAGTGCAGCGCGGCAGCGTCATGGACATGGCAATCTATCCGGGCGACCCGCTTTCTCCGGGATGGGCCTCGGAGAAGGGCTCCAAGCGTCTGGCGCTGAGCGAAGCTAAAACGCTTATGAAAATTCCCGTGATGCCCATATCGTACGCTGACGCTCAGCCGTTCCTCGCCAATCTCGAAGGGCCAGTTGCGCCCGAAGCTTGGCGCGGCGCGCTGCCGATCACGTACCATCTAGGGCCCGGTCCGGCTAAGGCGCATTTCAAGCTTGAGCTCGATAACAGCACCCACCCGCTTTACGATGTGATCGTCCGCATCCCCGGCACGGATTTCCCGGACCAATGGATTCTGGCCGGCAACCATCACGATGCCTGGGTGCACGGCGCGAGCGACCCCGCCAGTGGCGCCGCTCCGCTTCTTGAAACCGCCCGCGCGCTGTCGGAACTGCTCAAGGATGGCTGGAAACCCAAACGGACCATTGTTATCGCTCTGTGGGACGGCGAAGAATTCGGGCTTGTCGGGTCCACCGAATGGGTGGAGAAGCATTCCGACGAATTGAAACAGAAGCTGGTCGCGTATATTAATTCGGACAGTAACGGCAAAGGGCACCTTGGTGTAGGCGGCTCGCACACGCTTGAGGGTTTCATGCAGGAGGTGGCGCGCGATGTCGCCGACCCGGTCACCGGAAAATCGCTCTTGGAGCAGGTGCTCGCGGATGCAGCGAAAACGGCTGCCGCCGGTCCCGCGTCTTTTCGCATAACTGCGCTCGGCTCCGGCTCGGATTACACCTCGTTCCTGCAGCACCTTGGCATCGCGAGTTTGAATGTCGGTTTCGGCGGCGATGATGCTTTCGGGGGCATCTACCACTCCGATTACGACACGTATTACTGGTACACGCATTTTTCCGACACCAATTTCGCCTATGGACGCGCTCTCTCGGAAGTTACCGGCACGGCACTTCTGCGGTTTGCGGACGCCCCGCTGCTTCCGTTTGAATTCACGCGCTTCACCGCTACCGTGAACCGCTATGTGGATGAAGTCGCGGCGCTGGAAAAGCAGCCGAATCATCCCGACCTTAGCCCGGTACGGGCGGAACTGGAGAAGCTGAAAGACTCGTCCGCCGCGTACGAAGCCGCTTACAGCCGAGCCCTGCCTCATCTCGCAGCCGCGCCAGCTGCCAAATTAGCCGGGCTGAATGAGATCCTGTTCCGCTCCGAGCGGGCGATGACTTTGAACGCCGGACTGCCTGGCCGCGATTGGTTCAAACACCGCATCTACGCTCCCGGCACTTACACTGGCTACGGAGTAAAGACGTTGCCCGGCATCCGCGAAGCTCTCGAAGCGAATCGTCCCGATGAGGCAGCGTCGCAAGCGGCAGATGTCGTGAAAGTCATCCAGAATTTGAACTCTGAAGTGCAGCAAGCCGCTAGTCTCCTCGGCGCTCTCTGATCCATGCAAACGCCTTGGGGCAGCCTTCCTGTGTGCGACACCCACGTGCATTTCTTTTCGCACCGATTCTTTGCATCGCTGGCCACCCAGAAACATGTGCCGATAGACTCGCTCAGCACGCTGCTCCACTTCACGATTCCGCCGCCCGAAGCCGAAGATCTGGCTGACGTCTGGCACGCCGAACTCGACCGCCACCAGGTCAACCGAGCGGCTCTGATCGCCAGTATGCCCGGCGATGAAGAGTCGGTATCCACCGCGGTGGCGCGTCACCCGGGTCGCTTCCGGGGCTTCTTCCTCTTTGATCCGACGGCACCGGGTGCTCCCGCGCGGCTCGAAACGGCGCTCGCCTCGGGAAGGTTGCACGGGGTCTGTCTCTTTCCAGCGATGCACCGCTATTCCGTGGCGGAAGAGCGCGTCCGCTTCGTGTTCGATATTGCCAAGGGTCATCCCGGCACCATCGTGTTTGTGCATTGCGGCGTGCTTAGCGTGGGGATTCGCGCCAAGCTGGGGCTGCCTTCGCTCTTCGACATGCGTTTTTCGAATCCAATCGATTTACACGCAGTCGCGCTTGCGTATCCGCAACTGAATTTCATCGTGCCCCACTTCGGCGCCGGATATTTTCGCGAGGCCCTGATGCTTTGCGATCTCTGCCCCAACGTCTATCTCGATACATCAAGCAGCAATCGATGGGTGCGGTTTCAGCCTGAAGCGTTTGACCTCGCCGCCGTTTTCCGCCGGGCGCTGGACGTGTGCGGTCCTGAGCGTCTCCTCTTTGGTTCGGATTCGTCGTTCCTGCCGCGCGGCTGGAACCAGGCTATTTTCAGTGTGCAGGCGCAGACTCTGTTTGACATGGGAGTCAGGGAAGCGCACGCCGCGCTGATATTCGGTGGCAATTTCAATCGCCTCTTCCCCTGAGACTTTCCCGGCAACAGACCCACTTCCCCTTTATCACGTTCCAATTCCTTCGGGGAAGGCCGGCTGTGCCCAACCGCAACCGGCTCGTTCAGCTTCGTAGAATTTTACTGGCGGCACATCGGATGCCCGCATATCGCGTTGCTTTGGCGAATGGCGGCCTCGATTCCCGCCGCGCCGTGCGCCGCCTCAAGTCGGTGGATGATGCTTTGGCCCGTCTGCCCCGCATCGATCTTGAGGCCTTCCGCACTGCCTCCTCGGACCACTGCATCGCTCGTGTCACGGAGAGACCGCGCATTTTGTCCGGGTCCGTGGCTACGTTGCGTCAATCCTCGAAACCAGCCGTTCTCGATTCCGTCGTCGTCCGGACTGGTTTGACTGACCCGCCGCTCAATGATTCCGACCGTGACCTCCTCTGGCGCAAATTTGAAGTCCCGGTTTTCGAACATCTATTGGGCTTCGACGGTAACACTCTGGCTCGCGAATGCGAAATCCATGAAGGCCTGCACGTGGTTCCGCAAAATGCAATTCTGGAACGAGTAGAAGGCGAACTGGTCGTAACGAGTTTGACCGGCCTGGACTACCCAGCGCTCCGCGTGCGAACGGGCCTTACCGCCGATTGGGAATCCGCACATTGCGAATGCGGCCAGACCGAACCGCGCCTGTTGAACCTGCTTCTTAAAAGGTCACCCGCAAGCCTAACTGCGCTTGAAACGGAGTTCCCTGCTGAAACACCGTGCTCGAATCGTACTTTCCCGTGGTCGGGCTCTTTAGCCGCTCAAATCGCGGATCCACGGGCGCCGGCTGCCCGCTAGGCAGCACACCCAGCCCATAGATAAACCCCTGCCCCTGAAATTGGATGTTCTCGAAGTTAAACGCATTGAACATTTCCGCCGAGAATTGGAGTTTCATCGTCTCTCTAACCGCGAAACTCTTCAGGAACCTGATGTCCGCCGTTTTGTAATTCCGGTTGCGGAAAGAATTCCGCAAATAGGGCACGCCGGGCGCTTGCAGCGGACGGCTGATTCCATTTAGGAGCTCGGAGGTGTCGCCACCGGTCGTCGGGTCAATCGGATATCCGGTTCGATACCGGAACAATCCCGAAAGCTCGATGCCCCATGGCGCTTGATACACGGTGTAACCCGTTACCTGGTGACGCGTATCCAATGTGGACCAGTTGTATTCCTGTTTGAAGTTGAACGGATTCTGGTACGACGATGCGCCGGTGCTGCGTTCATTGTCATCGTTGGATTTGTTGTAGCTCAGCGTGTATTGCCCGCTGAATTGAAACTTTTTCATCCGGTATTGCGCCCGAAAGGTGCTGCCGGCAAAGACCGAACGGGCGCTGGAATCGCGCACGAGCACGCTGCTCAGGTTTGGATTGGGTCGCTTGGTCCCGCTGCGCAATCCAAAGAACTGGCGGAAGCTTTGATCGCCCGGCTTGGCGAATGGAACGGGCACGTTGATGTCTACCGTTCGCTCCAAATGCACGGTGTTGACCAGGTTGAATTGATAGTCCAAAACCAGCCCGCGCGCCACTTCCCGCTCGGCCCCCATGGTGGCTTGGAACGCTCGCGGGTTGCGGTAATTGTTGGCGGAAGTCAGTGTGGGCCCGGCCCCGGAGAACGGATTTTTACTGGGCCCGGCAATCTGCTTGACCTGGTCGGCGGTCAGAAGCGGAAGCTTATCGAGCGGAGTTGTGTTTAGATCGATTCCTATTCCTAGGAATTGCTTGTAGAGCGACGGATTGGGGCCGACCTGAATGGATAAATCGCCAGGAGGGATGCGGAAATTGTTTAGCGGCCCGGCATAGATCAGTGTCGGCGTTTGGGCATAATAGATGCCGGTCTGCGCCCGCAGCACGGTTTTGCCGTCGCCCGTGGCGTCCCACGCAAATCCCACCCGCGCGGCGCGAACTGCTTGAACTGGCTGCGGACCGTGGTGGGATCGAAGCGCCCGAGCGGAAAGGTGAAGTCTTTGACATTGCTCACCAGAAAATCGTTATTGGTCGCGGGTTTGGGATTGAATTGCCCTTCCCAACGCAGCCCGTAATTGACGGTCAACGCGCGCGTAACCTTCCACGAATCCTGCCCGAAGAAAGCCAACTGCTGGCTATTTGCCGCTAGCTGCAGGTTTCCTATCTGGCGCACGTAAAACGTGGAACTGTCGTCAAACCGGTTGCCGGTCGCGCCGCCCGATGCCGATAGCGTCTTCAACAGATTCGTCACGTTGCTGCCCGACATGATAAAGCGTCCGAACTGATTGAAGCCAAAGGCCTGCTGGGCGTGAAGGAAACTATAGTCGCCTCCAAATTTTAAGGCGTGAGCGCCGTACTGAATAGTTATGGAATCAGCCAGTTGCGAGCGGTAGTCGGTAAGAGTGGTCGGCAGAAAGCTGGTCGCGCCAAATCCGCCGATCACGCTGGCCGAAAGATTGGGTGTCGAAGAGTTGTTGATGCGCGGCCGCCCTTCCCGCGAGTATTGCGACCTAAGGTCATTCACGACGCTAGGTGACAGAATGCCGGTGAATTGGCCGACAACCGTATCGGTGTTGTCTTTCTCGGTGCCGTTTCCGGAAACCGCCGTATTGATTTCGGGGTTGAGGATGTTACCCACCGAAACTGCGTTCTGCGCGCTGTTGTCGCTGCGATTGTAGCGGACGCCAAGCCGGCTGCCAGTCGCGAAGTTGTAATCCACGCGGCCCAGTGCGGTCTTGGCATCGTTGGTCTGTTTGTAAGGCCCCTCCAGAGACCGAAAGTAATTGTAGGCCGGGGCAATGTTTGGCGTCACATTGGTAATGCTATCCAGCGCGGAAAAGCGCACGCGCCGCGGATATTTCGCAACCTGCTGCTCATACGCGCCGAAGAAAAACAGCTTGTCGCGCTGTATGGGACCGCCGATGCCGCCACCGACCTGGTGCTGTGTTTCGAGTGAAGCTTGGTTCAGCGGATTCTTTAGTCCCAGTGCTTTGTGCCGTAGTTGATAGAAGCCGTCGCCGTGATAGCCATTAGTTCCGGACTTCGTAATTGCATTCAAAATTCCGCCGGTCGATCGCCCATACTCGGCGGTGTAACCGGACGTGATGACCTGAAATTCCTGCACCGAGCTTTGCGGAACGGTCGGCGCGAAAATGGAGCGTTCCCCGCCGCGGATTCCGCCGAAGAACGGTTCATTATAGTCGGTCCCATCAACCATCACATTCGAATTGATGCCTCGTTGTCCGACGAAGCTGAGCTGCCCGCGCGTATCGCTGTTGGCCTGCACCGTCGGCGTCAGTGTTGCGAAATCCTGAAAACGCCGCCCGTTGATGGGCAGATCGCGAATCGCCTGCGATGACAGCGTTTGGCTGTTTTCGGTCTCTGAAACCGCCACCATGGCGGCCGCCACATCCACGCTTTGCACGGTAGCCTGCAAGCTGACCGGCAGATTTACCGTGACGGCGGTCCCCACCGACACCACCACATCGTCGGCAGTGGCGGTCGCAAAGCCCGAAGCATTCACTTTCACTTGGTAAGTACCCGGGTCGAGTGCCGCGACCCGATATAATCCCTCTTTGTTCGTGGTCGCCGAACGGCTGAACCCTCGCGCTGGATTCGTGACGATGACCTTGGCACCCGGCACCACCGCGCTATTCGGATCCGTCACGGTGCCGTTGATGCTGCCTTTGTTGGCATCGGACTGAGCCCACGCGAGGCTTAGGCAGACTGCGGCCAGGAACGTGATTCTCACGACGATTTTCATAAGACTCTCCAGACATACTTCCAGCCAGGGTTTCGATACTTTGCGAGGGGCACGGGTCGCGGTGGCCCTTTCAAAACGGGGGAATTTTGAAGTTTAGCAGAAACATTTGACGGTTTTGTGAATTTACCGGGGTGGGGTACGAACAGGCCATTCTGGAGCGAAAAGTTCGAAAAAATTTGTTGATTTGGTTGATTTAACGGTACACTCTCTAAAACAACCGAATTTGTAAACTTTTGTACTCCAGAGGACTATTATGTCTCGGCTTCCCATATCACGGCTTCTTTCAAATTGTCTCCGCGCCCCTTTCCGCTTGACCGCTTTGGTCTTTGTGTCCGCGACGCTTATTCCTGTCGCTCAGGCCGCTTTGAGTGTGACGTTAACTCCGTCGCTTCCCTCTGGGCAGCCCGTGGGTACACAGGTCACCTGGAATACCACGGTAAGTGGCTCCTCTGGGTCGCCGCAATACCGCTTTGAAGTCATGCCCCCTGGGAGTGCAACCTTCAACGTGATGCGCGATTTCAGCACCACGAATCAATTCCCTTGGGCCGCCCTCGTGGAAGGCGCGTGGCAGGTTCGCGTCACGGTGACCGATGCTTCGACCAACACCGCGCAAGCGCTGCAGACTTACAATCTTTTGACTCGCATTAGTGGCGGGTTGCCCGCCGTTTCCCCGACCCAGAATCCTTTGGTGGCACTTTACAGCGCCCCTCCATGCGCCAGCGGCGTCGTTCAAGTTCGATTCCGGATTTCTACTGGGACTTCATGGCAAAATACTCCGGTATATTCCTGCAAAAATTCGCTGAGCATCAACCTTTATGTCGCGGGAATGAGGCCAGCCACTTCGTATATCCTGCAGCAGATCAACTCCGTTGGAGGCGCCGGCCCGCAACTAACCTTTCAAACCGGCAACTTGCCCTTCACCATGCCAGCCTCCACTGTGATTACGGCACCCGACGCCAACACCAGTTCGGAAGGCGTGCTGTTCAGCTCTTTTGTCACTAACTCAGGCCCGAACCAGACCGGATCCATCGCCACGGATCTTGCCGGGAACCCCATCTGGTATTACGCGGCTTTGGCGCAAGCTTCGCAATCCCATTCCTATTTCGCGCGGCCGATTTTCGGCGGCACCGCAATCGCTATTCTCAGAAACAGCCAGAACTTCAATGGCATCTTCCGCGAGTTCGATCTGTCCGGGAACATCGTCCGCGAAACCAATGCCCCGCGGGTCTCTCAACAGTTAAAAGCTATGGGCAAGGACACCATTAACTTCTTCTCCCATGAAAGCCTGCGGCTGGCTAACGGGCATACGCTCACTCTCGGTTCCGCGGAACGCCTGTTGACTAACATCCAGGGTCCTGGAACTGTTGATGTCCTGGGTGATGTAGTACTTGATTTGGATCAAAATTTTCAGGTCGTTTGGGCGTGGAGCACATTCGATCATCTTGACCAGACCCGCAAAGCGGTACTCAATGAGACCTGCGTGTCGAATGTAACTTGTGGTCCCTTGTACTTGGACAGTACGGCTAATGACTGGACTCATTGCAATTCGATCAACTATCTTGCGAGCGACGGCAGCATCACCATTTCATCGCGCAATCAGGACTGGGTATTCAAGATCGATTACAACAATGGCGCCGGCACCAACAACATCCTTTGGCGCATGGGCAATCAGGGCGATTTCACTATCAATTCCACCGATCCCTATCCCTGGTTCACGCACCAGCATGATTTCAATTTCGACGGAACGAACTATCACGTTTACGACAATGGAAACACTCGTGTTGGGTTAAACGGAGGGAACAGCCGTGGCATGGTGCTCGCGGTCAACGAGGCCGGGCGCACCGTAACGCCGGTGCTGAGTCAAGACTTGGGGTATTACGCATTCGCGTGGGGCACTTCTCAGCGCTTGGCCAACGGCAATTCCCAATTCCTCACTGGCCAGCTAACCAATGTTGTCGCCGATCAATCGATGGAAGTCACCGCGGCGGGCGTGAAGAACACGACGCTTCAATTTCAGACCAATGCTTATCGCGCCTTTCGCATGAAGGATCTTTGGACTCCGGATGACTTTGTCGCGCCCACCACGCCTTCCGGTCTCGCTGGATCGACGCTGGGTTCTACGAGCGTCGGGCTTAGCTGGAATGCTTCCAATGACAATACTGGTGTGGCCGGATATAAGCTGTATCGCAACGGCGTGCTTATCGCCACCACAAGCGCGCTTGCATTTACCGATACCGGTCTTACCATCAACACGACTTACACCTATACGGTTTTGGCCTATGACTTTGCGGGGAATCTTTCCCCACTCTCACCCGGCGTGAATGTGCGCACCGGCCAGCTTCTGCCTCCATCAAATCTGGTCGCGACCGCCGCCAACGTGTCTTGGCAGATTAATCTCACCTGGACGCCATCGCCCGACCCGGCCGTCATCGGATACAACATCATGAAAGGCGGGACACAGCTTGCCACCACTGGCGCCGCCAGTTACACGGACACCGGTTTGTTCGCCGCGACTACTTTCAGTTACATCGTGACGGCCTTTGACGCGAGCGGCAATACTTCAGCCCCGACCAATATTGCTTCGGCAACTACTATTACAGGCATTCCGTGGCGTCAGGTTACCGGACGCAACATCAAGAAAATGACGGTGATCATTCCCGATATCGCCGCTGAAGTTGGCTGGTCCACCTCGCCAACCAGTACCGTGCTCGCCGATCAGCGCCTTGCCAATGGTTACTTTGCTCTGTACACCATGAACTCGGACGGCTCTAATCAGGTTTGCGTCTCCTGCACCGCTCCCGGCGTGCCGCAGCGCAATAACGGAAACGCCGCTTGGCATCCGTCTGGGAAATACATTGTTTTCGAATCGCAGAATCCAAATTACCCGGATGTTCCTAGTGCTTATCCGGGAGCGGGTATTAACGACGATATCTGGATCATGAACAGCGACGGAACCAACGCCAAGCAGATCACCACGGTTGCATCCGGCAATGGCGTGGTCCACCCGCACTTCAATCACCGGGGCGATACCGTCATCTGGGCCGAAAAAATCGGGCCCGCGCAGGGTATCACGAGCACCCTTGGTCGCTGGGTGATCCGCATCGGAAGCTACAACCCCGCGTTTGCCAAGCCGGTCTTCAATATTCAGACTTACGAGCCGGTTACGCCAATCTTTTACGAGACATTTGGATTTTCGAATGACGATACCCAGATGATCTTTTCGGCCAACATGCTTCCGAACCAGACGGTGCCTACGATTGATGTCTTTCTCTACAATTTCAGCACCCAAGCGCTGGTGAACCTGACCAACACAACTACTGTTTGGGACGAGCATGCGCACTTCAACCCGGTGGGCAATGGTTCGCCAATTCTATGGATGTCCTCACAGGACTTGCTACCGTTCCCGAATTTCACTAATTACATCGACGAGTACTGGTGGATGAATATTGATGGCACGCAAAAGACTCGGATGACATATTTCAACGATCCGACGGCCCCCGAGTATATACCAAGTTACGGGGGGATCGCGCCGGGTGATGTGGCTTGGGCTCCCGATGGAACTAAGTTCCTGGGATTAGTGGTAACTGGGAAGTATGTGAACCAGCAGGGTTCGCTGGTTCTTTTCGAGCCGTAACCTACGCGAACGCCGTCCGCAAGGTCTCGAGACTCTTGCGGACGGCAGTCTCCGGCGCTTCTTTTCCTTCCATTTCAAGCGAAAGATAGCCGTCAAACCGGGCGTTCTGTAAGATACCCGCGATTCGCCTATAGTCTAGATTCAGCGTGTAATATTCGCCGCCGCCGAAGTAGGTTTTGGCATGGACGATACCGGCGCGCGGGGCGAGCTTCTCAATCTCGGGATACGGATCGACGGGAAAATTTCCGATATCGAGATTCACCACCAGCCACGGCGATTTGACGGCGTCCACGATGCGCAGCAGAGCCTCGGTCTTGGTCGTCATGCCCCAGTGATTTTCGAGCGCTAGCACGACGCCCGCTTTCTCGGCGGCGGGAATGCAAGCCGCAATCGAATCGATGCACCACTTGAACGCGTCGTCCTCGGTGTAACCGGGCAGCGGCGGCTCATCGCCCTTGGCCTTCATCAGATCGGCGAAAACGCGAATGGTTTTCCACCGACCGGAATTAATACGAACCGCTGGAATCCCAAGTCTGGTTGCTAGTTCAATGCCGTATTCGGTGTGCCGGATAGCCTGCTGGCGCTCATCGGCCCAGGGTGAGACGAAGTCCTGGTGAATCGAGAGCATCACCAGATCGAGTCCATGCAAAAACGCGCGGCGCTTCAGCCGATTGAGATATTCCGGCGATTCGTCGGTCATCTGCCTATGCAGAATTTCAACGCCATCGAAGCCGGCGCGCGCGGCGTCGTCTATGACTCTCTCAATGGGGTAGCGCTCAGGCGTGAAATGCCAGTACGAGTAAGTGGAGACGGCGATGCGCTGCCGTTTGCGGGGCGCCTCAGCCCCCGCCGCGGCCATTGCCGGAACCGCTGCCAATCCGGCCGATTGCACAAAGCTACGTCTAGACATTCCCGGCATATACCCCTCCTCAATACCGCTTTTTTTTGCTTTTGCGCTCCGGCTCTATGAGCGAGAATTGAAGCTTGCGCTCCGACGGATCCACGCGATCCAGCGACACCCGCACTGCGTCTCCAATGGCGAACTCGCGGCGCGTTCGCTGACCGACAATTTTGCGGACTTTTTCCAGGTATGCGTACCGTTCGCCGGGCAGTGAATCGATGGGCACAAGTCCTTCCACGAATAAATCCTGCAATTCCACGAACAGCCCGTATTTGGTAGTGCTGATGATCAGGCCGTCAAACTCTTCGCCGACTCGTTCGGCCATAAACTTGGCCTTCTTCCACTCCACCAGTTCACGCTCGGCTTCAGCGGCACGGCGCTCGGTTTGCGAGCACTCATCCGCGATGGATCGAAGCTCGGGTTCTTCGGCGTAAATCCATCCTTCCATCGAGGCGCCCAGGAGCCGGTGGATCACCAGATCCGGATAGCGCCGGATGGGTGAGGTGAAGTGCGTGTAGTTTTCCGCCGCCAGCGCAAAGTGGCCGTCGTTTTCGGTGCTGTAGCGCGCCTGTTTCAGCGACCGCAACATGAGAAAGCTCAGGATGCGCTCCTCCGGCCTGCCCTGAATCTTCGCGATCAGCTTTTGATAATTGCGCGACGTTACTTTCAATTGGGCATCCGCAAACTGCATCTGGTGGCGCGATCTGCCGCCGTCGCGCCGCTTCTCCGTGTAGGTTACTTTGCGCACGGGAATCGCGCCCACGCCGAGCGAGACGCCGAAGTGCGCGGCGACTTCCTCAAATTCCATCACGCGCTTAGGGTCGGGAATTTCGTGGATTCGGTACAGCGAGGCTGGGGTTACGTTGCCCAGGTGCGCCGCGACGGCTTCGTTGGCGGCGAGCATAAATTCCTCGATGATACCGTGCGCAGCGTTGCGCGGCAGCCGCGTGACGCCCGTCATGGAGCCTTCTTCATCGAACTCGATAACGGGCTCGGGCAGGTCGAAATCGATGGAGCCGCGCTTCACCCGCTTGCGATTTAGAATGTTCGCGAACTCCTGCATCGTCTCAAAGCGCGGAACCAGTGAAGCATAACGCTCGCGCTGCGCGGGGTCGCCTTCGAGCAACAGATGCACATTGGTGTAAGTCATGCGCTCGTGGCTCCGGATGACGCCGCGGCAGAACTCTTGGGCGACCATTTCGCCCTGCCGGTCAAACTCCATCAACGCCGACATTACGAGGCGATCGGCGTGCGGCTTCAATGAGCAGATCTCGGTCGAGAGTTCGAACGGGAGCATGGGCACGGCGCGGTCGGGGAAGTAAACGCTGGTGCCGCGCAGCCGGGCTTCGACGTCAATCGGCGTGCCGGGCTTCACGTAGTGGCTAACGTCAGCGATGTGGACGTGCAGTGCATAATGCCCGTTATCGAGGCGATCGACCCAAACGGCGTCATCGAAATCGCGAGCGGTTTCGCCGTCGATGGTGACGATGGGCATGTCGCGAAAATCGCGCCGGCCAGTTAGCTCCCACGCCGCGATCACCGACGGAACGCTTTGCGCCTGTTCGGCGGCTTCAGGGGGAAAATGGTTTGGCAGGTGATGCTTGCGGATGATGATTTCGACATCGATGCCGAAGTCGCCCGGCTTACCGAGGATCTCGACGATACGGCCGACGGGCTTCTCCGCGCGTCGCGGATGACCGCCGGTTCCGTATTCCAGCAGCTCGACATTGACGATCAATCCGTTCAATTCGGCTGCGTCGGCGACCGCCAGCGGCTTGGGGCCAATGCGGTCGATTTGAGCGGAGGGCAGCGGAATCGCCATGTCTTCGGGGATTTCAATCCATTCGCGCAGGCGCTCGTCCTGGGGGATCACGAAATGGCCGCGCTGCGTGATGCGAAACTCACCGACAACCGTCGGATGGGCGCGCTTCAGAATCTTAAGAACTTCGCCGTCGGCTTTCCCGTCGCGTTCGATGCGGGCGATCCGGATGATGGCGCGATCTCCGTGCATCGCGCCGCCGGTGCCATCGACTGGCAGATAGATATCGCCGGCGAGGCCTTCCACGGGCCGGTCTGGAATGAGAAATCCGTAGCCATCCCGGTGCATGCTAATGCGCCCCACCGCGAGCTCACGGCTGCGGGCCGTGGCCACGAAATGGCCGCCACGCATCTCGACGAGATCGCCGCGGGTCACGAGTCGCTCCAGCGTGGCCTCAATGTTGTCGCGCTCGCCGCCCTTCGCGCCGAACTCGCGGGTGAGTTGCTTGAAGTTGGCTTTGGCGTGCGGCAGGCGAGTGATGTAAGCCAGAAGCGCGGATTCCGTCATCCCTGGTTTAGGTTCCCGTTGCTTGCCCTGTTCCTTCATGAAGTCCTTCCAGATTACACTGAGACTATGAAGAGATTGGCGGTATCGCTGCTTGCGCTTACCAGTTTGTTCCCGGCATTCGGGACCTCGGCCACGGTGCCCCGCAAGGCGGCCGAGTTCGTGACCGAAATGCCCGGAAGTACGCCGACGCTCCTCAGCCACTACCGCGGCAAGATTGTGGTGATGGCGTTCATGTTCACCACTTGACCGCACTGCCAACACATCGCTCAGGTTCTGAGCGGCATACAGAAAGATTATGAAGCGCGCGGCGTGCAGATTCTGGGCACGTCGTTCAATGACGGCGCGGCGGGACTTGTCGGCGCGTTTAATGCGCAATATGTAAAGGGTTTTCCTTCGGGGACGGCGGAACGCGGCGCGGTGCTTGAATTTCTAGAGCATTCGGTGATGGCGCCGTTTTACGTGCCCATCATCGCGATTGTCGATCGTAAGGGCATGGTTCGAGAACAGCATATCGGAGACGATGATTTTCTGCGCGACCCGGAAAAGAACATTCGCGAGCGATTGGATGCGCTCGCGAAAGAGCAACCCATGCACACGGCGGCGGCGCGCTCCACCATTCATCGCGCAGCGGCTAAAAAGAAGTGAGTCTTATGCAACGCGAAGGCACCTTCGGTCGTCACCTTTTCAGCGTGACCCGAACGTGCGTTTGCTTGTTGCCTCTGTGTCTGGCGCTTCCCGCGTCAATGCTGGCGGGGTCCACGCGATTCGCCCGAATTGCGGAGCTTGAGGGCAAAGCGGAGCTTCAACTGCGCGCTTCCGATGCATGGCAGCCCGCGGTTCGCAATATGTCGGCGCTTGAATCCAGTTGGCTGCGAACTTCCGATGCGGGGCGACTGGAAATTGAGTTCGATGAGGGCAGCGCGTTGCGTCTGGTGGGCGATTCGCAGGCCGAGATTTCGGATTACTCGCGCCTCTCGACGGGCCAGCGCGTGACATTGCTTTCTTTAGACCACGGCCTGGCCTACTTTACCGGCGAGCCGCATCAGAACGATTCGCTGAGCCTCGCGCTTCCGGGTTTGCAGGCGACTCTGCGGCGCGGTTCGCGCGTGCGTCTCGAAGCGAACCCGCAGTTCAGTTTCATCGCCGTGATCGAGGGCGCGGTTCGCGTGTCCACACCGGCTACTGAATTGGACTTGCGCGAAGGCCAGGTTATGCGCGTCGATCCCAATGCATCGGGCCGTTTTTCGTTGTTCCGTGAGATTCCTGAAATGCCCGCCGACTGGTGGAGTGAAGATCGCGATAAAGCCGCGGCTTCCACCGCATCCGCCAAATATTTAAACGGAGCGGTCTACGGGGCGGTGGATCTGGATCGCAATGGCGTTTGGATTTCCGGTTCGGAATCGGGCCCCGTGTGGAAGCCGAAGGGCGTTGGGGACAACTGGGTTCCATTCCGCGACGGCCGCTGGCGGTGGTATGACGAAGCCGGCTACACCTGGATTAGCGCGGAGCCGTGGGGCTGGGCACCGTACCACTACGGTCGCTGGATTCAAAATTCGGCGCTCGGATGGGTGTGGGCTCCGGGGACGAATGCCATTTTTAAACCGGGTGAAGTTTACTGGATGCGCGGAACGAATCTGGCGGGATGGGGACCGCTGGCGCCGGGCGAAACGTGGACCGGCAACGGCACTCCGCTTCAATACGCCGCTTTGAATTCGACTTTCGGGAAGTTCAGCATCGGGATGCGGGAGATTGAGCCGTCCGTCGATCTGATTCGCGCCCGTGACGTGCTCACCGCGGCTTCCTTCACCGCCGCCCTGCCCTCTCCGCCATTCGTCGCGGCACGCCTGGATGCGATTCGGCCCGCTTTGCGCGCGGGCAGCACTCACGTGGTGACCCCGGTCGTGGCTGGAGATCAATTCGATGCGCCATCGCGCGAGGCGATTAGCCGCGCGGCTTCGCGGGCTGCTTCCGACGCGGCAACTCAAGCGGTGACTCAAATAGTCGAGCCGCCCCTGCCCGCCGTGCCGCCCGTTCCAAATTTGCCGGCATCGCTTGATGGCAACGGCTATAACGTGGCCCCCGAACCTGTCGAGATCTTTTATCCGGTTCCTATCTATACCGGGATCGTTGTGATAAACCCTCCGGAGCATCGGCACTTTAGGGACCCAGCGCCTCCTGCTAAACCTCCCGACAAGCCCCCCGTTGAGGTGGTGCCTCCCATTCACCGCGTCACTCCGGGCGATGGCGGGCCGGTTCACAATGGCATTGTTGCCAGTCATCCGCGCGATGATCACTTGCCTAAAGATAAATGAATTTGACGAATGTCCCTCTGGAGATTCCGGCGGGCGCAAACCTCATCCTCGGCCAGAGCCACTTCATCAAGACGGTGGAAGATCTCTACGAGGCGCTTTTTGGATCGGCGCCGCAGATCAAGTTCGGCATCGCGTTCAATGAGGCGTCCGGCCCGTGCTTGACGCGCGCCGATGGCAATGACCACTCCCTGCGCGAGGCGGCAGTCCGCAATGCCACCGCGATCGGCGCGGGCCACATCTTTGTCGTGATGATGAAGGAAGGCTTCCCGATCAACGTGCTGGGACGCATTCACTCAGTGCCGGAAGTGTGCTCCATTTTCTGCGCGACTGCAAATCCGGTCGAGGTAATCGTCGCGGAGACTGCGCTGGGACGCGGGGTTCTCGGCGTGATTGATGGCTCGGCGCCGAAGGGCGTCGAAACGGCGGAACATGCCAAGACTCGGCATGCGTTTTTGCGGACCATTGGGTATAAGCGGTAACGCCTCGCTGCATCGGGCAAAGCCCGTGCCAAATTGCGAATCTGGCCCGCTACACGCCACCCTTCACGACGGGAAGCATCAAAGACGAAGTGCGCAGCCTGTCGTGATAGACTCTCCAAGCTGGCGCGGGCCCCGGCAGCGCGGAAAACTTGCTCGTGTCGGCTCCAAAGAGCGTAACGCGGATGCGGTGGCCGCTGAGAAATTGGTACGACGTGGGTTCGAGATCGAACGCAATCTCCGCCAGCTCGCCTGGCACGAGCGGCATCGCATCCGCGCGCCGGTAGCTATGCAGTCCCGATTGCGCGCTGCCGTTAGTCAAAGCCACCCGGCGGTGAATCGCTCGCAGGCCACCCGAGGTCACGTACTGGACGGATGCGTCCTCTCGGACATCCTCCAGGTCCGCGAAAAACTCGCCATCCGCCGCCGAGGAATTCACCCAAAGATGAATCTGGGGAGCTCCGCCGATTTCGACCTTACCGGTTAGCGCGCCAGACATGTAATGCATCGTTCGGTTATCGGAAGTGCGGCGGTCGGGATAAACTGCCGCGAGGTCGCTAAGGATATTCGATGGTCCGAGTGCCGATTGGAACGTCGCGTCGACATTATAGCGGTCGAAAGAATCCGTCGAGGAAGGAGTCGAGTCGCTCAAGTGAGCGTCCCGCTCGAGGTACCAGCGCCTGGTGTCCGTTTCAGGCGGCCAGGTTTTTCGCGTCCTCCACTGTTCGGCCCCGAGTGTGTAGTACTGGATGGGATCGAGATCTTCATACCCGTTATCCGAGCCCTTCAGATAGTGATCGAAGAAGCGCAGGATTTCGCCCTGCAGTTCAAATCCGGACCCGTGCCACACGGCGAACGGGCTCGCATTCTGCAGGTAGTGGTTCCAAGGGCCGAGGATCAAATGCCTCGGGTTCTTCAGCCTTGCATATGTTTTCAAGGCCGCGCCAGGGTCGTCAAACCACCCCTTTAGAATTAGCACGGGCGTTCCAGACGCGCCGATCTCATCCGCTTTGGCGGAGGGACCGACAGAGTCCTCCGCAAGTTCGTAGGGACGGACTACGTCGTCCCGAAACGTTACCTGCGCGGTCAGTTGCGCCAGATCGCCGTTGCCTTGGTGCTCGGAGATGGCTTGTGAGAGAAGCGTGCGACCTTCCGGACCATCCACCGGAACCACCCCTCGGAAAAATGGTTTCAGGAACCACGGCGGCGCGCGGTCTGGCGGAATCTGGTTATGGTCCAGGAGGTGTAAGACCGACTGCAACCGCGCGGGGGCTAACCCGGGCAGACCGCCAGGATGCGTGAAGTCCTCGTAAATATCGAATGCGCCCCGATCGAAGAAGCATGCCTTTACCGCGGGATGGCGGTTGGACAGAAGCAGCAATGCGCTGACGGATTCGAATGAGAAACCCCACGTCCCGACCACGCCGTTCGACCACGGTTGCTTCACAATCCAGTCGACCACCTCGGCGCTATCCTTCACCTCGGTATCGGAGTATGCGTACGGCCATGAGCCAAAAGAAGCGCCGCTGCCGCGCACATCCATGTTCACCAGCACGTATCCGTGGTTGAGGATGGCCGTCGCGGGGTCCTTGCTGTCCTGGGCGAGCACGGTCGCCGGCCACCTTATGTCCCACCGCCTCCAGTAACGGGCGATGCGCAGGACCGCGGGAACGCGCTGGCCATCGTGGACACTCGAAGGCATCGACGTAGTGACGGCGATCCGAACGTCATCTCGCATCCGGACATAGCGCGACGTGTCGTGTGAATCGCCAGCCTGGCCTGGGTGGGCCGCCAAGTACTGCGATGCTGAAGGCCAGGAGTCCTTGGGCTGGGGATGATTTGGTGGCCGCGGCAGCATGGCGAACACACCTGCCACAATTGCCACGAATATGATCGCTAGAAACCAACGCTTTCGGTTCATGAGCGTGTTTCCGGCTATTGTATACCAGCGGCATCACACGACCAAAAACATTGCGGCGGTTAAGTAGCTTGCCGATATCACCTCACGAATTTCGGCGAGGGATTCGCGAATCCTTTCTGGGTCGGCATCTCGCGCCGCGGATTCCATGCGAGCGCCGGCGGCCGTGATGCGCGGAAAGCCATACGATGACCCGGTGCCTTTGAGATTTGCGAAATCATTGCGGGCAAGAGCATTGGAAAGGCGCTTAAGATCCGCGCGGCGCGCGGTTATATACCCGGGAACTAGACGCTGGATTTCTGGCGTCATTCTTCGAGCGAAAATCCAAGTGTGCCGGTCCAAGCCGGGTTGAGCATTTTGAAATAACAATCAGCCCCCGCGACGCATAGTAAGTCGACAGCGTGAAAGAAGCAGGCTTCACGCCAGTGTCTTTCACCGCGGAAATTCTGCCAGCCCGCTGGTTGCTTATTTATACGGGCTGAGCGAATCCAAAAATTCGTAACGGGCGCGGTGCGTATCGGGGGCGGCGCTCGGCGCGGCGCTCAAGTGCATCACTTGATAGCCGGTCTCCTTGTTGTACGCGGGCCACTGCGACAGGCCTGCGCCATTGGGGTCGCCGGTGCGGGCAAAGTTCGTCCAATAGGAAGTCATGAGGTCGGAGACTCTGTGATCTTCCGGACGCCAATCGAGCTTTTTATTTTCGAGCACACCGAAAACGAATTCGATTTCAGCCGAGTGATAGGCGGTAGCGTTGGGACCAGGAAGCGCTTGGTCGAACTCGTATCGGTAGACGGGTGACCCGCCGGTCTGGCTTTGGAGCTCGAGCCATTTCCAAGTGGAGTAGGCGATGAAACGGTCACCGGCGAGATCGCCCGCGGCGCGTTTTATTTCGGCGTCGGACTGGCCGGAGTAAAGTTTCATGATCGCTTCGGAGTTGTCGCTGTAGAGCGTCTTGAGGTGGGCGGAGTAGTTGTCCGAGGTGACATCGTCTTTGCCAAAGATGGCGTTATAGCCACCCTCATCGGCATTCCATCCGGCGAGAAGCGGCACGTGACTTTGCTTGCCGGCGGAGTAAATAGCGAAGGTGCTTTCGGGGAGGAAGTAACCGTCGACGTCGGTCGAGAAGCGGATTGTCTTTTGTTCCATGGAGGCTTTAAGCAGGTCGGCGGCGGGTTTCGCGCGCAGATCGGCGAGCGATGCCGGCCCGGCAAACTTGACGCCCTCGGCTTCGGCATCGGCAAGAGCGGTGAGCGGAAGTGCCTGACTGAACATGGCGCCGCTTTCGCCGATGGCGTGCTGGAAGAGGTTCTTCGCGAGCGGTGAAGCGACCAGCCCGCTGACCGAAAACGATCCGGCGGATTCGCCGAAGAGAGTCACGTTGCCGGGGTCGCCTCCGAAGTGGGCGATGTTCTTGTGAACCCACTGCAGCGCGGCGAGTTGATCGAGCAGCCCGTAATTGCCGGAAGCGTGGCGGGGCGACTCTTTGGCGAGATCGGGGTGCGCGAAGAAGCCGAAGATGCCAAGGCGATAATCCATGCTGACGACAATCACGCCCTTCTTCGTGAGGTTCATGCCTTCCTGTCGAGGTTCGGAAGTCGCGCCGGCCATGAAGCCGCCGCCGAAAATCCAGAGCATGACGGGGAGTTTGCGGTGCGCGGATTTGGCGGGCACCCAGACGTTCAGATGCAGGCAATCTTCGCTAGGTCCGTTGTCGTGAAAGATCATGTCGCTGAAGATGGGGGCCTGCATGCAGCGCGCGCCGTAATCGGCAGCGCTGCGGACGCCGGTCCAGGGGCTCACTGGCTGGGGCGGCTTCCAGCGGAGGTCGCCGACGGGCGGCGCGGCGTAGGGGATGCCTTTGAACGCGATCACTTGCCCGTCTACAGAGGTGACGCCTTTGAGCGTGCCATCGGGGATGTGGATCTTAGCCGCGTCCTTGGCGTTAACCGCGAGAGTCAGAGCGAGCAGAGCGATAAGTTTCATTCGTGATCCTTTTATTCGGCCGAGCGGAAGGGCGACGCGGGCAGGTCGATGGCGTTATAGAGAGTGGCCTCCGGATTGTCGCTCCAGGCATAGCGAACATAGCGCGGGGCTGGCACTTCCGGGCTGGTAACCACAATTGTTTCGCCCTCGATTCGGGCTGCGGCGGGCGCGAATTTACGGTCGGCACCGGCGACTTCGAACGTCTTCAGCTCGCCATTCTTAGCCTTGAGCGCGCCGGCAGTGTGGTCGAACCAGATGCGGACTTGACGATCCTCGGGAACCGCTTGGCGAAACAACGGACCCGAATATTCGGCGGTTCCACCATATGCGATGGCACGGGCGGCGGCGGCCAGACGCATCCCGACGTCGAGTTTGTGAGTGGGATGAATATTGTCAGGCGTCCCGCGATCCAGCGTGATCGCCATGCCGGTGTTCTTGAGCGCCAGAGTTTGCAACTGAGCTTCGCGAAGCTCGGGCCAAGCGTTGTGCGGGCCGGCGGTGAAGTTCGGAAGTTGCACGAAAAGGAATGGAAAATCGCCAACACCCCAAGCCTGACGCCAACTGGCGATCATGGTCTCAAACACGCGCGAATAGAGAGGCGCGCGCTCGGCGTTGGCATCGCTTTCGCCTTGATACCAGATCGCACCGCGGATGGCGAACGGAGTGACCGGGGCAATCATACCGTTATAGATGCCGGCAGGCGCCCATGAATCGGGAAACGCATGCCACCGACGGTCGGGAACTGGCTTGCCTGCTGCCTTGGCTTGCGCGGCGGCGGCGTCATACGCGCGCGATTCTTTTTCGATGCGAAGGCGGGTGGTGCTGTCCTGATCGATAAAGTGAGCCCACTGCAAGAAGACCGGCATGAGCGCGGGGTCTTTTCCGATTGCGGACATCGGGGTAAATGCGGCGACAGGAGTGCCTCCCCAGGATGTGTCGATCACGCCAACGGGAATTTTCAAATCTTTGTGGAGATCGCGTGCGAAAAAGTAAGCCACGGCGGAAAAATTAGGGGCCGCTTCGGCAGAGCAGCGGGCCCAGCCGCTGGTAATCACGTCGTCGAGCGGGTATGAGGAAGCCTTGCGATCCACGTGGAGGAACCTGATGTTGGGGTAGTCGGCGGCGGCGATTTCATGCTGGGCGTCGTCGGCCTGGCCCAAATGAAACTCCATGTTCGACTGACCGGAGGCGAGCCAGACGTCGCCGACTAGAACGTCATGCAGGACAATCGCGTTGTGGGCCTTGATGGTGACTTCGTAGGGACCACCGGCAGCAGGCGATTTCAGGTACAGCGACCAGCGACCTATGTCATCCGCCGTGGTGTTTTGCCTGTCGCCGCCAAGGGTCGCCGAAACTTGTTCGCCGTCCGCGGCTCGTCCCCACAAATGGACCGGGCGGTCGCGCTGGATGACCATGTGGTCGGCGAGCAGGCGCGGGAGGGTGACATCGGCGTGTGCGGTGAGGGTAGCGCAGGCGAGAGCCACGAGTGCGCTAGGAAATTTCAACATACAGGGATTCTATCCGAAACGAATTAATGTATCTTGGCGGCGAACACGCGCGCGATGGCGTCGGCCCTCGCTTGGTCGAGCCCCGCTACGCCGGCGAGGATGTCTTTCTTGGCGAATACGTAGAGAGGCTGCGCGCCATCCATGCCGAAGTAGCCGCCCATGTGCGGAAGATATTTCGGGTTCGTCAGGTTCTTCTTGAAATCGAGCAGAAGAAACGCGGCTCGATCGCCGGTGAGCATTCGGATCGCGAAGAGCTGGTAGGACGTCCCGTCGAGTTTGTAATCGGCGACGGTGCCGCCGGGAAGAAACGGTTTGCCCAACAGGTGATTCGCGACCACGTGCGTGCCGGTTTGAGCGGCCAGAGGGAAGAGCGCGGTTTCGTCTTTTGGCGGTGCAGGCGCGGCTTCGGATTCAGCGGATTTCGTGGGGGGCGGGGTGCCGCAGTTGTTGAGCCCGGCCGTAAGGATGATCACGATGAGAGCCAACTTCATTGAGTGGGCCTCTCGCGGGCGGGCGCACTGGCGTGGAAGTCGGCCTGAACGCGATCCGTATAAATAGCGAGCAGTTTTTCGATGCGCGGGTAACTGGGGCTCTTCACGATCAAGCCGATGTGGTGCCGCTTATGCATGCGCCAGACTACTTCAGGATCGTCGAAAGCGGCGGTGTCGGGATATTCCTGGCGTGACAGCGAGACCAGCAATCCAGCGAAATCCGAGCGCGGCTCGGGCGGTGAGTAGGGTGCGCGGCCGCCCGCAATCTCGATCTTTGCCCATTCCGCCCAAAGATTGATTCCAGTGGCGGCTTCCAAATATTCGGCGATATGCGCGCCTCCCACGCGAGCGGAAGTTTCGAGAAAATAGCAGCAGCCGTCATCGCGGCCAAGAATAAATTCCGTATGCGAAACCCCGCGCAGCAGTCCCAGTCCGTCAAGCACCTGTCGATTGGTGTCGAGCAGCCTTCGCGTGATTTCAAATTCCGGGGGGAGCAGCCGCGAAGTGAAGATGCCGCCGCCTTGTGCAACATCCAGCGGCGGATATCCGTACTGGCTGGCGCGGCAGAATAGCAGTTCGCGCTCGTACACGATGGAATCGACATGGAAGATATCGCCGGCGACGTAGCGTTCAAGCAGGTAAGAAGGCTGGTGATCGCCAAGCGCATTGGCGAAGGACCAGAACTCGGAGGCATCGTGAACCTTCTTGATGCCGATGGCACCGGCGAGGTAGCGCGGCTTCAAGACCCAAGGGGGCGGCACGCGCGCGAGGAACCGGTTGATCGTGTCGTGATTGAGGACATGCACAAATTCGGGGACGGTCAGGCCTTTCTCTACAGCCTTGATGCGCATCGCCAGTTTGTCGCGGAAGTAATGCGTGGTGGTCTGCCCCATGCCGGGGATGCGGAGATGTTCGCGAAGCTCGGCGGCCATTTCGAGATCGAAATCATCCAGGGGAACAATGCGGTCGATCACGTTGGTGCGCGCTAAATAGCTGACGGCGGAAAGAGTATCGGCGCGATTCCAGACTTGGTCCGCGTCGGGCATGTAAAAAATCTCGTCAATGCTTTCGCGGGGCCACTCGGCGGTCTCTTTGAGACTCAAGGAAGTGAGCAGGAAGACACGGCAGCCCTGCCGCTTGCACTCGCGCAGGAACTCATGGCCTTTCTCAAAGCTGGCCAGACATAGAAAGGTGAGCGGATTGGGTGTCACCATGTAATCTGTTTTCGTAGCATAGCTTATGTTCTCGTCTCGATTGCCAGCCGACCTTCGGAGAAATCGCATTGCGGATGCGCTGGCCGCCCACTCTGGTGAGCTTTTGGATCTGACCGAATCGAATCCAACACGGGCGGCATTCGCCTATCCCGCGGCGCGGATTCTGGGCGCGTTCCTCGACGAGCGTGCGCTGGTGTACGATCCGGCGTCTTCTGGATTGGCGTCCGCAAGGGCTTTGGTGGCGGCGCATCACGGCGTTTCAGTCGATCGCGTGATGCTGACGACCAGCACGAGTGAAGCGTACGCATGGCTTTTCAAGCTGTTGTGCGATCCGGGCGACGAAGTGCTGATTCCCCGCCCTTCTTACCCGCTGTTTGAAATACTGGCGGCGCTGGAATCAATCGAGACACGGCCGTATCCGTTGCGGCATCATCACGGATGGTTCGTCGATTTCGATGCGCTGCGCGCCGCAATTACAAAGCGGACGCGCGCGGTAGCGGTGGTGAATCCGAATAATCCGACGGGATCTTATTTGAAGCGCGATGAGCTTCGGCAGTTGGTGGAAATCTGCCGCGAGCACGAGCTGGCGCTGATTTCCGATGAGGTGTTCGCTGACTACGTTTTGGTTGCGGATGAGGGACGAGTTGCAACGCTGACTGGCGTTGAACACGCGCTTACGTTTTCGCTGAGCGGGCTTTCAAAACTGATCGGGCTGCCGCAGATGAAACTCGGTTGGATGGTAGTTAGCGGACCTGCTGCGTTGCGCGAACAAGCGATGGCGCGGCTGGAAATGATTGCCGACACGTATCTTTCCGTGGGCACGCCGGTGCAGTACGCGCTGCCGGAGTTACTAGGGGTTCGAAGTGAAATTCAAGCGCAAATCTCGCGGCGACTCGCCATAAATCTAAATGTGCTGCGGACGCGTTTGGATCCGCACTGCACGTTACTCGAGCCCGAAGGTGGCTGGTGCGCCACAGTGCGCGTGCCCCATGTTCGCGGCGAGGAGCAGTGGATTCTGGAACTGATCGCTCGCGGCGTGGTGGTGCAGCCGGGATATTTCTACGACTTCGATGCCGAAGTACCATTGTCGAAAGGTCTCAAGCCGTTGTCGCCGTCGCAGTACTACACGCGGCTGACGCAACGGCTCATCAATGCGTTCACGGCGCCGACGGCGGAGGGCGCGCTCTACGAAATTGATCTTCGCCTCAGGCCGTCTGGTCAGAAAGGCCCAGTGGCGACGCAGCTTTCGAGCTTCATCGAATACCAGACACATGAAGCGTGGACGTGGGAGCACATGGCGCTGACGCGGGCGCGCGTCGTCTCCGGGCCACCTGAGCTTCGGCGCAAAATCGAATTCGCCATCGCGTCCGTGCTGCGGCAGCCGCGCAACAGAGCCAAAATCGCGAC
>JANYJA010000030.1 GCA_025358575.1 Terriglobia bacterium
ACGCCAGGAATCGGAACCATGAATATGAGCAGGAAGAGGGGGAATCGGAAGATTTTGAGGTATTCGACGCCGCCGAGAAGCAGCACAATTCCCGTCGTCGAAATAACGAATGCGGTGCGTGCCAGAAACAATTCGGCGCCCAGTGTAGCGATGTAAAGCTGAAGCGCACCGTAGATCACAATGAGCAAGCCCCACCAATTCGGCCGCGCCATGACTCCGGCTAACTCATCGCGTTTTCGCCAAGCGATGTAGGCGGCCAAAACGGGGACGAAGAAGCCATGTCCCATGTCATCATCGGTGTTCCACTGGTGGACCAGCATGATCAAAACCGGTCCGTAACAGATGCCGAGGAGGACTCCGAACCACGCAATGGTGCTCCACTGGAAGGGCGACCTGCCATGCTGTTCGGGAGTTACACTGACGACTGACGCCATGCGGGAAATGCCTTCGTTAGTATAACATCGGCAGGTTTTGCCGCTGGCGTGATGGTACCCCGACAGGGATGTAGAGTACACTGAGGAGTGTTCCGTTTTCTCCCGACCGCGGTAGTTTCGTGCGTCTTGTGGTGTGGACTTCCCTGCCCCGCGGCAACCCCGTTTTTCCCGATCAAAGACCTAAAGGCTGGGATGCGCGGCACCGGCAAGACGGTATTCCTGGGCGACCGGATTGAAGATTTCCAAGTGGAAATTCTGGGCGTACTTGAGAATATTGGCCCCAAGCAATCGTTAATTCTGGCGCGTCTTTCGGGTGGCCCGCTGGCACATACGGGAGTGCTGCAAGGGATGAGCGGGAGCCCGGTTTACATCGACGGGAAACTGGTTGGCGCGGTGGCGATGGCGTTTCCGTTTTCGAAAGATCCCATTGCCGGCATCAGGCCTATTGAAGAAATGGTGCGCGTGAGCGATGCGGGCACGGAACCGCTTCCCCGGCTGACAGCGTTGGCGGGTTCCGGAAATGCATTAAGCGATCTGAAAGCCTGGCTGCCGACGATGGCTCCTTCCGATCCGAAGATGCTGGAGATCGCTACACCGATTTCGCTCGGGGGATTTACGCACGCGGCCATCGACCGATTCGCGCCGCAGTTGCGGGCGCTGGGTCTGGAGCCTTCGCAGGGCGTCTCTCTGGGCGGAAAAGTTGAGAATCGGATGGGCGATCCGAGCCGATTGATGCCGGGCTCGATGATCAGCGTCGAGCTGATGACCGGCGACATGAGCGTGGGCGCGGATGGCACGGTAACTTACATCGACGGTGAAAAACTCTACGCATTTGGGCACCGGTTTCTGGCGGTGGGTCCGACGCAGCTTCCGTTTGCGCGCTCGGAAGTGATGACGCTGCTGCCAAATCTGAATTCGTCTTTCAAGATTTCGGCGCCGAAGGAATTGATGGGAACCATCTCGCAGGATCGCAACACGGCCATCGCGGGCGTGCTAGGCGGCGCGGCGGCATTGATACCGGTTGAGATCGGCGTGCGTCGAGCGGGGCATCCTCTGGACACTTATCGAATGCAGATGGTCAACGACCGATTTCTTTCGCCATTTTTAATTCAGATGGCGGTGTTCTCATCGATCGATGCGACGGAGCGCACCACGGGGACATCGAGTCTTTCGGTGAGGGGCAGGATTGAATTCGACCAGCGACCGCCAGTGCAATTGAGCAATATTTATTCGGGCGATCAAGGGTCCGCGATGCAAGCTTCGCTCTCGGCGGCGATTCCGCTGTCGTATATTTTGCAAGGCGGCTTCGACACGCTGCAAGTGAAGCGCGTGGCGCTCCAAATTGAATCGTTCGACAGCAAGAAGGTGCTGAACATTGAACAGGTGACGCCGTCGCGGCGCGAGGTTCACCCTGGAGACACGGTGGAGTTGAACACGCTGCTGACCGGCGAGAATGGCGCGGAGGTGACGCGGTCGGTGAAGTATACGGTGCCGATCGGGATGCCTCCGGGGCCGCTCTATTTCACGGTAGCGGACGGCAACCAGACCAGCGTGACTGAATTGCGACAAACGTTGAGCGTGACGCCGCGTTCAGCGGATCAACTGATTTCGACGGTGAACCGGCTACGCGCCAACGACAAAGCGTATGTGCGCGTGTGGCGCAACGATCCGGCATTTCAGATCGAAGGCGAAGATTTTCCGGACCCGCCGCCATCGCTGGCGATGATTCTGGCGGGATCGCAGACCGCGCAGCAGACGCGTAATTCGAAATTGACTGAACTGGAAATTTCGGCGGGCGAGATGATGATTACCGGCTCGAAGACCGTGCAGGTCGAGGTAAAAGATTGAAGTTTCGAATAGCTGCCGCACTCGCGAGTGCGTTGTTTCTGGGTGGCGCGCGCTTGCCGGCTTCATCCACGGCAACCTGGGAGATGACCAGCTACCAGGATTTCCTGAAAGGGAAAATAGACGGGCTTTCTCTGAGCCGCGACGGGCATTTGACGCTAGCGCCGAAGCTCGACGCGATATTCACTTCGGACCAGCCGGTGATCTGGAGCCTGGCGCAAGGGCCGGATGGCAGTGTCTATGCGGGAACCGGAAATCGCGGGCGGCTGTATCGGATTGATAAAAGCGGCAAGAGTTCACTGCTGTGGTCGGCGGAACAGCCCGAGATTTTCGCGCTTGCAGTGGACAAGCTGGGCGTGATCTACGCGGGCACTTCTCCGGACGGCAAGGTGTATCGCATCGAGCACGGGAAGGCAACGGAGTATTTCGCGCCGAAGTCGCGCTACATCTGGTCGCTGGCGGTGGCTCATGATGGTGCGCTGTTTGTGGGCACGGGCGATCAAGGCAAGGTGTATCGCGTAACGGCTGCGGGCATAGGCGAGCAGTTTTACGACACGGGGCAGGCGCATGTGACGGGTTTGTCGGTGGATGCGGAAGGGCGGCTGCTGGCGGGTACGGAGCCAAATGGAATTCTGTATCGCATATCGGCGAAGGATAAAGCGTTCGTGCTTTACGATTCCTCGCTGCCGGAAATTCGCGCTATTTCGATGGACACGGATGGCAGCATCTTCGCCGTGGGGCTGGGCGGGTCGGTAAACAAGCGGACGCAGAGCGCGGCGCAAGCAGTGACGGGAGCGGCGGGGAGCGGCACGGTTCCGGCGGTTTCGCAATCAATCACGGTGACGGCGGAAAGCGCGCAATCCGGTCCTGAAATAAAAGCACCGGCAGATCCCACAAAGACCACGGTGGCGGCGACGCCCGCAGCGGTGCCGGTGGCGGCTGTGACGTCGCAGATTGTGGATGTTTCCGGGACGGTGGAGCGATCCGCAATTTACAAGATACATCCGGACAATACGGTGGAGACGCTGTGGAGTTCGAAGGAAGAAAACGTGTACGATCTTCTCGCCCAGCAGGGACAGATTCTGTTTGCGACGGACGTGAATAGCCGCATCTACCGGCTGAGCGCGGACCGGAAACTGACGCTGGTGGCGCAGACGAATGACGCCGAAGCGACCCGGCTGCTGGCGAGCGGAAAGTCGGTTTTGGCGGCGACAGGCGGCATGGGAAAGATTTATCGGCTTGGCGAGCAGGCGGTCACCACGGGGTCTTATGAATCGCCGATCTTCGATGCGAATACGGTGGCTAAATGGGGAAATGTGCGGTGGGGCGGCGAGGGCGTCGCGCTGCGCACGCGCAGCGGGAATGCGCTGAGACCGGACCGGACATGGAGTGATTGGTCCGCGCCGATGATAAGTTCGGCGGGGTCGCAAGTGACGAGCCCGAATGCGCGTTACATCGAGTGGAAGGCTGAGTTGACGGGGGCAAATGCATCGCTCGACAGCGTGGGGATTTCCTATCTCCCGCAGAATTCAGCGCCAATGGTGAGGTCGATTTTAGTGTTGACGCAGGTATCGAGCGCGCCTGCCGCCAAGCCGTCAAGCTTGGGGACCAATGGCGCGGCGACCGCGGCCTACAGCATCACCGTAACGGACACAGGCGACAGCGGGCCGGCGACATCGACCGGTACGCCGACGCAGACACTTTCTCGCGCCGCGGCGCAACAACTTCTGGTGACGTGGCAGGCAGACGATCCCGAGGGCGACCGGCTGGTGTACTCGCTCTACTTTCGCGGCGAGGGCGAGCGCGAATGGAAGCTGCTGAAGTCTGGGATGCATGAGAATAGTTTTACTTTGGACGGCGACGCGCTGGCGGACGGGCGTTATTATTTCCGCGTGGTGGCTTCGGACCGTGAAGTCAATCCGCCCGGGACGGCACGCGAATCGGATTTAATCAGCACGCCGGTGCTGATCGACAATACGCCGCCGGTGCTGAAAGTGGGAGCGCCGCGACGGAATGGGATAGGGGTCGATCTGGATTTCGAAGCCAGCGATGCGACATCCACTTTGCGACGATGCGAATATGCGCTGGATGCGGGGCCGTGGGTCCCGATGGTGTCCGTGGATGGAGTGATCGATTCGCAGAGTGAGACGTTTCATTTGCATCTGGACGGCGTCGCAAGCGGAGAGCATCTGCTGGTGCTGCGCGCTATTGATAGCGGGAACAATGCGGGGCTCGCCAAGATCGTGCTGCGGTGAAACAGCCGGGCGCGCCGAAGACCCTTGAACGCGTGATTTCCAAAGCGGGCCTGGGGTCGCGCACCGAAGCGCGAAGCTGGATTGGAGAGCGGCGCGTGCGGGTGAATGGGAAGGTGATCGAGAACCCCGATCACTGGGTGAATTTCGAGCGGGATCGGGTCACGTTCGATGGCAAACCGCTGGTCTCGGCAAAGAAACAATATTTGTTGTTGTATAAGCCCAAAGGCTATCTGACGACCTACACAGACCCGGAAGGGCGGGCCACGGTGTATGACTTGCTGACCGACGTTGAAGGCTTTCTTTCTCCGGTGGGGCGGCTCGATTTGGATAGCAGCGGCCTGTTAATTTTGACTAATGACACTCAGTTGGCGGAGCGTTTGACGAATCCCGAGCATCATGTTCCGAAGACTTATCTGGTGAAGGCTTCAACGCGAATCAGCAACGAACAAATCGACCGGCTGCGCGCGGGCGTGGAACTAAGCGATGGGCCGACGCGGCGGGCAGTGGTGAATCGCGTGCGCGATTCCGAGAAGTACACGTTTCTAGAAATCACGGTCACCGAAGGGCGGAATCGACAGGTACGCCGCATGCTGGAGGCGGTTGACAGCAAGGTGCTGAAGCTGGTGAGAACGGCGATCGGGAGCTTGCGGATCGG
>JANYJA010000137.1 GCA_025358575.1 Terriglobia bacterium
CGCTTCTCGTAAACCTCGATTTCGTGCTGGAGTGCTGAGTACATCTGCGGGTGCTTCCTTTAGGAATCGTCAAGTTTGTAAATCTCTCTTGCTGGAACATTCTTAGGATAGCTGTAGTCAAAAGATCAGCTTCAGAGCGAGTTGAATCAGCCGCGGGTCGCGGGCGCGCAGCACTTTGCCGAAAGTGCCTCCGTTGGTCACGTCGCCATCGGAAATGTTGCCATCCACTTTGCTGAATTGCGTGTGATTCGCCACGTTGAAGAACTCGGCGCGGAATTGCAGATTGAAAGTCTCGTGGATGCGTGTGTCCTTCATCAGGCTGAGGTCCAGGTTGTTAATACCGGGTCCGCAACAAACGGTGCGCGGGGAATTGCCGATCAAGCCGAGTGTCGGCTGCTGGAACGCGGATGGGTCGAACGCAGTGTGGTACCCGTTGCGGGGGTCGAGACGCTTGACCTGGGCAACGCGATTGGGCTCGCCAGCCGACGAAAAGAATACGCTATTCATCAATTCCAAGTCGTCGGACGAGGTGATGGGGATCGGAAATCCGCTCTGGAACGAGACGATGCCGGAGCTTCCCCAGCCCCTCAACATCTTGCCCGCTAAGCCATGACCCGCCAGACCCGGAAATTGGTAGACGTAACTGACAACCAGCCGCTGACGCGCGTCGAAGTACGATAGCGAGCGGCTGGCGTGGTAGTTCAGCGGATTCAGCTCATTCTCAAAGCTAGACGCATTGTCGATCGACTTGCTGAAAGTGTAGGCAGCCTGGAATTGCAACCCATGCGAGAAGCGCTTCTCGAGACTGGCCTGCAACGAGTTGTAATTGGAATTCGCGACGGTATCTTCGGCGAAGATGCTGGCGAACACCGGTACGCCATCAGGCGGACATCCAGCGCCGGTCAGGGGATTGCAGAGCGGGGAGGAATATCTGCGCAAGCCCACTAGCGTAATGGGATTTGGGTTCGGCCCGGTCACCACGGGCGCGGGACCGTAAGGCAAATGCAGTTGAAATCCCGAAGGAATTTCATTGGCCGCGATGGTGTAGGAAGAATCGGACGAAAAGGGCCCGCACGCCAGTGAATTGTCGCCAGCCAAGCCAGACAGCGCATTCAGATCGAGACATGGCTGCGCTTGACCATAATTCAGATCGTGCGACGCGAGCAGGCGGTGGCCTTGCGACCCCACGTAGCCCATTTGCAGCACCATATTTCCCGGAAGCTCGCGCTGAACGTTGAAGTTGTACTGAACGGCGTATTGAGAGCGCAGGTTGGGCTGGAACTGTCCGTACAGAAGCAGCGGACGGAACGAGGACCAATCAATCGGAGTTCCACGTTTCGGGTTTAGGATACCGTTGAACGGATTGGGATTGACGGTTCCGTTCTGTCCAACGAACGGCGTGTTGAACAGCGGGTTGGAAAAACTGGAACTGCCGCCGAACGGAGGCTCAGCGCTGAACTGCTCAAGCACCAGTTGCTCGACGGGGTTGTAGAACATTCCCCAGCCGGTGCGGATGCTAGTCTTGCCAGGCGCGCCGAAGAGAAAATGAAGAAATCCGGAATCGGCGGAAGGGCTGTATGCCAAGCCAATGCGCGGCGCGAATGACTTGTAGTAGGTGTTGGTCAGCGATGTCGGCACGCCCCTATCGCCCGGAAACACAAGGCCGAGCGGGTTAACCGCGTTGGCGGGACCACCGGCACTGCAATCGGCACTGCCGAAAGTCTGCACTAGAGGGTTGTCGGGTTTCAACTGGCATGGATAAAGCGTTGTCTGCTGGCCGGGATGGAACGTCTGCACGCGCTGACCTATATCTTTCAGCGGGGTGTTGAGTTCCCATCGAAGCCCGTAGTTCAGCGTCAGGTCCTTGCGGACTTTCCAGCTATCTTGCGCGAACAAATAAAGCGCGGTGCTGCGAACGTTCTCGGTCTGCGCGGATCCTTGCGAATAGCTTGTAGGCAGACCGAGAAGGTAATTAGCGACTTGATCGGTGCTGCCAACATCGTTAGTGCCGCCGTTGAACGAATAATTTCCGTTCACGTTGAAATAGAGAGTTTGGTCGAAGCGCTGGCGACGAGCATCGACGCCGAACTTCAGGCTGTGGTTGCCAGCGACCTTACTCAGGTTGTCGGTAAAGTGGAAACTGTTGCCGGCTTGCGGGAGTTCCCCCTCCGAGCTGTTTCCTATGGTGAATCCGCCAGCGAGAGAAATAAAGGGCACGCCTTCATGGATGGCACCGAGATTAGGTGTGATGCCGGCACGAGGGTTGGCAGGGTCGGCAAAGCATTGGCTGGCGGGAACGTCAGCGCCGCAAGAGCCCTGAACCAAATTCGTTCGCTGCGGGTGATTGAACTTCAATTGGCCTTCGCGAAAGAATCCAAAATGCGCTTCGTTGATGGTAGTGGGGCTGATGGTCCACGTCTCACTCAGCGTGTATTGCTGGTTGCGAGTGCTGTAGTCCGAACCGAAGCCGGGCACGTTTGCGCCGGCGGCCTGGAACCGTGCGAAAGGCTTCTCGGTGGCATCGTCGTCAAAGTATGCGTAAGCACTTAGCTGGTGCGAATTGCCGATGCGATGATCGATCCGCGTGGTCCACTGAATTCCGCTATCCGCTTGGACCGGCACGGTCTGCAGGAAATTGCCGGCAACGTTAGGCAGCGGCACGAAGCGCTTCAGCAGGGCCGCGGCCGTGGGGTCGAAGCACTGTGTGGGAATTTGAGCGGTCGGAAAAATCGAGGACCACTGGGTGCCCGCGGCCAGCGGAGCGCCACCGAGCGCGGTGATGGCATTGGCACACCCTGGGCGCAGATTCACTACGTCGGCAACGTTCTGATCCGTCAGCGTTCCGGTGAAAGTGCCACCCGCGGAAAAATCTCCCGCGCGCTGGGAAAGGGTCGGGACGGTCACCACGTCGGAAGAAATCCCTTGCCGAATTTCGCGCTGTTCGGCGGAGACGAAGAAAAACGTCCGATTCTTGATGATCGGTCCGCCTAGCGTGCCGCCGAACTGATTCTGATTGAACTTCGGTTTTATGGTATCGAAGAAGCCGCGCGTGTTGAGTGAGCGGTTCCGGAAGAATTCGTAGGCGTCGCCGTGGATACTGTTGGTGCCGCCTTTGGTGACGACGTTCACCACCGATCCGGAGTTGCGGCCATACTCCGCATCGAACGTATTGGTTAAAACGCGAAATTCCTCGATGGTGTCGGGCGAGGGCTGAATTGCCGGTATGCCCATGAACTGGTCGTTGGCGTCGCCGCCGTTGACGTTAAAATTATTGGCGCGGCCGCGGCCCCCGTTCACCGATACGACGCCCGCGTTTTCACTTCCGGCAAACAGATCGTAGCCTTGCTGCGATTGCACTCCTGGCTGCAATTGAAGCAGTTGATAGGTATCGCGGGTGTTGAGCGGAAGTCCGACAATCGATTTCGAATTCACCACCGCGCCGAGTTGAGTGCTGGTCGTTTCAACCAGCGCCGCATCGGCCTCTGCAGTGACAGTTTGCATTGTGGACCCTAGCTCGAGAGCGACATTCACCAGAATCACGTGGCCCAAGGTGACCTCGACGCCTTCCTGCGCGTGGGTCTTAAAACCTTCGGCTTTCACCTCGACTTGGTATGTGCCGACGGGAATCGTGGGGAGGATGAATTCGCCATGGTCGTCAGTGACACCGCGGCGCGAGATGCCGCCGCCGGTCTGCGATGCGGAAATTTGCGCGCCGCGAACCACAAGCCCCGCGGGATCTTTGACGGTGCCGCGCAGCTCTCCGGTGGTCTGCGCGGAGAGCGGCAGCATGGAGAGCACGAGGCAGAAAAACACTTTCGCTGGGTTGCGAGACATTAGATGACACCTCGAAATTGGATTTATGGAGACCGCTGAGCCGGACCAGTGGAGTGCGGAATTTTCGTGACCTCAGCAACCTTGAGGTACGCGGCAAGGTTTTCGAATTATACTCACGCGCCAACCGCGGATGCAATCTGGAGCGGAAACGTTGCGGTTTTGCAATCAATCGATGCGGATGACGGTGTCGAAACCTTCGCTCTCAGTGGGCGGCTGAAGTTTAGCGGACATTTCCATCAATGCTTCCGGCGGGACAACGCGCGACCGCGCGGTATTGCGGGCGAGGCAAATTCCAAGCGGCACATCGAAAAACAATGCCTCCACTCGGGACCCATATGCTCTGGCGATTTGGATGTACGGCGCGCGCTCGCCAGGCGTCAGGTGCGTGGCGTCCATGTAAGTTGTCAAGCGCCGCAACGCGAGTCGCTGGCGCAGCAGATAGCGCATGGTCGCGAAAACGCGGGCGTGGATGCTCTGGTCGGTAGCGTCGTCGGCCAGAAGCTGCCTGATCGCATCGGACGAGATTGGCGTCACGCCCAGTCCGGCGAGATAAGTGGATTTCCCCGAACCAGGCAACCCCACCGTAACGACAATGGTTTCAGACAATGTAGCGTTCAGCTTCGAGCAGGCGCGTGGCTATGCGTCGGCGAATCGCGATCGCATCGACGGGCTCGAACTTCATGAAGCGCCGCAGAACCACCATGTTGGTGCGCAGAGCATCACCTTCGGAACAAGCGGCAAGAACGGTGCGGGCATTCAGTTCGATATGGCCCAGGGCGTCGCGCAGAAACACTCCGCTGAGATCGTGTGCTTGCGAGCCTTCAGCGGCATGTAGTTTTTGAGTGCGAAGCAGGACTGACTCCATGGCAAAGACATCCATGATGGTTTCCGCAATCGCGGCGAGAATCTCCTGCTGCTTTTCGAGCTCCATCATGTACTTCTGGAATGCCAGGCCCATGAGCATGAGCGAAATCTTCTTCGCGTTCTGCACCAGGCGCGCTTCTTCGTTTTCAGAGAACGATGATGACGGGCCGCTGAGAATCTCAGCCATGATGGCCTGAGCCGCTTTCACCAAGCCGAGCTGGCCTCGCGCGGCGCGCTTGAGCAGCATGCCGGTAATCAGCATACGGTTGATTTCGTTAGTGCCTTCAAAGATCCGGTTAATGCGCGAATCACGATACGCCCGTTCCACCGCGTAGTCCTGATGGAAGCCGTATCCCCCGTGGATCTGAACACCCTCGTCCACCACATAATCGAGCACTTCTGAGGTGTAAACCTTGATGATGGAGCACTCGGCGGCAAATTCCTCGACGGCCTTGAGCATGCGCTTAGGGGCGTCGGCTTGTTTCCAATCGAGGTCTTCGAGCTGCGATTCGATGAGGCCGACAGTTCGATAGGTCATCGACTCGGCGGCATAAATCCGAATCGCCATTTCAGCCAGCTTGTGCTGAATCATTCCAAAGTGCGAAATGGTGGTGCCGAATGCCTTGCGCTCTTTCGAGTACTTCAAACAAATGGCAAGAACGTTTTTCGATCCACCGACCGCGAAGGGGCCGAGTTTCAAGCGCCCAAGATTCAGGATGTTAAAGGCGATGATGTGTCCCCGCCCTATTTCACCGAGAACGTTTTCAACGGGGACGTGCACATTATCGAGGAAGATGGCGCAAGTTGAACTCCCCTTGATGCCCATCTTCTTCTCTTCCGCGCCGCTGGTCACGCCGGCGAAGTTGCGTTCTACCAAAAACGCCGTAAACTGCTCGCCTCCCACTTTGGCGAATACCGTAAACAGGTCGGCCTTTCCGCCATTGGTGATCCACATCTTCTGACCGTTGAGGATGTAGTGCTTTCCATCGGGCGAAAGATCGGCGCGCGTCTTTGCCGCCAGAGCATCCGAGCCAGCCTGCGGCTCACTCAGGCAATATGCGCCGATGTACTCCCCGGTTGAAAGCTTGGGCAGATACTTCTGCTTTTGTTCTTCCGTGCCGAACAGCAAAATGGGCATTGTGCCGATACCAGCGTGCGCGCCGTGCCAGCCGGCGTATGAACCGTCACGGGCGAGTGTTTCAGCGGCAACTACCACCGAAGCGAGGTCGAGCTCCATGCCTCCGTATTGCTCGGGCGTCGTAATGGCCAGCAAACCCAACTCCGCCGACTTGCGCAGGACCTTCACCGCGACATCGTGATTGCCGTGTTGGATCTCTTCGAGGTTCGGCTCAACTTCTTTGTTCCAAAATTCGTTGGCCGTGCGCGCAATGGCGCGGTGCTCATCCGTCAGGTCTTCGGGAGTGAAAATCTCTTCCGGCGTGCGGTCTTCAATGAGAAACGAACCGCCGATGGTCTTGGGATACGATGCTGTCGCTGTTGCCATAGTGCCTCTTCATTCTCTCGGTTTACATTCTTTCAAAGACGCCGGCCGCGCCCTGTCCGCCGCCCACACACATCGTGACCATGCCGTATTTCGACTTCCGCCGCTGCATTTCGCGCAGGATTGTCGCGGTAAGCTTGGCGCCGGTGCAGCCGAGCGGATGGCCCAGCGCGATCGCTCCCCCATTCAGATTGATCTTCTCCATATCGAGACCCGCAACGCGAATCACGGCGAGAGATTGAACGGCGAATGCTTCGTTCAATTCGATCACGTCGATATCATCGAGCTTCAATCCCGCGAGCGCCAGAGCTTTGGGAATTGCGACAACCGGCCCGATGCCCATGATTTCGGGTGGCACGCCGCCTGTCGCGAAGCTGACGAAGCGAGCCATTGGTGTAAGACCAAGCTCCTTGGCTTTGGTTGCGGACATCACGAGCGCGCACGCCGCGCCATCGCTGGTCTGCGAAGAATTTCCGGCGGTGACACTTCCATTCGCGTGAAAAACTGGTTTCAGCTTAGCCAGACCTGCGATAGAAGTATCGGGTCGCGGCCCTTCGTCTTTCGTGAAAGTCGCGGTGGTCGTCTTCGCCTTGCCGCCATGGATAGTCGTTGTGCTGACTTCTACCGGAACCAGTTCATCGTCGAAGCGGCCCTCCGCTTGAGCTTTCAAAGCGTTCTGATGACTGCGCAGCGAAAACGCGTCCTGATCCTCACGAGAAATCCGATGCCGCCGCTGCAACTGTTCGGCGGTGAGGCCCATGTTCATGTACAACTCGGGCCGATGCTCCGCGAACCAGGGGCTCGGCGCGGGCTTGCTGCCGCCTTTGGGGATGAGCGACATGGATTCGCTCCCGCCGGCGATTATGATGTGCGCTCCTCCCGTGCGGATGCGGTCCGCGGCCATGGCGATCGATTGCAGACCCGAACTGCAAAAGCGGTTGATAGTGACACCGGTGACAGAATCGGGAAGGCCCGCGCGCAATGCCGCGCCCCGCGCCATGTTGTTTCCAGACTCGCCCTCGGGCATGGCACAGCCGAGGATCACGTCTTCGATATCTTCTTTATTCACTTGCGGATATTTTGAGAGGAGGCGCATGATCACGGCAGCGGCGAGATCGTCCGGCCGGGCGTGACGCAAAGTGCCGCGCGGAGCTTTGCCAACCGGCGTGCGCAGGCAATCGATGATGACGGCTTGTTCCATATGAGTTCCTTAAATTAGTTACGCAGCGGCTTTCCCGTTTTCAGCATGTGCTGAATGCGCTGCTGGGTTTGCGGATTGCCGCAAAGGCTGAGAAATGCTTCCCGCTCCAAATCGAGAAGATACTGTTCCGAGACGAGTTGTTGCCCGGTAGCACGGCCTCCGGACAATACGTAGGCCAGCTTTTCACCGATAGAGACGTCGTAGTCGGAAATATAGTCGCCCTGGCGAGCGGTCCAGATGCCGATCTTAAGCAGCGCGAAATCTTCTTCGCCGCCCACTTTGATGTCGGTGCGCGGTGTGCCCGGCGCATATCCCCGAGCGAGAGAAAGCGCCGCCGCTTTGGCATCCGCAATGAGCCGTTCCGCGTTCATGGAGATGCCGTCTTGCGGACGAAGCATGCCGAGATCGCGGGCTTCGAAAGCGCTCATGGAAACTTTGGCGTATCCAATGGTTTCAAAAGCCGTTTGGGTGTTAGTTAGCCGCAGCAGCATCTCTTTACAGCCCCCGCCACCAGGAATTAAGCCGACGCCGACTTCCACCAGCCCCATATAGAGTTCTGCCGACGCCTGCACGCGCGCCCCATGCAGCGCGACTTCGCATCCGCCGCCAAGGGTCATGCCAAACGGCGCGACCACAACCGGCTTCGGCGCATACTTGATCGCCATGTTGACGTTCTGAAAACGCTTGATGGCGAGGTCGAGTTCATCCCACTCCTCTTCCTGGGCGGCGAGAAGCACCATCATGATGTTCGCGCCCACACTGAAGTTTTCGCCCTGGTTCGCAATCACCATGGCGTTGAAGTTGCGCGAAGTCTCATCGATTCCCGCATTGATCATGGCGATTAAATCGTCGCCGATGGAGTTCATTTTGCTGTGGAACTCAACGCACAGCACGCCGTCCCCAAGATCAACCAGCGACGCCCCGGAATTCTTCTTGACGATTCCGCGCGCACGCTTGGTCTCGGCCAATGAGATGATCCCCGGGCGTGGCTCAAGCGCCTTGTATTGACTTGCACCCAGATCGAAATGCTCAGTGCCCGGCTTTCCGTCGTGGTCCGCTGCGCGGTAAAACGAAGTCGCGCCGGACCCCAGCATCTTCTCGACGCTGGGAGGAATCGAGCGGCCTTCGTCTTGAATGCGCTTCACCGTGGCCTCAACGCCAAGCGCATCCCAGAGTTCGAACGGCCCAAGCGTGTTGACGTAGCCCCACTTCATCGCGCGATCTATTTCAACGATTTGGTCCGAAACCTCGGGGACCATCAGCGCCGAGTAGATCAGCAGATCGCTGAAAGCCTTCCACAGGAAACTACCCACGCGATCGGGCAGCGCCACCAAAGCCCGCAGCCGCTCTGGCAGGTTTTCGATAGTGCGAATCGTCTCGACTGAGGCGAATCGCGCCTTGTTCATCGGGTGGTACTCAAGCGTCTTCCAATCGATGGCCTGGATTAGCTTGTCCGCGCCTTTGCCGGTCCGCTTGTAGCAGCCTTGGCCGCGCTTTTCACCCAACCATCCGCGGCTGATCATCTCGGTCAGAAATGGCTGCATCACGAAACGATCGCGGTAGGGATCATTCGGCACCGCATCATAAAGGTTGCGGGTGACATGCGCCCACACATCAAGCCCGACAATGTCCAGAAGCCGGTAGCTGCCGGAGCGGGGAAGGCCAATTAACTGGCCAGTCAGCGTGTCCACTTCCTCAAGCGTGTAATCCTCTTCAACCGTGAGCTTCTGAATCGTAGACCCGAAGAAGCTGCCGATGCGATTAGCAATAAAGTTCGGCGTATCTTTGCACGGCACCACACCCTTGCCCAGGCGGCGGTCACAGAAATCGGAGATGTAGCTAAGAACTTCGGGCGATGTTTCCGAGCCCGGAATGATTTCGACGAGATGCAAATAGCGCGGCGGATTGAAAAAGTGCGTCCCCAAGAAATTCTGGCGAAAATCCGGCGAGAAATCCTCCGAGATCAAGGAAAGCGGAATGCCGCTAGTGTTAGTCGAAACTACTGCGCCGGGCTTCCGATTGGCCGCAACCTTGGGGAACAGCGACCGCTTAATTTGAAGATCTTCGGTCACGGCTTCGATGATCCAGTCGACTTCTTTGAGTTTCGCTAGATCGTCTTCAAAGTTTCCAGGCGTAACCAAACTTGCGGCAGCGGTATTAAAAAAGGCTGCGGGTTTTCCCGTTAGCGCGGCGTCCATGCCGCCCATTGCCGCGGCATTTCGATTGGCCTGATTGGGAAGAACGATGTCGAGCAGGAGAGCGGGAATTCCGGCATTGGCGAAGTGGGCGGCGATGCGCGAACCCATGGTTCCAGCGCCCAAAACGGCGACGCGGCGTATTGGCTTGATCACAATCAGGAGTTTAGCATTCACTCACAATTGAGACTTGCGAGCCCGATCGGTTGTTTACACGGGAAAACTATTGGCGGGCTGGAAGGTGCCATCGCCATTGCCCAATAATATGGAGAGCGTTCCCGATTGAGTGTTGGTGATGGCCAAATGGGTTTGCCGTCGCCGTTAAAATCGGCGATGACCACTCCAACAGGAAAAGTCTGGACGGGATAGGTGACGCCGGGCTGCATGGTTCCATCGCCGATGCCGAGCAGGATTTCGACATTGTTCGAGAGCTTATTGAGGACGGCGATGTCAGTGTGGCCATCAAGATTGAGGTCTCCGACGGCGGCCAGATAAGGGAACTGGCCGAGAGAATAGGTGAACCGCGGCTGAAACGCGCCGGAGCCATCGCCTGTCATGATGGTTAAGTTAAAGGCGTACTCATCGACAACGAGGAGGTCTTTTCGGTGGTCGCCGTTAAAATCGGCGACATAGACCGATGAGATGTTGTTGGGAAAAGTGTAAGTGGTGGGCGCCTGAAAAGTCGCGTCGCCGTTACCGAGAAGGACCGATAGGGTATTGAGATTGCGGTTGGTGACAGCCAGATCGAGCTTGCCGTCGTGATTGAAGTCCGCCGCGGCAGCAATGTAGGGATTTGGAAGGGACACTGTGATCGCGGGCTGGAAACTCCCGTTGCTATTACCCAGCAGCAACGACATGGTGTTGGAGAGCCGATTCGTGACGAGAAGGTCGGGTAGCGAGTCGGAGTTGAAGTCGGCTGCCAGGATAGAAGAGTTATTGTTCCCGCAAGGGTAAGTACGGATATTGCGGAAGGTGCCGTCACCGTTGCCTATGAAGACGATGAGAGTGCCAGGACTGTCATTGGCTACGGCCAGATCCATCTTGCCATCATGGTTGAAATCGCCGACGGCGATTTGGGTGGGAACCGTTCCGAGGAGCGTAATCAAGGGGGCATGAAAGGTGCCATTTCCTGCATCGAGGAGGATTTCAAGGCTTCCCGTGAGGCGATTGGTTACAGCGAGATCGGGTTTGCCGTCCCCATTCAGGTCGACAGCGACAATACCGAACGGGCCGGCAAGATTTTCAACGAATGGCGCGGCGTTGAAGTTCTGAGCATTTAATCGGCTTACGCCCCAGAACAAGAAAAGAACTGAAATCGCTCGGATGTGCATGATTTGGCTCAAATGGGAATACCTTATTCGGGCTTGAAGGTGCCGTCCCCGATGCCGAGGAGAATCGAGATTGTCCCCGAGGTGTTGTTCGTGACAGCTAAGTCGGGTATGCCATCGGCGTTGAAGTCGGCGATGACCACCGAGAAAGGGAAAGTTTCGACCGCATAGGGCACGCCGGGTTGAAGCAGGCCTCGTCCAGCACCGAGAAGAACCTCCACGCTATTAGACAGCTTATTAACGGCGACGACGTCGGGTTTTCCGTCGCCGTTGAGGTCGCCAATGGCGGCGAAATAAGGGTAACTTCCCAGCGGATAGCTCGCGGATGACCGGAAGGCGCCGGTCCCGTCGCCGAAGTACACGGCGAGATTGAAGGCGTATTCATCGACCACAACCAGATCCTGGATGCCATCACTATTCATATCGGCGACGTGCACCGACGAGGGGTTGTTGGCAAGGGGATAAGCAGTGGCAGCCTGGAAGGTGCCGTTCCCTTTGCCAAGGAGAATGGAGAAGGAATTCAGAAAACGATTGGTGACAGCAAGGTCTACACTGCCGTCACCGTTAAAGTCACCGACAGAGACAAAAAACGGATTGGGCAGCGAGGTGATCAGGGGATTTTGGAAACTGCCGTCGCCGTTCCCGGTGAGAAGTGAGATCGTGTTGGAGAGGCGGTTGCTTATTACCAAATCAAGTTTGCCATCATTATTGAAATCGGCGACGGCAATTCCATAAGGATTAGAGCCACATTTATAAGATCGAATAGGCCGGAAAGTACCGTCTCCTTTGCCTAGAAGAATTGAAACTGTGCCGGATCCACTATTAGAAACCGCGATATCCACAAAAGAATCGCCATTGAAATCGCCGACAACTAAATAAGTGGGAACCGAACCGACGGAGATAGAAAGGGGCGCGAGAAAAGCGCCATTGCCCGCGTTGATTAGCACGATGACGTTTCCGGGAATTCGATTTGTCAACGCTAAGTCGGGTTTTCCATCGCCATTGAAGTCAGCGCTCACAAGCGCGAACGGGCCGGGAGCCGATTCGTAAGGAATAGGATCGGGTAAGTCGGTTGTATACTGCGCACCCGCCAGGCAAGTTAGGCTTAGCGTCATAGCGACAACCGCCAAAAGTTGATCAACCATATTTGTCCTTCCTGTAAGACGGACCCGGGAGTCTAGATAGTAGTGCGAATTGAATTATTAGCCAAGGCCAAATTTTGTTAGAAGTTGCCTATGCCGCCGGACGCCCACAATGGCGGTTTCAGAGGCTGCCCGGTATGATCAAGGCGATGGCAACGGACTCTTCAGCAGTAATAGCATCCACGGCAGTGGTCCACCGGGATGCGCGGATCGGGGCGGGGACACGGGTCGGCGAATACTGCGTGGTGGAAGCGGACGTGACCATCGGTGAAGAGTGCGTGCTCGAGCCGTATGTGTTTATCAAACGATGGACGACGATTGGCAGCCGCAATGTAATTTCGGCGGGGACTGTCCTTGGGACCGATCCTCTCGACAAAAATTTCCAAGGTGAGCGCAGTTACCTGCGGGTCGGCAATGACAATCGAATTAGAGAGCATTTCACCATTTCGCGAGGCACGCAGCCGGAATCTTCCACAATGATTGGGGATGGCAATTACATCATGACGTCGGGCCATATTGCGCACAACTGCGATATCGGAAATGGCACCGTGATTGCGAGTTGCGCTCTCATCGCGGGCCATGTGGAAGTGGAAGACCAAGCTTTTATTTCAGGCGGAGTGGTCGTGCACCAATATTCAAGAATAGGTCGCTTGGCCATGATCGGCGGTAACACGCGAGTGAATCTGGATGCCCCGCCGTATTTCTTGTATTCCGACTTCAACATCGCGCCTAAGGGACTAAACGTCGTTGGGTTGAAGCGCGCGGGTTTCAGCATGTCGGAGATATCGGTATTGAAGAAGGTGTACCAGCTTCTATACCGGTCTGGCCTGAGGCTGCGCGATGCGCTCGCGCGTATCGATTTAGAGTGCGATTCCGACCACGCCCGGCATGCGGCGGCGTTCATTCGGCGCAGCCGTCGCGGAATTTGCCGTGAGTAATGCGTCCGCGCTTCAAGATTTGCATTCCTCAAAGCCCTCATATAGGCTATGGATTCTGTTCGCGGCTTTTTAACCGCGACCCTCAGGAGGAATTAGCCGAATGACGCCACCCTTTCTTGCGCCCGCTCTCTGGTTACAAACCGGCGGGCCGACCGGAAACGGACAAGAGTACCTTCTTGCCGTGCTTGGAATTAGCATTCTGTCGCTTGCCGTAGCGGCTGCCTTGGCGAAGTACGTGATCGGTCAGGACACTGGGACGCCGCAAATGCAGAAGATCTCGAACGCCATCAAACAAGGCGCAGAGGCGTTTTTAAAGCGTCAGAATCGAACTATTTTGATGCTTTCACTGGTTCTCGCGGTCGTTATTTACCTCGGCTATTTCTTTGGAAAAAAAGATTCGACGCTGGCAATGCGGATGACGATTTCATTCGTAGCCGGCGCACTGTGCTCCACCCTTGCGGGTTTTAGCGGAATGTGGGTTTCGATTCGAGCCAACATCCGCACGGCGTCGGCGGCCCGCAACAGCTTGAATGGCGCGCTGCAGATCGCTTTGCGTGGCGGAGCGGTCACGGGCCTGAGTGTGGTTTCGCTCTCCCTGCTTGGCGTCGGCGTTTTATTTTACGCATTCGATGGGCTGAATAACCCAACGGCCGTTCCAAGCCAAATAGTCGCCTTCGGATTCGGGGCGAGCTTCGTAGCGCTATTTGCTCAGCTTGGCGGCGGTATTTTCACCAAGGCCGCGGACGTAGGTGCCGACTTGGTAGGCAAGGTGGAGGCGGGAATTCCAGAAGACGATCCGCGCAACCCCGCCGTCATTGCGGATCTGGTCGGCGACAACGTTGGCGATTGCGCCGGTCGCGGAGCGGACCTGTTTGAATCGACAGCGGCTGAAAATGTGGGTGCCATGATCCTGGGCGCGGCACTCTTCCCGGTATTCGGAATCAAAGGCATTCTATTTCCTTTGGTTGCCAGAGCTTTTGGATTGATTGCCTCCATTGTCGGCGTCTTCATGGTGAAGACGAAAGAAGATGCCGACCCCATGCAAGCGCTGAACCGCGGCTTTTACGTGACCACCGCCCTCGCGATTGTTGGTTTTTATGCCGCCGTGAGACTCTTGCTGGACGGTAACATGATGCTATTTTCGTGCGGCATCGTGGGCATCATGACGAGCTTTCTGTTCGTGTTCATCACGCAGTACTACACCGAATATAAATACCGTCCCGTGCAGATGATCGCAAAAGCCTGCACCACCGGCCCCGCCACCACCATCATTGCCGGATTCGCGATTGGTCTGGAATGCGTCGCCGCTCCAGTGCTGGTCATCTCCACGGCAATCATGGCCTCGTATTACCTGGGCATCAACGCGGGCCTTCCGAGCACCGTGTCGCAACAGGCAGCCGGGCTCTACGGAACGGCGATTGCAACAATGGGGATGCTCTCGACGGCCGCATACATCCTGGCCATGGATACCTTCGGGCCCATCACCGACAACGCCGGCGGCATCGTCGAAATGTCGGGCCAGCCCGATGCGATCCGCGAACGCACCGACCGCCTCGATTCGGTGGGCAACACCACCAAAGCTCTGACCAAGGGATATGCCATCGGCAGCGCGGCGCTCGCGGCTTTTCTGCTGTTTTCGGCCTACATTGACGAGGTGAAAAAGTTGATGCCGGGCGGCGAAAAATCCAATTTCTCGGTCGACATTGGTCATGTGCCGATCTTTACCGGCGCATTGCTGGGAGCTATGCTGGTGTTCCTGTTTAGCTCATTTGCGATCAAAGCGGTGGGTCGCGCCGCCCAGACCATTATCGAAGAAGTGCGGCGGCAATTTCGCGAAAATCCGGGAATCATGGCCGGAACTTCAGATCCCGACTACGGAACGTGCGTGGATATCGTGACCAAGTCCGCTTTGAAGGCGATGGTCGTTCCCGGACTGTTGGCGGTGGCGAGCCCGGTTGCCGTCGGCATGGTCTTTCGGCTTTTTGGAGTCGGTGCGGAAGCTGTCGCCGCGTTCCTGATGGTGGGGACCATTACCGGTATCCTGATGGCGACGCTAATGAACAATGGCGGCGGTGCTTGGGATAACGCTAAGAAGTTCATCGAGACAGGCGCCTATGGCGGCAAGAAATCTGAAGCGCATAAGGCCAGCGTGGTCGGTGACACGGTGGGCGATCCGTTCAAAGATACTGCCGGCCCGTCGCTGCACGTGCTCATCAAACTTCTGAGCACCATTACGCTCGTCGCCGCGCCCCTGTTCATCTAGAATCGGATTCCCATGTCCATGATCAAATGTGGCATGGGAATCCCGATCACTCAGGTGGACGCCTTCGCGGCAAAACCTTTCGCGGGCAATCCGGCCGCGGTGTGCGTGCTGCCAGAGCAGCGCGAGGCCGCGTGGATGCAGTCCGTTGCGCGCGAGATGAATCTGTCTGAAACGGCCTTTCTCGAAAAGCGTTCGGATGGATATTCACTGCGATGGTTCACTCCGGCAATTGAAGTTTACCTGTGCGGGCACGCCACGCTGGCCAGCGCTCACGTTTTGTGGGAGACCGGCCAATGCGGCGCGGGGGAACCGATTCGCTTTCATACACGCAGCGGTGTGCTGACCGCCGGCCAGAATGGCGAGTGGATCGATATGGACTTTCCGGCTACGCTGGAGCAACGGGCTTCCGCGCCTCCGGGTCTAGCCGATGCCCTAGGAGCGGAGCCGGTTTATGTCGGCAAGAATCAATTCGATTACTTAATGGAACTCGATTCGGAGCAGACGGTTCGCGATCTCGATCCGGATTACGGCTTGTTAAGAAAACTGCCGGTGCGCGGAATAATTGTAACTGCACGCGGCAGCCACTACGATTTCGTGTCGCGATTTTTCGCTCCGGGATCGGGCGTGGATGAAGATCCGGTGACGGGGTCGGCGCACTGCGCTCTAGCGCCTTACTGGGGAGCGAAACTGAACAAAAAAGAAATGCTGGCGTACCAGGCTTCACCGCGCGGCGGCATTGTCAAAGTGCGCGTTGACGGCGATCGCGTGCACCTCGGTGGGCAGGCCGTCACTGTGTTGCGCGGAGAACTTCTGGCGTGATTCCCGATGACCCGCCTCCATTTTTGCGCACCTGGGGCCGCGTCTATTCGGTGGTGCTGGTCGAACTCGCTGTTGTAATTTTGCTCTTCTACATCTTCACGAAAGCTCTCGCATGAGACCGCTCGATTGGATTGTCCTGGTCTTCACGCTGGTTTTCATTGTTTCGTACGGCCTCTACAAGGGGCGCGGCAGCAAGACCGTAAATCAATATTTGCTGGCCGGAAAGACCATGCCTTGGTACGCCATGGGTCTCTCCATCATGGCCACCCAAGCGAGCGCAATCACATTTATTTCGACAACCGGGCAGGCTTATGTCGATGGAATGCGCTTCGTGCAGTTTTATTTTGGATTGCCGATCGCCATGGTCATTCTGTCCGCGACCGCCGTCCCCATCTTCCATCGAGCCAACGTTTATACGGCGTATGAGTATCTGGAAAAACGCTTCGACGCCAAAACACGAGCACTGGGCAGCGCGATATTTTTAATCCAGCGCGGGCTTGGAGTCGGGCTGGCGTTGTATGCTCCGGCATTGGTTTTGTCCGTCATTTTCGGATGGGATGACCGGTTGACCACACTGCTGATCGGCGTTCTGGTGATCGCGTACACCGTCACTGGCGGCATACCGGCCGTTACCTGGACTGATGTGCTGCAGATGTCGATCATCTTCGCGGGACTCATCATTGCGCTCGTGATGGTGGTGTCGATGCTGCCCGGTAACGTGTCGTTCGTCGATGCCGTGTATCTCGCGGGCGCCTTCGGCAAACTCAATGCCGTAGATTTACATTTTGATTGGAACAATCGTTACAACCTTTGGAGCGGGCTCATCGGCGGCACGTTTCTTTCTCTTTCCTACTTCGGATGCGATCAATCGCAAGTGCAGCGCTTCTTGACCGGGAAATCGATTGCGCAGAGCAAGCTGAGCCTTCTATTCAATGCGATGGCGAAGGTGCCGATGCAATTCTTCATTCTGTTTGTCGGCGCCATGGTTTTCGTGTTCTACCTTTTTGAGCGGCCGCCGCTGTTGTTTCAGCAGACCGCGATGGCGAGCATTCAAAACTCGTCTGAATACAACGTGACAAGAGATCGATTCGAACACGCCTTTGAGCAGCGCAAGCTAGCGGCCTTTGCGATGACGGCCGCGCGGCACGCTGGCGATGAAGCGGGGCGTCGCGAACAGGTGAAGCAATATCAAGCCGCGCAGAAGAATCTAGATACGGCGCGGCAACAGGGAATCGCGCTCTACGAATCGAGCCAAGGCAAGAGAGGTTTCAACGATACTAACTATGTCTTCCTTTCTTTCGTCACGCGCTATTTGCCGGCAGGGGTGGTGGGCCTGATCATTGCGGTGATCTTCGCCGCGGCGATGTCGTCGAGCTCAGGCG
>JANYJA010000161.1 GCA_025358575.1 Terriglobia bacterium
TTGCGGGTCCATGATTACGTCATCGGGGTCGACGCCGTCGCGTTCTTTGAGCCGGCGGCGGAGAGTGGCGCGGCGCTCGGAAGTCTCCCACCAATCGAGCATGCGCCCGAGAGTCTCGCCGGTGACGGTCAGGGCGTCCAATTCGAGGAGCCCCGCGCGTTTCAGATGCAGCATGACTTCGGGGACGCCGCCAGCTTGGAAGACCTGAACGGTGGGGTGTGAGCGGGGGCCGTTTGGGAGTGCATCGACCAGACGGGGGATCTTGCGATTGATGGTGGACCAATCGTCGGCGGTGGGGCGGCGCAATCCGGCGGCGTGAGCGACGGCGGGCAGGTGCAGAATGAGATTGGTGGAGCCGCCAAAGGCCGCGTGCACGGTCATGGCGTTGTGGATGGAAGCGTCGGTAAGGATGTGTTTCATGGTGATGCCGCGCGATTCGAGCGACAGAACGGCGCGGCCGGAGCGACGCGCCATGTCGAGCCAGATGGGGTGTCCTGAAGGCGAGAGTGCAGCGTGCGTGAGCGCGATCCCGAGCGCTTCGGCGACGACTTGCGATGTGGCCGCAGTGCCGAGGAACTGGCATCCGCCGCCGGGAGTGGCGCAGGCGCGGCAGAGGTTTTCAGCGGCATCTTCAAGCGTGATCTGGTTGTGCGCAAAGCGCGCGCCGACGGATTGGACGCGTCCGGCATCTTCGCCCGCTTCGGCGAGCAGTGTGACGCCGCCGGGGACAAGCACGCAGGGGAGATCGTGCATCGCGCCGAGGGCGAGCATCATGGCGGGAAGGCCTTTATCGCAAGTGGCGACGCCGATGACGCCGCGGCGGGTGGGCAGAGAGCGGATTAGGCGGCGGAAGATAGTGGCGGCGTCGTTGCGATAGGGGAGGGAATCGAACATGCCGGGGGTGCCTTGGGTGCGGCCGTCACAGGGATCGGTGCAGTAGGCGGCGAAGGGGACAGCGCCGCGCGCCGACAGTTCTTCGGCGGCGGCTTCCATAAGGAGGCCGACTTCCCAGTGGCCGGTGTGATAGCCGAGGGCGACGGGGGAACCATCCGGACGCCGGATGCCGCCGTGCGTGCTGAGGATCAGAATTTCGGTGCCATTCATGCGGGCGGGGGACCAGCCCATGCCAGCGTTCTGACTCCACCCAAAGAGGTCGCCGGAGGGGCGGGTGAGCAGCATCTCTGGGGTAATGGGGAGGGAGCCTTGCGGGCCCGGGGCTTTGGAGCGGACGTCAAAAAGGGAGGGGTCGGAATCGGTGAGATCGGGGAGGGTGATGGGCATGAAGCCGATTGTATCCGTCTAAGCTGAAATGTGATGAGCGGTGAAGAAAACATCTTTGTGTACGGAACGCTGCGGGCTGGCTTCGAAAACGAGTTTGCCAGGATGCTGGCGCGGTCGGCACGGCTGCTCGGCGGCGGGGCGGTGAAGGGGCGGCTGTATCTGATCGCGGATTATCCGGGGCTTGCGGTGTCGGATGGCGACGAGTGGGTTCGCGGTGAGGTGTACGCTCTTGCGGATCCCGAAGAGATTTACCTGAGCCTTGATGAATATGAGGGTTGCGGGTCGGCTGATACGGCGCCGTATGAGTTCGAGCGCGCAGTGATTCGCGTGCTTCTGGATTCGGGTGAGTGGATTTCGGCGAGTGCCTACATTTATTCGCTCCCGACTGTTGGGAAAAGCGGAATTGCGTCGGGGGATTTTCTGTTTAGCTAGGACGGGGCTGCCCGGGGGTGAATAGCGATTCGGAAAGTTGGACCGATTTACTCGAAAAACTTCTCGCCGGGTTTAAGGTACTTCTCGACTTGGTTGAGATCGAGTTCGATGCCGAGGCCCGGCGCATCCGGCACTTTGACTTTGCCGTCGCGGATCATGGGGCCTTCGCCGCCCTTAACTAACTCGTCGAAGAACGGGACGCTGGCCGCGTGCCATTCCAGCGCGAGCAGGTTCGGAATGGCGGCGGAAAGATGCACGCCGGCTATGGTGCCGAGGGGGCCGCTGATGTTGTGGAACGAGAGATTGACATAGTGCATGTCGCACAGGTCGGCCAGTTTGCGGCCCTCCCATAGCCCGATCTTTTGCACGTCGGGCGCGAGCACACGCAGGCCCGCTTCGACGATGAGACGCTGGAAATCAACGCGGAAGTAGTGATTTTCGCCGGTCGCAACGGTGGTCGCGGTGTTGCGCTGCACTTCGCCGATGGCGCGGATGTTTTCGGGCGGCACCGGATCTTCGAACCAGAGCAGCTTGTAAGGCTCGACGGCTCGCGCCATCTCGACGGCGGCCGCGACACCGTAGTTCCAGTGGCAGTCGATCGCCAGGCCGATTTCCATGCCAACAGCTTTGCGGGTGGCTTCGACGAGGCTGGCCATGTGTTCGATTTCCATGTGGCTCAGGTCTCGGTTGTACTCATCGGTCTCGTAGGGCGTGGGGACATCCACATCGAACTTTAGAATTTTGAAGCCGCGTTGCGCCATCTCGCGTGCGCGCTGGCCATAGGCGTCGGGCGAGAGATGGTCTTTGTCGGAAGCGTCCCAGCCGTGGTGTTTCAGGCTGATGACGCTCTCGCGCTCGACGTCGCCCGCGCGCTTCATCCACTGCGGGGTGCGCGGCTTCAGCAGAGGACTGATGCTTTCCAGGGCGCCGCCGGCGTGGCAATCGGCGTAGATGCGGACAGAGTCGCGATACTTGCCGCCAAGAATTTGCCACACGGGCATCTTGTGTTTCTTGCCGATGATATCGAGCAGCGCGGTTTCGATTCCGTGGATGGCGTGGAAGGTCAGGCCGGGGGAGGCGTGCACGCAGCTCATGCGCATGCGGCGCGCGATGCGATCAATGGAAGTGGGATCTTCACCGACGAGGATGGCGCCGAACTCCTGGATCACGGCGGTCAGGCCGGGGCCCAGAAACGCTTCGCCGTAGCCGGTGATTTTCTGGTCCGTTTCGATGCGGATTATGGTCCAATCGAAATTCGACTCCATGACCGCGGTGCTGATCTTCGTGATTTTCATTCATTCTGAGATTACTAAAAAGAAGGAGGAGCGATGAACGTTCTGGTGACGGGGGCGCAAGGGTGCATCGGAAGCTGGGTGGTGAAGCAACTGCTGGAGCGCGGGGCGGACGTGGTGATGTTCGACACGGAGTCAAACACCGCGCGTATCGAAATGATTGCGCCGAAAGCGCTGGTCAGCCGCGCGCGCATTGAGACGGGGCGGATCGAGAACACCGAACGAATCGTGAGTCTGGTTCGGGACGCGGGCATCACACATATTGTTCACTTAGCCGCGGTACTGATGCCGTTCTGCCAGGCTAACCCGGTGGAAGGCGCGACGATCAACGTGATCGGCACGCTCAATGTGTTCCAGGCCGCACGCGACGCAGGAAGACCCGTGCGGGTGGTGTATGCGAGCTCCTCGGCGGTGTGGGGACCGGAAGATGCCTATGGCAATGTTTCGTTGACGGAATACGATGCGCTGAAGCCCTCGACAAACTACGGCGTTTACAAACAGGCCAACGAGGGGAGTGCGCGAGTTTTTTACAATACGCACGGGGTCTCAAGCATCGGACTGCGCCCTTGGACCGTTTTTGGGGTGGGCCGCGATCGCGGGCTGACGGCGGACCCGACGCTGGCGATGAAGGCCGTGGCTCAGCGGGAAAAGTTTCACATCCGCGTTAGCGGTCACATGGACCTGCAATATGTGGAAGATGTAGCGGAAATCTTTATTCGCTGCCTGGTCTCCCCGGTGGAAGGGGCACATGTATTTAACTTGGCTGGGACCATCGTGACGATGGATGAGTTGATCGGGAAACTGGATGAAATTCGGCCTGGAGCGGCGGGATTGATAACGGCAGGAGGACCGCCGGTGCCGGTGGCGTACCGGATGGACGACTCGCATTTGAGGGCGACGATCGGCGAAATGCCGATGACCCCTCTAAATGAAGCTATACAAAAAACCATTGAGAATTTCGAGGCGATTTCATACTAGAACTCATAGCGCGAAGGGGTGTAAAGGTTTCATATTGAGCGGTTTAGTACTAACTTGTTGTTTGGTTACCCAAGACGCAAAATTCACAGTAACGATTTTGTATACAATCCTTCAAAATTAGTAGCAGGTGTCCAAGCAGTTTTGTAACATAGGGGGATATTTCGAATGGGAGCGAAACGGGTCCTCATCGTTGACGACGAAGAACAGATCCGAAGCGTGCTTCTGAAATTCCTTCGGTTTCGTGGATTCGATCCTCAGGCAGTGAATACTGGGGAAGAAGCTTTGCTGGAGCTGAAAGCCGCCCACTTCGAGTTAATGCTGGCCGATGTGCGCATGCCGGGGATGGGGGGCATCGCGCTCCTAGAACGGGCGGTTAGAGAGCATCCGGGACTGGGCGTGGTGATGTTGAGCGGTTGCGATGACGTGAAACTGGCGGTGAAGGCCATGCAATTGGGCGCGCTGGACTACATCGTAAAGCCATTTCACCTGGAGGACGTCGAACAAAAGCTGCAAGAAGCCGGGCGGCGCTGCAAGGAAGATCGCGATAGAGCCCTCCACGTGAGCGACTTGGAGGCGACGCTCGACCGTAAGTCGATTGAGCTTCAGCAGACACTTGCCGACCTTCACGACGCCTCGGAAGTGACGCTGGACGCCTTGGTATCGGCTCTTGATGCGCGCGAGCGGGAGACGCAGGCGCATTCGAAGCGGGTGAGCGAGTATTCGGTTCATTTGGCGTCACGGATGGGCGTAAAGGCAGAGGCGCTGGACGTGATCCGCCGCGGGTCGATGCTGCATGACATTGGAAAGATTGGTATTTCCGACGCTGTTCTGCTGAAACCCGGCCGGCTTACGGAGGCAGAGTGGGTGGAAATGCGAAGGCATCCACAGATCGGCTATTGGATCGTAAACGGGGTGGAAGGGCTGCGTCCCGCCGCAGAGATTGTGCTGGCGCATCACGAGCGGTTCGATTATCGGGGGTATCCGTCGCGGATCGGCGGCGAAGAAATCCCGTTGGGCGCGCGGGTCTTCTCCGTGGTAGACACTCTGGATGCGATCACGTCGGACCGGCCCTACCAGCGCGGCCGGAGTTACGCGGAGGCGCGCACCGAGATTTCGCGCAACGCCGGTTCGCAGTTCGACCCGGGAGTAGTGAACGCTTTCCTGGATGTGGCTCCGCACGTTTGGGACGACATTCGTTCCCACACCATGTCGAACCGCTCAAGCGAGACCGCCGGCCGCACTCACCTGGTGTATATATGACGGGACCCATTCCAAACGCTTTTGAAGGCCTATTTGAGAACAGCCCGGAGGCGATCTGGGTGGTGGATCGAAACACGCTGAACTTTCTGGAATGTAATTTTCTCGCGACCGAGAGGTATGGCTTCTCCAGACATGAATTCCTGCGTATGAATCTGGCCGACCTGCACATGCCGGAAAATATCCGCCGGCTGAACTTGCTGCTAGCCGAGGGTAAATACAGCGGCCCGGAGCTCTCCAACTGGAAGAGCCGGACGCGCTCGGGCGACTTGCTGGATGTGGATCAATTGATCCGCCCGGTGCATTTCCGGGGCATTGATGCGCTGATCGTAGTGCCTGTCGACGTGCGCGAAAGAAAGGCCGTGGAAGCACAATTGATGCATGCGCAAAAGATGGAAGCGGTGGGCATGCTGGCGGGGGGTATTGCTCACGATTTTAACAATCTGCTGACCATTATTTCGGGTTACAGCCAGATGATGCTGGCCGGCATGGCGCAAGCGCATCCGGAACGCAACGGCGTGGAGCAGATATTGAAGGCAAGCGAGAGGGCCGCGGATTTGACGCGGCAACTGCTAGCTTTCAGCCGCAGGCAAGTGGCTCAGCCCAAGGTGCTGAATCTCAACGCGATTCTTGACGGAATGAGCACGATGCTGCGGCGGCTGATCGGCGAGCACATCGACCTGAAGATCGATTCGGGTTTGGATATTGGCAGCGTACGCGCGGATACGGGGCAACTCGACCAGTTGGTGATGAATCTGGTGGTGAACGCGCGCGACGCCATGTCGCGGGGTGGCATGCTGTTGATCGAAACGCGCAACGTTGAACTGGATGAGAGCTATGCAAGAGAGCATTTGACGGTGCGCGCAGGGCGCTACGTGATGCTGTCCGTAACCGACACGGGCATCGGCATGGACGAGAAGACCCGGATGCAAGTGTTCGACCCGTTCTTCACCACGAAAGGCGAGGGACATGGAACGGGTTTAGGGATGTCCACGGTCTACGGGATTATTAAGCAAGGCGGCGGCGCCGTCGACATTTATAGTGAACTGGGGAAGGGCACGGTTGTCAAAATTTATTTCCCGCGCGTGGATGAAGCTGCGCAAGCGGAAGACGATCTTGAGGTGAAACCCACCGGCGGTCGCGAGACGATTCTAGTGGTGGAGGACGAAGAAGCCGTGCGCAAACTGGTGCGCGCCACCTTGGAGAGACATGGCTATCACGTTCTGGTGGCGCCCAGCGGCGCTCAGGCTTTACTTCGAACGAAAGAGCATCCGGGGAAAATCGACTTACTGATTACGGATATGGTGATGCCGGAGATGAGCGGACGCGACGTATCGAGGCGAATTCGGCGGCTGCGCAAAGACATTGCGGTTTTGTATATGTCGGGGTACACTGACCTTTCGTTACAGCACACAGGGAAGCTTTCGCGAGGAATGCAATTTCTGCAAAAGCCATTTACACCGACCGTTCTGGTGCGGAAGGTGCGTGAGATGCTGGATGTGCGCGAGGCCAAGAAAGAGAAGTCGGCATAAGTGGGGGTGTGAACGTCGTGAGGGTGGCGCAACGCGCCTTATTTTTAGTGTTAGGCGTGCAATGCTGTCTCGGTACGACACTGAAGCTTCTGACATCCGACCCGATCAACGTGGACGGCACCGGGAATACGGGTTCCACGCATCTTCGGATTAAGAACACCGATCCGAAGCAGCCATCAACTTGCACGCTTTTTATCAAGGATTTCATAAGTACTAATACAAACGGCAAAATGGGCGTGACGGCGACCTTTTACGATAAGGACATGCCGACGTCGGCGGGCCGAGCCGTAGGCCCGACGATTGCATTACAAGCTGCCGCGAACGAAGAATTCAGCATTAAGGTGGACTTCGCGCACATGGTGGAAGCAGGCGAATCCAAAGGGGATCTGTACTGCGGCGACAGCGACACCCCCATCGGCACGCTCGCGGCCATTAAGCAACTGGGACTTCCGTTCAAGGTTTCGGTGAATGAGAATCCGCAGGAGAAGCCGGAACTTGCCTTTATCGACGGACAATCACTTAGCGTGCAGCTAAGGAATGACGACCCGGTCACTTACCCTTTTACTTGGGAGATGCTGATCAAAGGCAAATCAAAGAAGGGGAGCGGCCAGATAGGCCCGAACGGCGTGGCAACGATCCCGGTTACACCCGACCCGGACTGGTTTTCGCCTTATCAAAGCTTCTTCAAAGACGAACCCGTGGATGGCAAACTAACCCTGCGCTATCAGCCCAAGGGGGCCCAATCGGAGGATTTCTATCCTGCCAAGCCCATTCCAATCAAGGCGCGATTGAGCTCATTTACGCCGGGACGGCGGGAGGCTCAGTCGACGATCGTGATCCTTCTGGTGCTCGCTTTTGGCGGAATACTTTCCTCTTACTTCAACGTCGATTTAGTGAACCGGCTGCGCATGGTTGGGATAAAGAAGCGGCTCGGCAAATTGGTTAAGGAGACAGGCGAGATTTCCCCTCAATTGACCTCGCAATTGAGGGTGACGCTGCTGCTGGAGCACAAACGCGTTGTGGCGGACCTGCCTAAAGGGGTATTTTTCACGCCGGAAACCGCAAGCGTCCTGGCGCAGAGCGCAACCGATACCGACGGACTCGAGATGCGGGTGAACTTAGCGGTACAGATTGCCGACGCGGCGGCACGGCTGGGCCGCGGCACGGACACGGGGATGATCGCGCAGTCGCTAGCCGACCGGGTAGACCGTGATCTATCGAGCGCGCAAGATCTGCTCAGGAAATCCACGCTCTCGGCAGCCGAACAGCAAAAGGTGCAGACCGGAATTGCCGATGCCGTGAATGTTTTGGACGCTTTGGACGCGCCAGACACCGCGCTGGAAGAGACTTTGGCGGCACGCGTTCGGGATTTGCAGGCCCGATTTACCGACGCCGTAAAGGGAGACCCGATCTACGTTCAAATCAAAAGTCAGGCGCCGGTTCCGTTCCTGCTGCTCACTCCCGGAAGAAGCGCGGGGTCGCAAGCGGAAAGAGACGCGAGCAGTCTTAAATTGAAAGTGGTGGCCGATCTGATCGAAATGCAAGCTAAGCCGAGCACGGAGATGATCGATGCATTGCGCAGGCAAGATCCCCACTCGGTTCGCAGCGCGGAGCTGCTGTTAAGAGAATTGAAAGACGAGGTGACGCCAGAGGATCTCCGGAATGCGATTCAAGCGAGCCCTCCACAGTTTTCGATCCTGATCGATCGTGACGTAGTTCGCGTCAACCGGGCTTCGCTGATGAGGGTGGTATTCAACAATCAGAGATATAACCAAGCTTCCGCGAAGAGCTTGATCGAATGCACTTGGCATTTCGGGCACCTCAATTTGACCGAGCGGGGCTGGGAGGTGTTTCATTATTTTCCGGCGGTTAGGCCGGAACCTTATCAGGTGGATGTCACATTCAAGGATGAGAAGCAAAAAGACATTCCACAAGGAATTCCGGTTCAGAGTTTGAGCATTGAAGTTCAGCCTCCTTATTCCGAAGGAAGCCCCCACTGGGCCATCGAAATTCAACGGTGGCTTATCGGCTTTCTAGTCGCGGTCCTTGGCCTGTTTGCCGGGGCGAAGGATAAGATAACGACGCTCGACACGTTGGGAACCCTGTTTGCGATATTTCTGTTAGGATTCGCGGTGGATATGGCGAAGAACCTGATATTGCCGAAAACATCGTAGTTAATCAAAAATGGTTGGCCACTCCGGGTGCGCCCGGTGCTCGAAGGCCATTCGGATCTGCTCCGGCAACGTCCGCGTCAAAGACAACGATGGAATTTCATTTTGAGCGAAAAATCCAACGGCGCTGGTCTCGTTGCTCGCCGCCGCCTCACCGCCGACGATTTCACACAGGAAAATCATCTTGAACGAAGCGAACGGAATCGGCGGGTGCGGATACCGGTCACGCTCCAATACGGCGAGCAGTTTGAAGGCCCGCGTCTCATATCCCGATTCCTCGCGAATCTCGCGCACCACCGACTGCGCTGCACTCTGTCCCAAGTCGGCCCAGCCGCCGGGCAGCGTCCACCCGCCGTCCTCGCGTTCCTGAACCAGCAGGATGCGATCGTCTTGAAAGACCGCGCCACGAACATCGACCTTCGGCGTGGCATAACCCTGGTCGCGAGAAAACATGGTGTGGAATGCAGCCGGATCGGCACCCCACTGAGCTGCCATCATCTCGGCTGCGATGGCGCGCACTTCACCAAAACGCTCGCGATCAAATTCGTTCAGAGCATAATAAAGCCCTGTTTGCGAAATGGCCTGCAATCGCTGCGCCCAGCGCAGCGCGCGATCGGCATAGGTCGGCGGGTTCATGAGTTTAAGCTCCATGCTCACACTTTCTGAACCCGCGCGACGTGTCTACACCATCTGCCAAGCCGTCACAATTGGCATCTCGCCCGCAATCTCAGGCCAAACCCAGATCCGCGAAATGTCAATGGTATCGAGGCCCGTGGGATCGCTCAGCGTCCACGCGTCGGACTGCCCATTGTTGTAGCTGGCATCGTAATTTGGCCAGAGCTCGACAAACGCAAAATCGCCCTGGTCTCGCGGCACATTCATCCCGCTGGTCCCGATAGCGACCTTGCCCGCATTCCCAGGATTCACCTGAACGCGCACGCAACTCGCGAATTGCGAAACCGAAGCCAGTTGTTTAACTCCGTTCGGTGTGCCGGTCGTATCGAACGGACCTGCCAGTATGACGGACAGCACCCTCCCACGCGTTCCCGCCGGCGGCCCGTTAAACGGGGGGCTCTGAGCCGCGGCTCGCCCAGCCAGCGCAACCGCGCCTCCCGCGGCTACTACACTTTTCAACCACTCGCGCCGTTTCATATCGTTTGGTACTCGAACGCTTCGACCATGGGGGTATCGCCCGAAACGGTCGCGTAGATGTAAATTTGGCTGAGGTCGATGGTGTTCTGCCCGCCCTCATCTTGCAATAAAAAGACATCTGCAATTCCGCCGTAAGGCACGGGATATAACACGGCGAAGGCGTTGCTCTCATCAGGCAGCAGACTGGGGCCGCCGATCAACACTTTAGACCACTGGCCGAGGCGCGGCTTGACGGCAACTTTATTGACGAGTTTCGATGCGGTCGCGAGCGGAACCGGAATACCTGAAACCAGATGAGCACCGGCTTCAGCGGATGGATTGAGCACAACCATGACAAGATTCCTTTCGAACTAACGCAATTTGTGAGCGGCGCGAAGGTCCGCTGCTTTGCCGATATAGACCAAGCGGTCATCAGCGTCGAAGACCCCGTGCGTGGCACCGGGATGTTGGAGGGTGAAAAGCGCGAGCGAGGCAGGGTAGTTTCCCTTCGCGTGGGTCGCCTTGACGTACTTCTGGTAATACGAATCCGTCAGTACCTTAACGGAAATGGGATGTTTCACATTAGCCCCTTTGGAGTAACTAACGTGGGGAAAGAGCGAAAACATTCTCTGGCGGAATTGCTGGTGCCCGGCCGTAAATCGCGTTTACTGAATGGCGACGGTCACCGCATTCGAAGCCACGCCGCTGATGGTGACTACTACCGGAACGGCGTCGCCCACAGGCGCGGCATCTGGAATTTTGGCATTTACCTGATAAAGCCCAACTGTGCCTGGCGTCAATCCGGCAAAGTTGACTACGGCGGGCACCCCTCCAATGGTCACTGACGCAGGCAGCAGGGTCTCGGCTGGGGGATCGCTCGGAGCCGGCGCGCCGCTTGCCTGGGAACTTTTAAGGGGTCCCAGACCGGTGCCATAGATTTCCAAAAAGTCGCCGTGCCGCGCGGGATGGGCGCCGGGAATCGGGCCAGCGGGTGCGGCCACCGTCGCGGTCCCGGAAATTAAGATCGCCCCTTGGCCGGAGCCCTGCTGATTGGTCGCGAACAGCGTTGGTGCATAAGGCGTGAGGGTGACGGTTACCGGCTCACTCGAGAGCGTTCCGAGGGTGTGCGTCAATACGACGTGCGTGCTTCCCGCCAGCGCCCAGGGAACCTGGATATTCACCTGCCCGCGCGAAACGAAATATAGCGGCGCGAGCGACCCTCCCATTTGCATGATGGCGCCCCCTAGCGTAGAAGGCAGTGCGCCCGCGCTGGCGCTAGCCACCACCGGAGCTAGATTCGTCCCATATACCGAGACGATGCTGCCTGGTGCCACCGCCGCATCCACAGGATAAGCCGCGCTCACAATGCCCGTCGGCGCCACGACAGGTGCCGGTCCAATGGTGAGGTTCGCGGCGTTTGAAAGGCCGCCCGCCAGCACAATCGCGCCGGTGGCGAGCGAGGCTTGCGTGTCGGTAAGAGGGGTCCAGGAAGCGCCCCCGTCGATGGTCTTCCATACACCACCTTCCGCCGCTCCTGCGTAGACCACGTCGGAATTGCGTGGATCCACGGCCACGGCTGTGATCCGCCCACTGAACGGATTTGAGCCTGTTCCAATCGGTTGCGGACCAATGAGAGTCCATTGATCCGTCGCGGCGGAGACACCTCTTCGCGGGCTTTTCCCGGAATTTTGGGGGGCCTCATTGAGAAGCATGCGATCCAAGGCGCGCAAAGCCCGCACACGCGCTCCGCCAGGAATGCGAGTTCCTAGATAGGCGCGCTCTTTATGAAAAGCATCTTCCCTGGCGTAAGGATTGTCGCCTTCGTCCAAATCGGTCTGAGCGAGGCCGGTTGAGATACAGAGCATACCCAGGAGAGCAGGCAGGACGAGCCGGAGGAAACACATAGGGGAAACCGAACGCAGAGGTTAGTGTAGCGCGACCGCACGTTAGAATGGTTCATGCGAATCCTTCTATTCAGCGGCAAGGGTGGTGTTGGCAAAACCAGCCTGGCGGCGGCAACGGGTTTGCAACTTTCCAAGCTGGGCTACAAGACGCTGGTGATGTCGGTCGACCCAGCCCACAGCCTCGCCGATTCGTTCGATCTTGAAACCAGTCTATTCAACGCCTCTACCGGGGACCCTTACCGCATTCACGACAATCTCTTCATCCACGAAGTGAATATTCAGCGCGAGATCAAACGCTACTGGAGCGAGATCTCGACGTATATAATCTCCGTTCTGCGCACCACCGGCATCGGGGACGTTGAATCGGAAGAACTCGCCATTCTGCCGGGCATGGAAGAGCTCAGCGCCATGATGTACGTGAATCAGTACCGTCGCGAGAAGTCGTACGACGTTATTGTTCTGGATTGCGCGCCAACAGCGGAATCGCTGCGCTTTGTCAGCATGCCGACCACGCTTGAGTGGTACATGAAACACATTTTCCCGTGGCAGCGCGGGTTGCTTAAAGCGGTGCGCCCGCTTGCCAATCGCGTGTCGCCGGTCCAATTGCCGAAGGACACTTACTTCGCCAATATTCAGAGCTTGTTCGAACGCGTGGAAGGCATCGGCGAGATTTTGCAGGACCCCATGACCACGAGTGTGCGGCTGGTGACAAACCCGGAAAAGATGGTGCTACGCGAAACGCAGCGAGCCTTCGTTTATTTCTCGCTGCATGGTTTGACCGTGGATGGAATTCTTGTGAATCGCGTTCTTCCGGCGGAAGTAACGGACGTTTACTTTCAGGGGTGGCGGGCCTCGCAAGCCAGGATTATCGAGGAGATTGAAACTTACTTCGCGCCCGTGGCGGTGAAGCAGGTTCCGCTTTTCACACAAGAAGTGCTGGGCGTGGAACGGCTGGAGGCTTTGGCGGGCGTGCTTTACCAGGACCGGGAGGACCCGTCACTTGTCACCCGCACCGAAACGCCGTATAGTTTCGAAAAGGTCAACTCGCACTACGAAGTGCATTTGCGGCTGCCATTCGCGGTGAAGGGAGAAGTCGGTTTGTTCAAGAAGGGCGATGAATTAGTGGTGCAAATCGGGACACTGCGGCGTCACATTGGATTACCCACTTCGATGTCGAGTTTGTCGCCCACTAAGGCAACGCTGGCGAATCAGTTGTTAGTTGTTGAAATGAAGGAGAGCACAAATGGATGAGAAGACGAACCAACCTCACGAGCAAGGCGGATGCTTCTGTATGGGCGTCGGTCCGCAGGTGACTTCAATGGCCGACAATCTTTGGTCGCGAGCTACCAATGACCATTTTCGCAACTCGCGGGTGGAATTTCTGAAGGGTCTGCGCAGTTTGCTGGACGATCGGATTGATAAAATGTCCCGGAGTGGACCGGCTAAGGGCACGCAAGTGCCGGTGGAATAAAATTTGGAGGCAAGCCAAGCGCGCCAAGCACGTTGCATACACGCCGGGGTCGGTGGCAGCGCCGGTCCTAATTCAAGAACGCAGCAGGTAACTTCTCGGAAGGACTGGGAGCGAATGACAAATCTACTGAGTGGGGAAGAGCAAAAACAAATTTTGAACCGCGGGTTTTCCCGCCGATCGCTGGGCAAATTCGCCAGCATTTTGACGGCTGGCGCCGCGCTGCCGTTCTATAACGAGTCGGCGATGGCGCAGCTTTCCATGGTGAAGGATATTCCCGCAGACGCAGTGAAAATCAACGCCAACGAGAACCCTTTGGGGCCGTGTCCCGAGGCCGCCGACGCCATCCATAGCATTGTGCAGAAGGGCGGTCGCTACCTGTACGACGAGACCTTCAACTTTGCGGGTACGCTGGCTGGAATTGAAGGCGTGAAGCCGAATTACGTGATTCCGTACGCCGGTTCAAGCGACCCGCTGCACCGCGCGGTGCTGGCTTACACTTCGCCGACAAAGAGCTTCGTGGTTGCCGATCCCGGTTATGAAGCTGGCGGTCGCGCGGCCGAATATGTCGGGGCCAAAGTAGTCAAGGTTCCGCTTACAAAATCATTCGCTCATGACGTCAGGGCAATGGCTGAGGCGGACCCAAACGCGGGCGTGATCTACGTCTGCAATCCCAATAACCCGACAGGCACGCTGACTTCGCGCGCGGATATCGAGTGGATTCTAGCTAACAAGCCGAAAGGCTCGGTCCTGCTTCTGGACGAAGCCTATCTGCACTTCTCCGATGCGACGCCTTGCAGCGATATGGTGGCCGCCGATAAGGAACTCATTATTCTGCGCACGTTCTCGAAGCTTTTTGGCATGGCCGGGCTTCGCGCCGGAGCTGCAATTGGCCGTCCCGATCTGCTCGCCAAAATGCAGATGTACTCGGCGGGAGCACTGCCCGTCACTGGAATGGTGGGCGCGAAAGTGAGCTTGCAGCAGAAGAGCCTGGTCGCCAGCCGCAAAAAAGCCATGCGCGCTATTCGAGCCGACACGTTCGACTTTTTGGCCAAAAACAATATTGAATTTATCCCCTCGGACAGCAATTGCTTCATGCTGAATGCCAAGCGTTCAGCGCACGAGTTCATCGGTGCCATGGCTAAGGAGAAGGTGTATGTCGGACGGTCCTGGCCTTCGATGCCCACTTACAGCCGGATCACGGTCGGAACGGCCGACGAGATGGCCAAGTTCCAGGCCGCCGCAAAAAAAGTGCTGGCATAAAGTTAGTCCGGGGAGGCGAACGGCGAGATTGCCGCTCGCCTCTTTCCCTAAATGATCAAAAGACTCCGCCGGTACAACTGGACGTCGTTCAGCGGCGACTTATTCGGCGGTTTCATCGCGTCGCTAATCGCGTTTCCTTACGGGCTCGCCATGGCTTCGGCGATGGGGCTGCCGCCGATTCTCGGGATTTTTACGTCGATACTCACCGCGCCCATCACGGCTTTGCCGGGGCGAAATACGGTGATGATCGGAGGGGCGTCTTCGGTTACCATTCCGTTCATTGCGGTCGCCGTGCGCGCGCAGGGACTAGGCGGCGCGGCAAAGGTGTCGATTGTAGCCGCGATCCTGATGCTGATCTTTAGCACGCTACGGCTCGGGCGATACATTTCTTTGGTGCCCCACACCGTGATGGCTGGGTTTTCGTGCGGCATTGGCGGCATGATGGTCATTTCGCAACTGCGAACCATTTTCGGATTGCAGGCAACGCCGGGCGCCGGCGACATGTCGTTAATGGCGCAGCTATTCGATTGCCTCCGCAACCTGAATCACATCGGGTGGATGCCGACGATGACCGCGCTGGTGGTGATCGCGGTCGCGAGCTGGTGCGCCCATTACTCGCCCAAGATTCCGGCCCCTCTGATTGGAATATTGGCGGCAATTCTGGCAGCTGCGGCCTTTGGATGGAGTTCCAAAGAAGTCGGGTGGCTGCCCACCTCACTGCCGCCGTTTGCCGGCTTTGCGTGGACACCGTCGGACGTGTACACGGTGCTTCCAGCGGGCTTCGGACTGGCATTCGTGACGTCCGTGAATTTGCTGATCACGTCACGCGTGGTGGAACACTTCCGCGGCCGCCATAAAGCGATGAAGAAGACGGATGCGGATCGGGAGCTGGGAGCTTACGGAATCGCGAATCTGGCGGCGGGTATGTTTGCCGCGCCGATGAGCGTGGGAATTCCCGCGCGCAGCCTGGCCAACGTTCAGTGCGGCGGAGTATCGCGTGTGTCGAACCTGATTCACGCGGGATTCCTTCTTTTGTTCGTGATGGAAGGGTCGAATCTGATTGCCCACATCCCACTCGCCGCGCTAGCGGGTGTCACGGCATGGATGGGCGTTCGGTTGATGGAGTGGAGCACCTGGAACAGATTGCCGATGATGCGCCGCTTAGATGCAAGCGCTTTTTTAGCGACCGCCTTGTCGACCCTATTCGTGAACGCGGTTTTCGCTGTTACGCTGGGCTGCTCATTCTACTTAGCGCAGTATATCTACCAGAATTATTTCTCAACCCGCAAGTTGTTGGTCACCGAGAAAACGCCCGGAACGCCATTAGCCTGAATATTGGTGATGTTGCGGTCGCCTTCGTTTGCAACCACTCCCTCTAGCGTCACATGACCATTAGCGACGATGATGTGGATGGAGGGCAGCGCCTGAAAACCATAGCGGGTTGAAAGCGCGGGGTAGCCATAAATGGAGCGATAAACGGCCCGACGAATTTGATCATCATTGGGTGACAGCGGTAGGACTTCGATGTTGTTGACGACGTTCGTAACGCCCTCTATACGCCTGATGACGTTCCCCGCGTCCGATTTCAGGGTGGGGCGGGTTACTTGGCCGAAAAGCGTCACCGTACTGCCGTCCACGCGGTACGCCAAGTTATCGAAAACGCCGTAATAGGGAAGCATCACCAACTCGTGGCGAACCTCGCGGACCAGCCGATTCTGGGCTCGATCTGGAGAATACCCGGCCGTGTCATCGTAATCCCGAACTTTGTGCTTGTCCGCAGCGGCAATAATCCCGCTCGATGCCAGGACCACCAATGCAGCCACTACAGCTTTCGAAACACGAGTCAACACGGACATCGCAATCACCTCACGCTCTAGATGAAGGGGCACGTTGGATGCCACTCTGTCAAAAGTTATCTGTTAATCGCCAATGGCCGCGATATTAAACAAACCCGCTATTGCAGCCGCCTGCTCTTGGGTGAAACTTTCCACCTTGTTGGAGTGATTCATGGAGCAGAACTTTGGGCCGCACATGGAGCAGAACGCGGCATCTTTAAAACCCTCCTCCGGCAGCGTCTCATCGTGCATGGCGCGGGCGGTTTCAGGGTCCAGAGAGAGCTCGAACTGCTTGTTCCAATCAAAGTTGTAACGGGCCCGGGAAAGTTCGTCGTCACGGTCGCGCGCACCGGGGCGGTGTCGGGCTAAGTCGGCCGCGTGAGCCGCGATTTTATAGGCGATAATGCCCTGTTTTACGTCTTCGCGGTTGGGCAAGCCGAGGTGCTCTTTCGGCGTCACGTAACAAAGCATGCTGGCCCCGTGCCACCCGATTAGGGCCGCACCGATGGCCGACGTGATGTGGTCGTAACCGGGTGCGATGTCGGTGACTAGCGGACCCAAAGTGTAGAAGGGGGCTTCGTGGCAAAGCTCACGTTCCTTTTGAACCTGAAGTTCAATCTGATCGAGCGGGATGTGACCCGGCCCCTCGACCATGACCTGAACATCGTACTCCCACGCTTTACTAGTCAGCTCGCCCAGGGTTTTAAGCTCGGCGAATTGTGCTGCATCGCTCGCATCGGCAATACACCCAGGCCTGAGGCCGTCGCCAAGCGAGAAAGTTACATCATATTTCTGGAAGATTTTACAGATATCCTCGAAGCACTCGTAAAGCATATTCTGCTTGTGATTCTTCACCATCCACTCGGCCAGGATCGCCCCGCCGCGGCTGACGATGCCCGTAATTCGCGTCGCTGCCAGCGGCACATATTGGACCAGAACGCCGGCATGGATAGTCATGTAGTCCACGCCTTGTTGAGCCTGCTCTTCAATGACTTCCAGCATCAAGCTAGCGGTCAGATCTTCGAGGCGGCGAACGCGCGCAAGAGCTTCATAGATCGGCACGGTACCGATGGGCACAGGGGATTTCGCGATGATGGCCTGACGAATGCGCGGGATGTCGCCGCCCGTCGAGAGGTCCATGACCGTGTCGGCACCGTACTTGATGCAGTAATCAAGCTTGCCGAGTTCCTCATCGATGTTCGATGTGGTGGACGAGTTCCCGATATTCGCATTGATTTTGCAATTCGATTCCACCCCGATGCACATAGGCTCGAGCCCGGTGTGATAGATGTTGGCGGGAATCACCATGCGCCCGCGAGCGACTTCAGCGCGAATCAGTTCGGGGGCGACGCTTTCACGCCGCGCGACAAATTCCATCTCGCCGGTAACCACGCCCTTGCGAGCGTAGTGCATCTGGGTGCGAATCTGATCCTGCTGACGGTTCTGAATCCACTGGTTCCGCATGGTCTTTTGGGGTGTCCGTTCGATGGGTGTGTGGGGAAGGGCAGGCAAAACCTGCCCCTACAGCTACTTCTTGTCTTTCTTGGGCTTCTTAGTTTCCTTTTTGCGATCCATTCCTTTGGACATAATTGATTCTCCCTTCGCCTATAAATTATAACTGTTTGCGCGGGCGCAGTTATACTCAAGAACATGCGATTTTGTTTGGCGCTGCTCGCTGCCTGTGCGCCGGTCTTCGCCGCTCCCGCAAGCGTGGAGAGCGCGACATTGATGAGTCAATATCGCACGCGCCGCGCGGATCTGCGCAAGGCCGTGCCCGGTTCGATGATTGTGATCTTCGGACGCGCCGAAGCCGAGTCGGACGATCTGCACTACAGCTTCTTTCAAGAGCCCAATTTTTATTACCTGACGGGATGGCGCGAACCCGGCGCGATTCTGGTGTTAGCGCCATTGCCGGAGGCGCAAGACACGCCCGGCTACGCCGCACTCGAAAAATTGCCGCGCGAAATTCTCTTTCTTCCGCAACGCGCGCCGTTGCAGGAGAAATGGACCGGACGCAAGCTCGGTCCCGACGACCCGAATTCCGCTTTAAAGACCGGCTTCGACGTTGTACGTCCGGCGGAAACGTTCGAGATGGAGTTTCGTAAGCTGCTTGAGTTTTATGCGTCGGTGCAGACTCTGACGGATCGCCCGCAGGCGAAAGCGTTGGAGTCGCTAGCGCCGCTGCGACCGGTGGGGAATGTCGCGCTCGAGATCGGCAAGCTGCGGATGCACAAATCTCCGGAAGAGATCGCTCTGATCCAACACGCGACGGATGCGAGCGTAGCGGCGCACATCGCTGCGTGGAGGCGCGCGGCGCCCGGACTGTACGAATATCAGGTTGCAGCGACGATGACCGATGTTTATTTCGAATACGGTTGCGAGCGCAGTTCGTACGCGCCCATCGTCGGGTCGGGCCCGAACACGACCACGCTACACTACTCGCGCAATGACCGGCGGATGGATCGCGGCGAGCTGCTGCTGATGGACGTGGCGGCGGAGTGCTCGGGTTACGCTTCGGATATTACGCGCACGATCCCGATAGGCGGCAAGTTTAGCGCGCGCCAGCGTGAGATTTACGACATTGTGCTTGGCGCGCAGAAGGCGGCGATTGCGGCCATCAAACCGGGCATGACGCTAGGCAAGAAGACGCCGAATAGCCTTCACAAAATTGCGTTCGATTACATTAATACGCACGGGAAAGATCTGCATGGCGAACCGCTCGGAAAGTATTTCACGCACGGACTCGGCCACCACGTTGGGCTCGATGTGCACGACGCGAACGATCCTTCGGCGCCGCTTGAAGCGGGGATGGTGATCACGATTGAGCCCGGAATTTACATTCCGGAAGAGAGTATCGGGGTGCGCATTGAAGACACCCTGGTGGTCACGGAAACGGGCGCGCGCAACATGAGCGAAGCACTTCCGCGCGAGCCGGCGGCAATTGAAAACGCATTACGCGTCTCCGCTTCCAAGTAGCCCAATGTGAAGAAGCGCCTCGTCTATGTCGCGCTGATGGCTGCGGCGTGGCTGCTTGGCATCATGGCGAGCTGGACGGCGTTCGGCAGACAAATCGACAGCTTCGCGTACGATTTCGTGTTTCGTTTGCATCAGCCGAAACCGTGGCCAGCCCAGTCGATGATTCTGGCGCTGGATCAGGCGACACTGAAATCGCTCGGCGGGGTGCGTGGCATGCGGCAGGCTCTGGCAATGGGGTTGGAGAAGGTGGCAGCCGCGCACCCGAAGGCCGTTGCGGTGGATGTAATTCTGGCGGAACCGGCCGACGAAGCGGGTGATGCCGCACTCGAAGCGGCGTTTCGCAAGACGCCGAATCTGGTGCTTCCGTGCGATCTGCTGCCCGATGAAAAAGGCTGGGACGATCCGCTTCCGCGTTTTCGCAAGCTCGCGGTGGCGGTGGGACAAGTCCACGCGGGGCTCGATTCGCTCGACGCGATTAGCCGCGAACTGCCGCTCGAACTCGCGGCGGGGAAGGATCGACGATGGGCGCTGGCGCTCGAGGCATTTCGCGCAAGTGACGGATCCCAGATTCTGGAATCGCCGGACGATTTGGACGTCGGCGGCACGATTATTCCCGCGCGGCTAACTTCGGCCGGGCGATTGTTGCGGATTCGCTATCGCCCACTCGATTCGCCCATTTCGCGGATCTCCGTAAAGCAGTTGATGGATAAGCCAGGGCTCGCGGCGCAGTTTACGGGCAAGGTGGTATTCGCGGGCCTCACGGATCAGACCGCGGTGCGCGATCGCTGGATGACGCCCTACTCGAACGGAAGCATTATGCCTGGAGTTGAAATTCACGCGAGCGCTTTCGAGACCATCGCGGAGAAAATGTTTCTAGTGAGCGCGCCGGAGTGGTCCGTGCTGCTATTCGCGATGGCGCTCACGGCGGGCGCGGGGCTCACGTTCGCTTATCTATCCGGATGGGCCGCGAATGTGGCGGCGGCCAGTCTGGTGATTGCGGCGCACCTTGTGCCCTACGCTGCGTTCACCGAGCGCATCGTATTTCCATACCTTCCAGGAACACTGGCCGTGTGGCTGGCGATTGTCGCTGCGGCCTCGTGGCGCCACTTCGTCGTGCGCGGGCAACTGGGAAAATCCGAATCGGAGCGGCTGCGGTACCAGCACGCGATGCACTTTGTAACGCATGAAATGCGCACGCCGCTGACCGCGATTCAAGGATCGAGCGAGCTCATTGGCCGCTACGCCATGACCGATGAAAAGCGCAAACAGATGGCCGCGCTGATCGTGACGGAATCGAAGCGTCTCGGGAGCATGATCGAGACATTTCTAAGCGTCGAGCGTCTCTCGGCCGGCGAAATTCAGTTGAAGGAAGAGTCTTTTACGGCAGCGGAAGTGATGCAAACCTGCCTTTCGCGCGCGCTTCCCCTGGCCGAGCGGAAGCAGATCGCAATCGACTCCGCGGAACTTCCCAATGAGCGCATTCGCGGCGATCGCGAGCTGATTGAATACGCCTTCTTCAACATACTGACGAATGCGGTGAAGTATTCGCCCGCTGGCACGCGCATCGAATTGTCCGGGCGGCGGGTCAAAGATCGCGTGAGCGTATCGGTGCGCGATCAGGGCATCGGAATGAATCAGCGGGAAATGCGTCGAGTGTTCGAAAAATTCTATCGGACCACGCGCGCGCAGCAGTCGGGGGAAGCTGGTTCCGGGATCGGGCTTTCTATAGTGGAACAGATTGTGGAGCAGCACGGCGGGTCGATTTTAGTCGAGAGCGAACCGGGCAAAGGTTCTTGTTTCACGCTGTTACTGCCAGTAGAACGCTAAGATTGAAGTTGCCCGAGATGCAGAAGCTATTGGTGGTCGAAGACGATAACAGCGTTCGCACGACCATTGTCACGTTTCTGGAGTTTGAAGGTTACTCGGTGGATGCCGTTGGGTCGACACGCGAGGCTATGGAGAGGCTAAAAGAGTCGGCCTATCCGATTGTGATCTCGGATATCTACATCGACGACCGGACCGGGCTGGACGTTCTGGATGCGGCGCGCAAGCAAGATCCAAAGTGTTCGGTGATCCTCATGACCGCGCGAGGCACTATGGAAACGGTGATGGCGGCGACGCGCGGCGGAGCGTTCGACTATATTGCCAAGCCTTTCGATCTAGACCGAATGCTGGAGACAGTCAAACGCGCGGAAGCTTCGCGCGGACCGCAAGATGAGGAAATCGAGCGGGAAGAACTTCCCGAGACCGAGATGATCGGAAGCTCTTCGGTGATGGTGGAGATTTACAAGACCGCTTCGCGCGTAGCGCCAACCGATGCGACGGTGGTCATCGAAGGTGAAACCGGCACTGGCAAAGAGCTAGTGGCGCGCATGATTCATCGGCACAGTTTGCGCGCGTCGCACCCGTTCATCACAGTGGACTGCGCCTCAATCGCGCCGTCGTTGATAGAGAGCGAACTCTTCGGGGCAATGCGCGGGGCGTTCACCGGAGCCGAACGCGATCGTGTCGGCGTGTTTGAAGCGGCCCATCGTGGCACGGTTTTTCTGGATGAAATCGGCGACGTGGATTTGAATTTTCAATCGCGCCTGCTGCGGTTTTTACAGGAGCGCGAGATCCGACCGGTGGGCGCATCGCGATCAAAGCCGGTGGATGTGCGCGTGATTGCGGCCACGAATCGCGATATGAAGAAGCTGGTGGACGAAGGGAAGTTTCGCGAAGATCTATGGTTCAGATTGAGCGTCGTGCCGATTACACTGCCTCCTTTGCGGGAGCGGCGCGGCGATGTGCCGCTGCTCGCACGCTTCTTCGTCAATAAATACAACGAACGTTACAACCGGGCGGTGAAGCTGATGGATTCCGGCGTGAAAACCATGCAGGAGCAGCTTTGGCCAGGCAATGTGCGGCAGTTGCAGCACATGCTGGAACGGCTGACGATTCTCGCACCGGATGAACGTATCGATAGCGAAAGCGTTCACGATGCCTTGCAATCGATGGAAGCGCGCGAACAGCCAACGGAATCTCTGGCGGATGCGGAAGCCGAACAGATCAAGCGTGTTTTAGCCGCGACCGGCGGCAACAAAAGTCGCGCGTCGCAAATTCTGGGAATCGAAAGGAAGACCCTTTACCGCAAACTGGAGCGGATGAAGCAGTAGGGGCGAAACCACTCGGCCGTGCCGACCCCGGTTTTGACCCTTTTACAGAAAGGGCGGGAATCCACCGAGCACCTTTAGGAGTCACCCCCGGCCTTGCGACCGTTGAGACTAGCACACCAGCACTTCTTGAGCAGACCCCCTAATTTTTGAGCATTGGATCAAAAATTAAGGGCCTTCACCTGCGTCGTAGAAACGCCCCTTTGAGTATTCTAGCGCGAAATTTTCCTCAATCGAAAATTTAACTTGACGCGCCTACGGAGCAGTGCTAGATTTTTAGCATAATGCTGGTTTTGCAGCGATGAAGAATTCGACGCATTCGGACTTGAGCCGGCGCGAGCGCCAGATTATGGACATTCTTTATAAGAATGGCCGCGCCACTGCGACTGAAGTTCAGACCGGACTGCCGAAGCCGCCTTCGTATTCGGCGGTTCGGGCGATGCTGCGCGTTCTCGAAGAGAAGGGCCATATTCGCCACGAAGAGAAAGACCTGCGATACGTCTTTCTGCCCACCGTGCCGCGCGATCAAGCGCGCCGGTCCGCCGCGTCTCATCTGATGCACACATTCTTCGAGAATTCGGTGGAACAGACGGTCGCTACGCTTCTCGATGTCTCATCGCGCAAACTTTCTCTCGACGACCTCGACCGCATTGCGGCGCTAATTGCGGCCGCACGGAAAGAGGGCAAGTAGGTGCTGATTCTTCTCCTTATCAAATTCACCTTGATCCTGGCCATCGCGGGATTACTGAATAGCGGGCTGAGAAAAGCGCCGGCGTCAACCCGACATTTGATTTGGCTGAGCGCGCTAGGAGGGGTTTTTCTTCTGCCGTTGCTCTCTGTAATTCTGCCAGCGCTTTCATTTAGATTGGCGCACCCGGGGCAAGGTCTGATCGAAATCACGCAAACGCTCAGCCTTGGTGTCAGCCACCGGAACTTCTTAGATTTGGGGACGCCGCTCATCTGTTGCTGGTTGAGCGGAGTGGTCGCCGGAGTTGTCCGCGCGCTCTATGCCGCAATCGCCGTGCGAACGTTGGCGCGGAACTCACGACCTTTGCACGCTCCCGAATATCGCGTGCCCATTCTCATTTCGAATGGGGAAACCATGCCGCTAGTGTTTCGTCTTTTCAAACCAACGGTGATTCTTCCGGCAAGCGCCGCCGACTGGTCGGAGCGCAAGCGACGCTTGGTTCTTCTGCACGAACTCGCTCACATCCAGCGCCGAGATCTCTGGTCTCAAGCACTCGCTCAGTGGGTAACAATCGTCTACTGGTTTCATCCGCTAGTTTGGTTTGCCGCGCGCCGAATGCAAAGTGAAAGCGAGATGGCCTGCGATGAATCCGTGGTGCGGTCCGGCGTTACCCCGAGCGACTACGCCGCCGAGTTGCTCGACGTGGCGCGTTCGCTGCAATGGCGGAAATCCTGGTCGGGGCGCGCTCTCGCCGTGGCGCGAAACTCCCACCTGGAAAGCCGGGTCCACGCCATTCTCGGTGGCGTGAGGCGTGGGTCCATATGGACCAGGATCGCTGTCCTATCGGTTGTGGTTGCCATACTACTGTCCGCAGCACTGCGTCCAGAGCCGTCGCTAGTTCCTCGGATATATGAATTGCCATCATCGACAATTCTCATTCGTGAGCAACCCGTCTATCCCGAAGCCGCCAAACGTCGCGGCATCAGCGGTATCGTCACCATCCGCGCCCACGTCGCGCCCGACGGCGGCATTAAAGAGGTAGAGTGTCTATCCGGGCCCGACGACACGCTGAAGAGCGCGGCAATAGAAGCCGTGCGCCACTGGCGTTACCAGCCTGTTTCCGTTGAAGGCTATACCATCATCAAGATCTACTTCTCACTTTATAAATAAGGAGCCGTTATGTACAAACTAGTAATCGCCGTTCTCGCCTTCAATTTCATCGCATCCGCAGCCAGCATCGGCGGGAGCGTTCTCGATGCTTCCGGTGCCCCGATAGCCCAAGCCCGCATCACACTCTGGAATCCGGTTGCCACGGGGGAGCAGACTGCCGCGACCAATGAGTCGGGCGCTTTTTCTTTTCCAAATCTCGCCGCGGGACAGTTTCTTTTGCGCGTCGAGAAGTTGGGCTTTGGCTCCGCCTTCCGCGAGTTCACGATTAAAGAGGACTCCCAGGTCCAGCGCAAAATGTTCATCGGACCGGCCGGAACCCTGCTGAATCCGGGAGCGGAGTCTTTCAACTCGCCAAACCGAATTCGCATCGGGGGCAGCGAGCAGAGCGCTCAACGGATACATCTGGTGCAACCAAACTACCCGGCAGGCGCTAAAGCTGCCGGAATCCAAGGCCTTGTTCAAATCTCCGCCATCATCCTAAAAGACGGCTCCATCGGCGAACTTAGCGTCATATCAAGTGCCAGTGACGACCTCGCCGCAGCCTCCCTCGAAGCCGTGCGGCAGTGGAGTTACAATCCGACACTTCTTAACGGGGAGCCCGTAGAAGTAGAAACCACCATCGGCGTGACTTTCCAGTTGGCGCCGTAGCGCTTGCCGAAACCACCTCCATTTCAGTAGAGTCTATGGAAGGATAGGCCAGCCTTTCTGTCCCCCCTTGCTGCGGAATGGAGTGAAATTTAAAGTTGAAACTAGCCGCTGTCGACTATCTCATCCTAGCCCTGTACTTTGGTTTTGTAATCGCGATTGGCTGGCGATTACGCAAGACTTCCGAGTCGGGAAGCGACTTTCTCACCGGCGGTCGCTCCGTTCCCGTCTGGATAACCAGTCTCGCTTTTCTAGCAGCGAACCTGGGCGCGCAGGAAGTGATCGGAATGGCCGCATCAGGGGCCAAGTACGGCATTATGACGGCGCATTTCTACTGGATCGGCGCCGTGCCCGCCATGCTATTTGTCGGCGTTTTCATGATGCCGTTTTATTACGGCAGCAAGGCGCGCTCGGTCCCCGAATATTTGAGACTGCGCTTCGACGAGAAAACGCGGGGACTGAACGCCATTACGTTTGCATTCATGACGCTGTTTTCGTCGGGCATCTCCATGTATGCGCTGGGACTGCTATTCCGGCTGATTCTTGGTTGGAGCTTCACCGCGTCGGTCCTGCTATCGGCGTCCATCGTCCTGGCCTACACCTATCTCGGCGGACTTAAAAGCGCCATCTACAACGAAGTGCTGCAATTCTTTCTCATCGTGATGGGATTCTCGCCGCTGGCGATGCTCGCCCTCTGGAAAGCTGGCGGCTGGTCCGGAATGTCGCATAGATTGCCTGAAGTGATGACGCATACGTGGAAGCATGTCGGGTCGGCGGCCGAGAATCCCATGGGTGTAGAAGTCTTCGGACTGGTGGCAGGGCTCGGATTTGTGCTTTCGTTCGGCTACTGGTGCACTGACTTTCTGGTGATTCAGCGCGCCATGGCTGCCGACTCCATGTCCGCGGCGCGGCGTACTCCTCTGATGGCCGCGTTCCCGAAAATGATTATGCCGTTCATCGTGATTCTTCCCGGCATAGCTGCGCTGGCCCTCACCAGCATGCATACCGGCTATTCACTTCCGCTGAAGGGCAACGGCTACGATTACGATCAAGCACTAACTACGTTGATGGCGCAATTTTATCCGTCGGGTCTGCTGGGCGTTGGGCTCACCGCATTGATGGCATCGTTCATGTCCGGCATGGCCGGCAACGTCACCGCGTTCAACACGGTGTTCACTTACGATATTTACCAGAGCTACATCCGCCCCGGCGCTCCGGACCGCCACTATTTGAACGTGGGACGTTTCGCGACCATCGCCGGGACGCTGGCATCGGTGGGGACGGCTTATTTGGCGGCGCAGTTCAACAACATCATGGACTTTCTGCAGCTCGTCTTCGGTGTGGTGAACGCGCCGCTATTCGCGACATTCCTCCTCGGAATGTTCTGGAAGCGGACTACGGGCCATGGTGCGTTTGTGGGACTATGCACCGGTACCGGCGTTGCGGGCATGGTGCTGGCGTGCACCCAAGCGGAGGGGAAAGGCGGGTGGATCACGATCCTGCATACTTTTCCTTCGAGCATGGCCCAGAATTTCTGGATCGCGATTTTCGCGTGGACATCGTGCTTCCTGATGACGATTGTGGTGAGCCTTGCGACCCGGCCTCGTCCCGATGCAGAGCTCGAAGGCCTGGTATACGGCCTCACAAAGCTGCCTTCCGATGCCGGGGTAGTATGGTACAAACGCCCCGGACCTCTGGCTATTGTGGTGATTGTGGCACTTGTTTTTCTGAATATTGCGTTTCGATAGGAATAGGTGATGGAGATGGATTTACGCGTACCTTCCGGGCTGTTCTTCGCGTTAACCGGCCTGATCCTGATGGGGGTTGGCCTGTTCGTGCCAGGCGCTGTTGCACCGATGACCGATATCAACATCAACCTTTACGTTGGACTCGCGATGCTGGCGTTTGGCGGAATCCTGTTGCTGCTGGCGCGCCGTTCTTTGAGGTCATGAGCCGCGAGTTTCGCGCGCCGGGCCGCGTTAACTTGATCGGGGAGCACACCGACTACAATCTTGGATTCGTGCTGCCGATCGCTCTCGACATGGCTTGCGTGGTGACGCGAACTGAAGGCAGCGATGGGCACATTTCTTTGCATGCCCTCGATCGCGACGAGACCGCGGACTTCGCGGTGTCGGAGATTGCGCTGTTGAAGCCAATGCACCGGTGGACCGACTATCCCGTTGGAGTTGCGCAGCAACTGCTCAGCAGCGGTTTTCGGATTGACGCCGCCAAGCTGGAAATTCATAGCACCGTGCCCGAAGGGTCGGGGCTGAGTTCGTCGGCCGCCCTGGAAGTATCCAGCGCTCTGGCGTTGCTTGGGGATCAACGGATCGATCCCCTGGAACTGGCAAAGCTTTGCCAGCGCGCGGAGATTGAATTCGTGGGGATGCCTTGCGGCATCATGGACCAGTACATTTCCGTGTTCGGCAAAGCCAATGCGGCCGTGAGAATCGATTGCCTCAGTCTGGAATACCAGCTAGTGGAGTTGCCGGAAAACGCGGCGATTATCGCAGTGAATTCGATGGTGAAACACGAGCTGGCAAGCTCGGCCTATCGGGATCGCGTGGAAGAGTGCGCCATGGCGGTAGACGCGATTCAACGCCAGTACCCGGAAGTGAAAAGCTTGCGCGATGCCACCATGGAGCATTTGGAAAAGGTGAAACTGCCGAACCTGATCTTGCGGCGCGCCCGCCATATTGTCACGGAAAATGCGCGCGTGCTTCTGTTCGTCAAAGCCGCGGCACGCAGAGATCTGGCACGGATGGGCGAGCTTTTCGTGGAGTCGCACGTCAGCATGCAGCATGACTATGAGATTAGTTGCCCGGAGATCGATTTTCTGGTGGACGCCGCGGTGGGGATTCCGGGCGTCTACGGCGCGCGCATGACGGGCGGCGGCTTTGGAGGCTGCACCGTGAACTTGGTTCGTCCCGATGCGGTGAAAAGATTCGAAGAGAGCATCATCGCCGCCTACCAGGAGCGCTTTAGCGTGATTCCGAAAGTATTCGCCTGCGTACCTTCCGAAGGCGCACGTGAAATCTAGGCGCCTACAATAGAAGCACCGTGCAAAAAACGTTTTACATCGAGACTTTCGGCTGCCAGATGAATGCGCACGATTCCGAGAAGGTGGTCGGCACGCTGCTGGCTACGGGCTACTCTCAGGTCGAGACTGTCGAAGAAGCCAACTACGTCTTCTATAACACCTGCAGCATTCGCGATAAGGCGGAGCAGAAGGTGTTTCACCGCCTCGATACTTTCAAGAAAGCGGCGGGAGGGGGAAAGGTATTCGCCGTCCTCGGATGTGTGGCACAGCAGGAAGGCGAGAAGATTTTTGCCAAGGCTCCGCATGTGAGTCTGGTCGCGGGCTCCGCCAGTTACACGAAGCTGCCGCAGATGCTGGTGCAACTGGAAGCCGGAAATCGCCGGGTGACGGGATTGAGTTTCGATACCGACGAAGCCTTTGACACGCCCTACACCCGACGCGACAATCCGCATCGGGCCTACCTGACCATCATCGAAGGGTGCGACAAGAGCTGCGCCTATTGCGTGGTGCCGTTTACTCGCGGCCCGGAGCGCAGCCGCACCAGCCAGAGCGTACTGGAAGAAGGGCGGCGCTTGGCGGCGGACGGGTATACCGAAATCCAACTTCTCGGGCAGAATGTGAACAGCTACCGCGATCCTTCTCCGGTGGGCTGGGATTTCGCGACGCTGCTTTCAAAAGTTGGCGAAATTCCGGGCATGCGTCGGGTGCGCTTTACGACGTCGCATCCGCGCGATTTCGTAAAGCCGATCATCGATGCCATCGACGAGAATCCGAACTTGTGTAATCACGTGCACCTGCCGGTGCAGTCCGGTTCCACGCGAGTGCTTGCGGCGATGCAGCGTCTGTACACGCGTGACCAATACATGCAGCGCATCGAATGGATGAAGAACGCCAGGCGGCCGATAGCCATCACGACGGACATCATCGTCGGCTTCCCGGGCGAGACTGAGACGGATTTCGAAGATACTCTCAAGCTGCTCGACGAGGTGCGGTACGATTCGCTCTTCGCATTCAAATATTCGGTGCGGCCAAACACCGCGGCGCTCACGATGCCGGGACAGATCCCCGAAGAAGAAAAAACGCGGCGCATCCAGATTGTTTTGGAGCGGCAGCGGGCTATCCAGATCCGGCTCAATTCCGATCTCATCGGCAACGTGGAAGAAGTGCTTGTGGAGGGCCAGAACAAGGCCTTGGGACAGTGGATTGGGCGCACTTCGCAGCACCGCCCGTTGAACTTTGCATCCCAACCTGGCGAGTCGCTCTTAGGCACGTATTTGCCGGTGCGCGTGACGCGCGCGGGACCCAATTCGCTGGTCGGGGAGCGCGTTACCCCTGTGGTGTAATGAATTCAGGGGAGGGGCTCATGGAAGTTGAAATGAAGATCCGGGGTCTGATGATGGATCCGGCGACAAACATGCCGATCGTGATTCTGAAAGATGTCGGCAGCAATATGGTTCTCCCCATCTGGGTGGGCATCTACGAGGCCAACGCGATTGCGCTCGAAATCGAGAAGGTAGCGACGCCGCGTCCGATGACGCACGATTTATTGAAGAGCGTGCTTCTCGGGCTGCATACGGGGATTCGCAAAGTTGTGGTGAGCGAGTTGAAGGAAGACACTTTTTACGCTTTGATTTGGTTGGAGCGTGAGGGCGAGTTGATTTCGGTGGATTCACGGCCGAGTGACGCGCTGGCGCTAGCATTGCGGCTGGACTGTCCGATCTTTGTGGATGATTCGGTGCTGAAGTCGTCGAAGTTGACCGCGACTGTGTCGGACAAAGTAAATAACGAGGAACTTCGCCGCTGGCTCGAAGGGCTGAACGACGAAGATCTCGGGCGATATAAAATGTAGTTCGCGCCATGCTCGGGGGGTGGCATAATTGCTCAATGCTCCCGCGCTTGGCGCTATTTTTGGCTTGCACTGCATCCCTTTGGGCAGCCAAACTGCCTTCCCCCTTTTCACTTGAGCAGGTTCTTGGTTCCCCGTTCCCGACTGAATTGAGAGCTGCGCCAACTGGCGGCGCCGTGGCGTGGATTGTGAATGCGCGGGGAGTTCGCAACGTTTGGATCGCGGAAGCTCCCGGCTACCTGGGCCGCCAGCTTACCAACTACACCGAAGACGACGGGATGGAAATTTCAGATCTTGCATGGAGTCCGGACGCGCGCACGCTGGTGTACGTTCGCGGCGATGGCACGAACGGCAAGGGCGAGTACCCTAACCCGATTAGCGAACCCGCGGGCGTGGAGCAGAATGTAAGTGCGGTTTCGATAATCGGAGGCGCACCGCGCGCGCTCGGCGTGGGGTCGCACCCGGCCATTTCGCCGGACCAGACTGCCGCATTCGTCTTCAAGGGCCAGATCTGGTCCGCGCCTCTGGATGCGCACGCAAAGGCCGTTCAATTGATTCATGCCCGTGGCAGCGCGTCGCAATTACGCTGGGCTCGGGACGGAACGCGCCTAGTCTTTGACAGCGATCGCGTGGATCATGCATTCATCGGAGTCTACTCCGTCGCCGGCAAATCACTCAACTTTCTGGACCCTTCGGCCGATCGTGATTCGCAGCCGGAGTGGTCGCCGGATGGAAAACAAATCGCGTTCATTCGAGAGCCGGCGTCGCGCTACGCGTTTTTTTTTGGGCCTAAGCGAACTGCTGAACCATGGTCCATTCGCGTGGCCGACGCAACCTCGGGCAAGTCTCGCGAGGTATGGCACGCCGACCCAGGGCAGGGCAGCGCGTTTTTTCCCGTGAGCGCGACGAACCAGTTGCTGTGGGCGAAGAGCGATCGCCTGATTTTTCCCTGGGAGCGCGATGGATGGATGCATCTTTATGCAACGAGTGTGCGAGAGGGCGGCGCAACTTTGCTGACACCCGGCGATTTCGAAGTGGAGCACGTCACCCTCACCCCCGATGGCGCGCACGTAATTTATTCGTCGAATCAAGATGATATCGACCGTCGACACATTTGGAAAGTCGCTGTGGATGGCGGCGCGCCCGTCGCCGTGACGGCCGCGACAAAGTCATCACAGATTGAGTGGGAGCCCGCGGTTACAAGCGACGGGCACGCGATTGCGGTGCTGCATTCGGACGCCCAACATCCCGCTCGTGCAGCCGTTATCGTGGGGACCGCACTTCCTCGCGATCTCGCGCCCGCCTCTATGCCGCCGGACTTTCCTTCCGATGCCATGGCGACTCCCGAACTGGTCATTCTCAGCGGCGCCGACGGCATGAAGCTGCACGGGCAGCTTTTCCTCCCGACTTCGCACGCCGGGCCAAAACATCCAGCCGTCGTTTTCTTCCACGGAGGCTCGCGCCGCCAGATGCTGCTCGGGTGGCACTACATGTTCTATTACCACCAGGCATACGCGTTCAACCAATACCTGGCGAGCCAGGGATACGTGGTGCTCTCGGTGAATTATCGCAGCGGCGTGGGCTACGGTTTGAATTTTCGCGAGGCCGTGGATTACGGTGCGACGGGCGGCAGCGAATACAACGATGTGCTTGGGGCAGGACTTTATTTGCGCGGTCGGGCGGACGTGGACCCGGCGCGCATTGGGCTGTGGGGCGGATCGTACGGCGGATATATGACGGCCATGGGGCTAGCGCGCGCATCGGATCTATTTGCCGCGGGAGTCGATCTGCACGGCGTGCACGATTGGAATCTGGAAATCACTAATTTCATCCCGTCCTACGATCCGGAAAAACGAGTGGATGAGGCGCGCGTGGCGTTCAACTCCTCGCCGATGGCGTTCGTGGATACATGGCGCTCGCCCGTGCTGTTGATCCATGGGGACGACGACCGCAACGTTCCTTTTGCCGAAACCGTGATGCTGGTTGAGGCGCTTCGAAAGCGGCACGTGCCAATCGAGCAGTTAATTTTCCCCGATGAGATCCACGACCTGCTGGTGCATCGGCACTGGCTTGAGGCGTATCACGCGGCCGATAGTTTCCTCGCGCGCTACTTACAATAGACGGAGTGCCTACCGTCGACGACCAATTAATTTATTTAAAGAAAGGCCTCGCCGAACTCATACGCGAAGACGACTTGCGCGCGCGGCTCATGCAGGCGGGCAAAGAAGGCCGGGTGCTGCGAGTCAAGGCCGGGTTCGACCCCACGGCGCCGGATTTGCACTTGGGACACACCGTGCTGCTGCGCAAGATGAAACACTTCCAGGACCTAGGGCATCAGGTCATTTTTCTGATTGGCGACACCACGGCGATGATCGGCGACCCCTCGGGCCGCAATACCGCGCGCCCTCCAATGACGCAGGAGCAGATCGTCGTTAATTCTGAAACTTACAAGCGGCAGGTGTTTAGGATTCTGGATCCGGAGAAGACAGAAATTCGCTTCAATAGCGAATGGCTGGAGAAATTTAGCTTCCAAGATGTAATCCGGCTGTGCTCGAAATACACCGTGGCGCGGATTCTGGAACGCGACGATTTTTCGAAACGTTATAGCGACAAGGTTCCAATCTCCGTTCACGAATTGCTCTATCCGCTGGCACAGGCTTACGATTCGGTGGCGCTAAAGTGTGATGTGGAAATGGGCGGCACCGATCAAAAATTCAACCTGCTGGTGGGCCGTGAAATTCAGAAAGACTTTGGTCAAGCGCCTCAAATCGTAGCGACGGTTCCGATTCTCGAAGGTCTCGACGGCGAGAAGAAAATGTCGAAGTCGCTCGGCAATTATATCGGGATCACGGAACCTGCCGAGGTGATGTTTCGTAAGGTGATGCAGATCGGCGACGAGTTGATGTTCCGTTATTATGAACTGCTGACCGACAAGAGCTTGACCGACATCGCCCAGTTGCGTCAGCGGCATCCGATGGACGCGAAGCTGGATCTGGCACGCCTGATCGTTACGGATTTTCATTCCTCAGACGACGCCGTCCGTGCCGCCGAGGAATTTACGCGCGTCGTGCGCCAGAAGGAAGTTCCATCGGAGATCCCGGTGGTCCAACTCGATGAGCGTCTTCGTATTGACAAGTTGCTGGTGAAGGTAGGGCTTGCTCCATCGGTGAGCGAAGCAGTTCGCAGGCTCAAAGCCAACGCCGTGGAAATTAACGGGTCGCGCGTCTCCGATCTTTCCTTCAACAGCGCCGAGAGGGAGCTGCTGATCCAGGTCGGCAAGAACTGGCGTCGCGTGCTGCTTCCTTAAATGATTGCCACGCGCGATAATCTTCTGCTATCTGCGGACTCCATCCGCGCCCACAAGCTCCGCGCTATTCTCACGGTGATCGGCCTCACCATGGGTGTGGCAACGCTCATCACGGTGATGACTTTGGTCCAGGGCGCCAATAAATATGTGGAGCAGAAGATCGCGAACCTTGGAACCAACGTGTTCCGAATTGCGCGCACGCCGTTCGCCGTCACGGACTTCACGCTGGTGGTGAAGGCGCTTCGCAATAAGCACATTACGTTGGAAGACATGCAGACGGTGGCGGAACAATGTGTTCACTGTCAGGCGGTGGGGGCGTCGGAATCAGCGTCGGTTTCGATCAACTACAAGAACAAGCAGCTCGATGATGCGACCCTGTATGGCCACACGCCGAATATGGTCGACATCGACACGCGGACGGTGGACGAGGGGCGGTACTTCACCGAGTCCGAGGACCAGCACAGCGCGGCGGTGTGTTTAATCGGCGATAAGCTGCTGCACGAATTCTTCGAAGGGATCGATCCTCTGGGTCAAACGGTGCGCGTCGCGAATCAGGAATTTCGCATTGTGGGAACGTTCGAGAAGATCGGTTCGGTGCTGGGTCAAGACCAGGACAACTTCATTGTGATCCCGCTGAGTTCGTTCCTGCGCTTTCGAGGGTCGGCGCGATCGAGTCTAACGCTGGAAGTGAAAGCCACCGGGGGCGAGAAGATTTTCCAGCAGGCGCAAGATGAAGCCCGCGTGATTCTGCGCGTGCGCCGGCACAACGTGGGCGCGGCGGACGACGATTTTTTCATCGGCACATCCCAGAGTTACATCTCGTTGTGGCAGAGCATCAGCGGCGCGTTCTTCGCTGTATTCGTAATGGTGAGTTCCATATCGGCGGTGGTGGGCGGCATCGTC
>JANYJA010000200.1 GCA_025358575.1 Terriglobia bacterium
GACGCTGCCGTGACGGCGATCGGCGGCGTGCTTGCCGAATCTGGAATCGCCGGCAGTGACATCCAAGGCATCGGACTTTCCGGACAGATGCACGGTCTAGTCATTCTGGACGCCGAACAAGAAGTGATTCGCCCGTCGCTGATCTGGTGCGATCAACGGAGTCAGCCTCAGGTTGACGCCATAAATGCGAAGGTGGGTAAAGAGACGGTGCTGGCTTGCACGGCGAACCCCGTGCTGACGGGCTTCACCCTGCCGAAACTGCTTTGGGTGCGCGATCATGAGCCGGCTAATTTCGCGCGCGTGCGAACCATGCTGCTGCCCAAAGACTACGTGCGCTTTCGGCTGACGGGCGAATTCGCAACAGATGTTTCCGATGCCTCTGGCACGGCGCTGTTCGATGTGGTGAACCGGCGCTGGTCGCGCGAGTTGATGGATGCGTTGGGTCTGGACAAGGCGATTTTGCCGCGCGCCTACGAATCCCCGGAAATCACGGGCACGGTGACGAGCGAAGCGGCGGCACTGACGGGCCTGACAGCCGGAACGCCCGTGGTCGGCGGCGGCGGCGATCAGGCCGCAAGTGCTGTCGGCAATGGAATTGTTGAGCCTGGAATTGTGTCGTGCACTCTAGGCACGTCGGGCGTGGTTTTCGCGCACATGGAAAAGGTGGAGTACGACCCGTCCGGACGAGTCCACACGTTTTGCCACGCCGTTCCCGGCAAGTGGCAAGTTATGGGAGTGACGCAGGGTGCGGGGCTCAGTCTGCAATGGTTTCGCAACCAGCTCGCTCCAGGGCTGTCCTACGATGCGCTCATGCGGGAAGCGGCGATGGCTCCCGCGGGGTCGCAGGGCTTGTATTGGCTTCCCTACTTGATGGGCGAGCGCACGCCGCACCTGGATGCCGCAGCGCGCGGAGGATGGATAGGTCTTACTAACCGGCACACTCGTGCGGATCTGATCCGCGCCATCGTTGAGGGCGTAAGCTATAGCCAGCGCGATGGCCTGGAGATTGTGGAGTCGCTGGGAGTGCCGGTGCGATCCGTGCGAGCGTCGGGCGGCGGGGCGAAGAGTCCGTTCTGGCGTCAAATTTTGGCTAGCGTTTTTCGGAAGCGCGTGGTCACGCTGGAGTCGCAGGAAGGCTCGGCGTATGGAGCGGCGCTTCTGGCGCTGGTGGGGACGGGCGCGTTTGCCTCGGTGCCCGAAGCCTGTGCGGCAGTGATCCGCGAGGTGAATAGCACGGAACCGAAGGCAGCGGACGTTGAAACGTACCAACGCGGCTACGCGGCGTATGACAGCTTATATCCGGCACTGCGTGGGTTGTGGGCCGGCTAGTGTGCGGGCTTACTGAACCGTAACTTTCACCGACTTCACCGATCTGCCGTAAAGGTTCACGGCCTCGAATTGATATGTTGTGGTGGCACTTGGCACGACCACGACGCTCGTCGTCCGGACGGGACCCACTTGCGGCATGATGAGCGCATATTCCGCGCCGCTGATGGTCCAGCTCAACGTCACCGGCGTCCCCGCCGACACCGTGGATGCGCTCGCAGTGAAGCTGGAGATCACGGGCAACGCCCCTTGCGGAATGTTGCCGCTCGTATAAACGGTGCCGAGTTGCACGAGTTCGAAATCCGAAACGTGGAGGGATTTCAGGGCATTCAGGTCATTGTCGTTCCACCGCGAATCCGATGTGCCGGTAACGTAGAGCGCGCTGCCATTGTCCGCGAGAATGATGCCGTATTTCTTCATCGCCACAAGGATGGCCTGATTTATGGGCGAAAAGCCGCTGATGTCAAATGTGGATTTCAGCCGAAGCCGCGCGCCCATGGGCGGCAGCGTGGTGTCGGTGCTGGAAGAGGCCCAGTGGGTCGCGGGAAGGACAAAGGCCTGGCGCGTATTCGGCACCGTGTAACGGAAGGCATGCTGAATTGGCCCCGACGTGGCTTCGTCGTAACGGATCAAGCCGGCGAAGACGGGTAGACCGGCGGCATCGGCGCTGGTCCAGGTGTAAGGCCGTTGATCCGCGAATGTCATGTCCCATACTGCCGCGGAGTCGGCCTGCCAGTAGCTAGTGTGTTTGACGCCCCGGTCGAGTTCGTAGAGCCAGCAGCCGTCTTTATCGAGGACGAGCAGATGATGGTCACTCCCCGCCTCAATCAAAGCGTTGGACGGGATGGGCTGCGGGCCGAGGTCGCTCTCAGAAGGATATGCAACCACCTTCACTGGAATTTTGGCTTGTGCGCCGGTCACAACTTGATAAGGAATTCCGTACGACGGCGACGATCCGAAATCGGGGTGGAGGGCTACGCTCGGCCCAATGGAATTAAGAATCTGGGCGGACTCTGGGTCTACGGGCCAACTAGTGATGTCCGTATTCCAAAGACTCACGGCTCCGAAAGGCACGTATCCATTCAAGCTTCCGTCACTACCGGTACTCATTCCTGAGCAGACTGGCGCTGCTGCGAATGTCGCGTTCGCGAATAGCATCGCGAAACACGCGCAATAGATCACTGAAAAATTCAAGCGCATTGGTGCACCTAAGGTCGAGTCTACGCCCTTCTGCGGAGCGCGTTTTATGGAGCGTACAGCGTTTGCATTCTAAAACTGCGATAAGCAGGCGCTGCCGACTGCGATTCGAAGTTGAAAACGCCCGAGGGAAGCACTTCGATGGACTGGCTGGTGGTAGCGGCGTTGGCGATCACGCCAGGAAGGAAATGGAAATTTCCGTTGTACAGCATTTGCGCGCTTCCAAATGCAAACGCGAAAACTCCCAGATCGACGTTCAGGTTTAGCGTTACCGAACGGTTTGTCTCATTGATATTCAAAACCTGACCGCGGCTGTGGGCGAGCGGATTGGCAGCTTGGCGGGTGTTTCCGTTATCGAAAAGAGAAAGAATTTGGGTACCGCCCAACTCGTACTCCGTATCATGCTGATGCGAAAACCACGGGTGAGGATCGGGAGATGTAATCTGAAAATCTCCCGCATTTCCCAAGTGCCACAACACGTTGCCTGTACCCGTGCCGTTGCTGTAATCAATCTTGACGATCCAATCCTGGTGACGCAGCGAAACAAGCAGGTTTCCGTCCGACGGGATGTAACAGATAGTGTTCGCGTGCAACCAATCGTTTCCGGTATTCGCCAGCAGTAAGTGCGGGCAGCCGTTCTGGCCATTGGTGCAGGTTTCGCCCAGAATCGCGGCACGATTCACATCCAAATGGTTAAACGCATTCCAATTCCAGACCACTTGAAAATTCTGATCCAGATCGACGACTTGATCGCCCAAGATATCGACTGGATTGGCGATCGAAGAACCCTGGGTGCCATCGGTGTAGATACGCTCCACGGTAGTCATGACCAGAGTGTGCCCATTGGCCAGCCTGATGGCTTCATGGTGGATCGCGCCGACCGCTTCCTGTCCCCGGGCGACAAGTTGCTCAGAGATCCGGGCCGCGTTTGTCTCCCTAATGGTATTCCCCGCGAGATCAATCTCTTTCAGTAGTTGGTCTTGCTGAACGGGGTAAACTGAACCGGGACCGGTATCGAGAAACAACATGGTTCCTCCGGCCAGAGGCCGAGAAATATAGCCTTGCGTACTGAGGTAATACCAAACCACCTTTCCCGAGAGGTCCACCGCGACGGGAAAAATGGGTTGAGGAAGACCACCTGGGAGGTAGGTCTGAAGCAAGACACTGTCGCCGAGAGCGGTCTGCCCGTTGGCTGCGATCGGGATGGTAATCGCGGGGAGCGTGACCGTTGGAGTCCCCGTGGTGAAAAGCGTGTTACTTGAAGGAGCCACCGAAGTTCCTGTAATAACTTCGTGCCGCAAATTATAAGCGGTAGCTATGCGCATCCCAGCGACATAAAAATTAGAGCTAAACCCGGGATTACAAGGTTTTGACGAAGTCACTGCCGAAGCAGTCGCTCCAATCCGCTGGAAACGGACTTGAATCGAACTTCCCGCCGGACACGAAGGAGCGCTATAGAGAGCTACCAGCGTATTAGCTGTGGTGGAGACGACAGGGGATGTACCCAGGACCCGAGAATTTACCTGGAACGCGGATACGACGGTTGCGGTGGCGAGGGTGGTCCGGTTCCGCGCGATAACCTGGACCTGGTACGCGCCTTCGGTTTCGCTTTGCACCCAGGAATAAGTGGTGAGCGTGCTGAAGTCCTGGGTTATCCGCACACTCCCCGCGAGGGGCTTGTAACTAAACTGGTAATCCAGCAGCCCGGGATTGGTGTCGGTGGCCTTGACTTTCCAAAGTATCGGAGTGCCGACTAGTTGCGGCGAGGCTAAGTCGCTCAACAGTGACGCTTTGAGCGACGAGCTGCCCGCCGCTTTCGGGGGAAACCCAGACAAACAAACAACGAGGACCAACAATATCCACAGCCGATTAAGTTTTACAATATGAATCATTGGACAATTCCTTTTGAATCAAATTTTCCTGAACATGCGCGAATCGCACTGTAAATTTAGAACCTTTTCCCGAATGGCTAATGGCGCGAATCTCCGCTCCATGCGCGGCAACAATATGCTGGGCCAGAGCTAGCCCCAGACCGCTACCTTCTCCAAAAGTTCGTGCCCGGCTTACGCGGTAAAAACGATCAAAAATATGGGCGATCTCAGGTTCCGGAATTCCGATTCCCGTATCGCTGACAGAAAGCTCGGTAAAATTCCTTTCCTCACGAAGCGACAGCCTGATCCGGCCTTGATCTTCTGAATACTTAATCGCGTTATCGGTCAGTATCAAAAGCAGCCTTCGCAGGCTCTGTTCGTCGCCGATAACGACCACCGGGCGGCTTGGAACATGGGCTAGAATTCCTATCCCCTTGGCTTGTGCCGCGGACGACATGTGCTCGGTGACTTCGCGGACCACTGCGGTGAGATCGGCCCTGGACTGTATGGGCTCGGCCACACCAGCATCCCAGCGCGCCAGACTTAACAGATCTTGAATTAGCGCAGTCATTCGCTCAGATTCAGCTTCGATCCGCCCCAAGGCATCGCGGTACTCCTCGGGCGCGCGGTCCCGGCGCAAGCTGAGTTCCGCGGTCGCCCGGATATATGCTACCGGGCTGCGCAGTTCATGCGATGCGTCAGCGGTAAATTGATGAAGCCGGGAGACAGCGATTTGCAGGCGCCCGAGAGTTTGGTTCCATGTTTCCGCTAAATCCTGAATCTCGTCGCCCGATTGCGGCACCGCCAGTTTGTCCGCGAGATTATGGATTGAGATCCGTTTCGCGGCGCGTGTCATATCCTGAACGGGAACAAGAGCTTTGCGGCTAATCCACCAGCCTCCCAAACAAGCCAGCAGCACGACAAACGGGGAAATCACGGAACATAACAGACTCATGCCGCGCAAGATGCTTTCGGCCTGGGCCAACGAACTAGCGGCGCTGATTTGATAGGGGTGGTCGTGGATCATAACCGATGCGGTCAAGACCCGGTAGTTTAGGCCCCGCCAACTCATCGTTTGAAAGCCCGTTCCCGGCTCGGCGCGGTCGCGAATGTTCGGTGGATCGGAAAAAACCGTCGGGGTGAAAAGATTCTGGGTAGCGGGATCGAACACTTGAATCTGTTTCCCCGCTGTCCCCGGCTGAGCAAATTCATCCAGTTCTTCCTGAATGTGTCGCTCCGACAGAATTTCCTCAGCGTTCAGAATTCGCGAAAATGAGTCGATACGCCTGGAAATCTCATCGTCAACCGAACGAGTTAGTGCATGGTGAAGCGAAAACCAAAGGGACGACCCAAGAACCCCGAACCCAAAGAATAGGATCGCCGCATACCAGAGCGTGAGCCGTGTACGAATGGAGTGTATGCCGCTCATGGGCGAGAGGCTCGAATCATATATCCGACGCCGCGGACAGTGGAGATGAGCTTATGCGGAAAACTGGCCTCAATTTTGTTGCGAAGCAGGCGCACGAATGCGTCCACGGTATTGGTCTCGATGCTCGCCGCCGGCCCCCAAATTTCGGCAATGATGCGATCACGGCTCACAACTTGGCCAGACAGGCGCATGAGGAGATTCAACAGACCGAATTCACGCGGAGAGAGTTCAATTAATTGTTCGCCACGCCAAACTTCGCGCGTTGCGGTGTCAAGCACCAAGTCCCCCACTCTCAATCGAACCGGCTGTGAAATCTGGCCGCGCCGGCTGACCGCTCTTAACCGCGCAATCAATTCGTCGAAGGAAAACGGTTTGGTCACGTAATCGTCCGCGCCCAGGTTCAAGCTGTTCACCAAATCCGGCAGAGCGTCCCGTGCGGTCAGCATGAGGATGGGCGTTTGGTTTCTTTCACTGCGAAGTCTGCGCGTCACCTCAAAACCGTCGAGTTTAGGAAGCATGAGGTCCAGCAGAATTACCTCGAATTCAAAGCCTGTCCCCATTTCTACAGCTTCCAAACCGTCTTTGGCAAGGCTGACGGTAAAGCCCTCCTCTTCGAGGCCCTGGCGAAGCAATCGGGCCATTCTGGGGTCGTCTTCAGCAACAAGGATTCGCATCTATGAAGGTCAAAACATAGCGAATCCGCCACCTGCGGAAGCTTAGTTGATCTCCGTTCAACATACCACTCAAGTTGACTCTTGAGCTAATGATTTAAAGTACCCCTTACCCGCAACGCTTCCTATCTTTCGGTTGTTGGAAGCTTTAGGAATTCTGAAATATCCGTGAAAGAGAATGTCGATTCTATTTGTCCACGGCCCTGCCTGAAGTGGTTCGCTGTCACGAAATCTTCAGAAATGTGTCGCAGAATAATGAGTCGCGTAGCTGCGGGTTGCGGCTCAATTATTCCATGTCATACCCATTAGTTCCCGACGAAGGGAGCCGATCGCCATTAAGAATTCTAGTCACGGTATGGCCCATGGAAGATCACTTGCGGCCGTTTCTAGCCGTCGCCCGCCAGTTGCGCAGTCGTGGACACGAGGTTGTTTTCTACAGCGACACGAATTCCGCCCCGATGATCGAGCTGTCGGGGTTTCGATGTTTTCCTTTTCAGAAGATGGATCCGGCCCCGCTGCATCGCATCCTTTCGCAACTGCGCTCTGAAAATCCGAAGCGGCTTTTGGTCTGGAGGCTCTGGCGCGAATTCGTGCTTGACTCCGTCCCAGGGCAATTGGAGGATCTTCGGTCAATCGCGGCGGAGTGGCGACCTAGTGTGGTGGTCAGTGATGTGTCGATGTGGTCGACCTTTCTCGTCCTTAATGAATCGGAGGGCATTCCGGTGGTGCCGTTTTCGGCCGCTGCGCATTGCCTCATTCCCGGGCCGGAAGGTTTCATGAGTGGGATGGCACTGATTGGGCCTGCGACGGTGGTGCGCAGGATCGCGGCCAAAGCCGGGTCGCAAGCGGCGGATTTAATGACACGTGGAGTTCTAAGACAAGCCAACAAATTCCGTGCGGATAATTTTCTACCGCCCCTCACCTGCAGTGTGAAACAGTATTCCAGCAAGATGCCGCTGTATCTGGTTTCAAGTTCCCCGAATTTCGATCGAATGAGACAAGACCTCCCCGACACGGTTCAATACGTAGGGCCCTGCTTCGAGGAGGCCCTCGAATTTCCGCTCAGACACAGGGGCGACAGCGGCACGCTGCCCGCAAGAATTCTGGTTGATCGCGGGATGCCTTTTGCGCGCCCTCGCTTCTTGCAACTTGCCAGTTCGAGCTTGTCGGGCTTGAACGTTGAAACCGAATTTGGCGACGCTTTCTCTCTCTTCGGTTCGCTCCCAGCCGCCAATCTAGTGATGACGAATGGAAATTCGGCGATGGTGCTCGCAGCGCTGGCTTATGGCATCCCGCTGCTTGTGGTTCCAGATTCCCGGCACTCGTCGGAGAACGCATGGCGCGTCCACGAACAAGGGGCGGGAATACGCATTTCGCAGTGTCGATCGAATTTCCACGCCTTGAGGAAAGCGGTTCAGCAGATTCTTGGCAGTGACGCTTTTCCGCGGAACGCGCGGTTGGTGGCCGAAAGTTTTAGGGTGCAAGGCGGGGCTGCAAGAGCAGCGGAGTTGATTGAGAAGGCGGCTCTGACAATGGTCTGTGTCTAGACAAGGATCAAGTGGCAGGGATTCTGTCACTCAGCCACTCCTCGGCCCGGCGCTCCAGTGCGATTCGAACCAATTGGCTGCGAGTTCTCGCGCCAGTGCGCTGGAATAACTGTTGCATCACCCACTTCACGGAAGATTCGCTGCACCCAAGCTGGAACGCGAGTTCCTTGTTGGTGAACCCCTCGAATACGCCCTTGAGCACAGCGCTTTCCCGTTCAGAAAGCGGCATCCCGCCTCGCGACTCCCCAGGTTTCCCGCTTGCCATGGCCGCCAGCGAATGAGCCGATCTGGGGTCAATCCAAGTCTTTCCCTCCATCACTTGGTGAATTGCCTCCACAAGTTGACCTGGCGGGTTGTGTTTCAAGAAAATCCCCGATGTGCCGCTTTCAAGCGCCGTCAGCGTGTTTGCATCGCTCATTCCGGCGGTAACCATCAGAATGCGGGCATTAAACCCTCGCTGCTTGGCATGTTCGACGAAGGTTAATCCATGTTGCTTGCCGAGATCATAGTCGAGCAAAACCAAATCGACGGGCTCGCGATCCATGGTTGACAGCGCCTCCTCCACGGATTCGCAGTTGGCAACGATACAAAACGCGGGCTCACCCTCAAGCAGACGGCTGAGGCCCTCGCGGAACAGCAAGTGATCGTCCAACAACAAAATCCGAATCGGTGGTTCCAAGGGGTTCCCTCTCATTTTTCAAGGTCGCGAACGAAAGCTCAACTATAAAGCGTGCACCCATAGACTCCGGCTCATAACGTAACCCGCCGCGAAACGATGCGAGTAACGCACGCGACAGGTAAAGCCCGAGGCCGGTCGCCTTGGCACCGCGCTGAAACGGACGGAAAAGTCGCGCGGGATCGGCAACGCCGCCGCCAGTATCTTGAAATTGTACTCCCACTCCCCGACTTTCCACACTTGCCCTTATGGTTAGCGCCCTCGTATTCCGGCCCAGCATGGCACGCTCGCTGTTTTTGGCGAGGTTCAAAAACACCTGCATGAGACTCGGCCGGTCGGCCCAAACCGCTGGAAGGTTGCGATCCATGATCCACTTAATCTCGATTCCGTTGTCCCGCATGGCAAGCTCAACCACAATGCGAAGTTCCTCGAGTAAAGAACAAAGATCTACCGGACCGGCGCCCTCCGCGGGCTTTCCAAGATCCATGGAAGCTATTTCCTCTAAAGCGGTAACCAGCGTTCCTAGAGCCTCAAAATCTTTGCTCGGTTTCAAAACGCCGCTGCGGGCTAAATTCGAGTGCACCACGGCGATGGCCCCGCAAACATTTCGGACTTCGTGAGACACCGCCGCAGCCATTATTCGCGAACCGATCAGAAGCTGCTGCAAGCTTGATTCCTCGCGTGTTCTCAGTTCCTCGGAGTTGTCGACTATGAGCGCGGCCATACGCGGTCCGGCTCGGGTACGGTAGGTCGAAAACCAAATGTCGGCTAAAAAGAGCTCACCGTCCTCACGCCGCCCCTGACACTGCATTGCCGTTCGAAAAATCTGGCGGTCCCGATCCAGTCCGGCAACGCTGAATAACAAAGGAAGATATTCACGAATAGACTTTCCAACAAATTGGCCTGCATCGAGGGCGAAGAGCCGGTGGGCGGCTTCGTTGGCCAGCAACACGTTGCCTTCTGAGTTGGTGGTGACAATGGCTGCAGGGCTGGTGTCCACGAACACCTTCAACTGTTCCTCAGCCTCCCGCCGAGCCTCGCTTTCGGCCTCTATCTGCCGCATATACTGGCGCCCCGCGCGCTGGCTGTTGACAAGCTCGTTCACCACGATTCCGATGCCGAAGAAAGCGATAAACGTGAATATGTCGCGGAGCGAGCCAATCAAGAAGGTCCAATCGAAAGCGTCGAACAGCTCCGTCAACACAGTGCAAACAACGGCAACCACGGCAATTTGCGCGCGGCTCAATGCGCGCCCCGCAAGGGACATCGGAAACAGGTAGAAAAGACCCAGCGGGATCGACGGGGTGGACAACCAGTCCGCCAGCGCGATCAGAACGATCATCAACGCCGCCGTGATAAGCACCGCTTTGCGAGATTCCATCAAGGATACAAACCACATAAACAGTAAATAATTCTATCAATCCTATTGGCAAGCGACCCTAATTCAAGAGCGCTCTCTACCAATTGGACCCCACTATCTAAAGATAGACGGGAACTTCGAAAGATAGTCTGAACCATACAAAGATAGAGGGTCTTTTTCAGAAACCGCCGCTAAATTTGAATTGAGGTCGAAGCACATAGATTTCTATTCTTATGATTCAAAACCGTTCTTTTAATGACACCCAATCGATCACGGTTCTTTTCACCGTCTGGCCGGTGGAAAGTCACGTTCGCCCTTTTTTGGCTTTAGCAAATGCCCTAAAAAGCCGGGGGCACAGGGCAGTTTTTTATACGGAACCGTCAGCCCCGTGGCGCGCGGAGCTCGCGGACTTCCCCTGTTTCCCATTCAGGGAGGTGCGCACCACGCGAATTGAAGAAATACTGCGCAAACTATCAGGCGGAATGGCAGGCTGGATGGAGTCGCGGATGTTATGGAAGGAGTTCTTGCTGGATTCCATCCCCGGGCAGACAGCGGACCTGCGGCCAATCATCGCGAATTGCCGGCCCGATGTAATCGTGACCGACATTACGATGTGGTCGCCATTTCTGATTCTCCGTGAGATTCTGAATATTCCCGTAGTGCCGTTCGCGCACACAGCGCATTGCATCCTGCCGGGACCGGAGGGTCCGCTAGTGGGGCTGTCTATGCCGAGACCCAAGAGCAAGCCGCTACGGCATCTGAGTTCGCGGATCGGGGCGCAATTGCTGGAGCTATTCAGCCGGGGATTACGCCGGCAAGCGAACGCACTTCGTGCACAATATTCTCTTCCGCCGATTCCAGGCACCATGACGGAATTTTCGGGAACAGCGCCTTTATATCTAGTTCCTACGTCGCCAGAATTCGACTACCGGCGCAAGGATCTGCCCAATTCAGTCAGGTATGTGGGCGCATGTTTTGAAAGGCGCCACGCCCCATCGCGCAACACTCCGCAAACGGTTTCCCCAGAATCCGCACGCGTCCTGGTAGATTCCGGTCTTCCCTATGCCCGGCCCGATTTTGCGGAGCGTGCAGTGGCTGAAATCTCCGCTCTCGGACTCGCACACGAAAAGGGTAACGCCTACACTTTAACCTCGTCGTTGAGATCCGCAAGCGTGGTTGTAAGCAATGCAAACTCGCCGATGGTACTGGCCGCCTTAGACCACGGCGTCCCCATAGTGGCGATTCCAGACTCGCTGGAAAGTGCCGAAAACGGTTGGCGCATTCGAGATTTTGGATGTGGAATCAGACTTTCGCCGAACCGGTTGCGCGAAGGCCGAATTCGCGAGGCGGTGTCGACCATCCTGCGAGTCGGCTCATATCGTGATAAAGCCTGTGAACTCGCGGCGAGTTTCAGCGCGCACGGCGGGCCTGTGCAGGCCAGCAAACTACTGGTAGAATTGGCGCTATCGCATCGATGGCAGAGCAAGTCCGCGTGAGCGTTTAAACGCTCTGGGCTAGCCAGGAAACCATATGGCGCAAAGATTCATAGGCCTTTAACCGTGCGCTATCGTCTCCGGCGGCCTCCGCGCGCGCGATATGCTGGCGCATTTGCTCGAACACGATCGGGCCCATGCTCAAAAGAGCTTCCGAACCTGACGCCGTCCACTTCACCAGAACATAGCGGACGAGGGAATCGACCGGAATTCCGGTTTCAACGCTTAGATTCCGAAGTGCCGGCATTGGGTCGGCCGCCGTGTAACAAGCAACTTCCGCTTTAAAATTGGCGTGCGGATCATCCATAATGGACGCGATTCTCAGACGTGGGCGGGCTCGGGATGCACCCACGGCTTGCGGTAGGGCCGCGCCAGCATGTGGTTGGCTTCTTCGTCCTGGACCACCAATTGCTTTGCGGCATCCCATTGCAAAGTGCGACCAAGCTTCATGGCGTTGTTGGCGAGAATGCAGCTCGCGGTCGAAATGTAGCCTTGTTCGATATCCGCGACAGGCTTGCCGCGCGCATCGATGGCCGCTAGAAAATCCTTCATATGACCGCGGATCGCGGGGGCGACGTGTTTTTCCAAGTCTTTTTCGGTTCGATCCTCAGGATACTGCTGCAGTTCATAGGCGACGTCGAGATGCTCAGCCTTGCCGCTCCCAAAAGGCGTGAAGTCATAGGACATCACGCTGACCTTCAACGTTCCCTTGTCGCCATAAAACGTCGCGCCCCAGGGGTAATTTGGGTCAGCGGCTTCGCCCCAGGTGCGATGCTCCCAGGTTACTTTCACATCATTGAAGTCGAACGACGCGATCTGGGTGTCGGTGATGTTGGCCTTGCTTCCCTTGTCCACCAGAATGCCGCCGGACGACGCGATCCGCGAGGGCCAGCCGAGCCCCATCATCCACCGAACCATATCGAACATGTGGATGCACATGTCGCCTACGATGCCATTGCCATATTCCATGAACGCACGCCAGCCTCTGGGGTGCACTAGCTTGTTGTAAGGACGCATAGGAGCGGGGCCGGTCCACATGTCGTAGTCCAAGTACTCCGGGGGATTGGTGTCGGGCGGATTTTCCGTGGCACGCATGTGGTAATAGCAGTACGTTTCCACCAGCGCAATTTTTCCCAACTTGCCTCCGTTGATGAATTTGTCGCGCGCCTCGATGAGATGAGGGGTGCTGCGCCGCTGGGTTCCCACTTGCACCACGCGCTTGTATTTACGCGCGGCGGCAAGCATGGCTTGACCCTCCACCACATCCACGCTGATGGGTTTCTGGCAGTAAATATCGGCTCCGGATTTTACCGCCTCGATCATGGGCAGCGCGTGCCAGTGATCGGGAGTCGCGATGAGCACGATATCGAGATCTTTCTCCTTCAGCATGTCGCGGTAGTCGTGATAGGTTCGCGGGATTTTCCTGGAAGCTTGCCGAGATGCGGTCATCTGAGCCGCGTTGGCAAGCATTACTTTGTCGACATCGCACAGAGAAATCACTTCTACGGGCGACACCTGAATGAGGCGGAACAGATCGGCTTTGCCATACCAACCGCAACCAATCAGCCCCACGCGTCGCGGTTTGTCATCTGCAAGAAGAGGTAACGCGGCGAGCCCCGCGGCACTGCTAGAGAGAAACTGACGCCGATTCATGTCCCCTAGAATATATCTTGTGAAGCTGCCAGGGGAAGAGCCTTGTTTCTTCCTCGCACTGGCTACCAAACTGCCGTAGGTTTTGAATGAATAAAGCCAATCAACCTCAACGCCGAACCATTCTGGGCGCGCTGGCGGCTGCACCACTCGCCGCGGCGCTTGCCCGCGACCTTTTCGCGGATGATACGCGCCAGGGCGACATGATCTATCGCAAACTCGGGCGCACCGGTGAACGCGTCTCCGCGATCGGGCTGGGTGGACACCACATCGGCCGGCCAGCGGAGGAAAAGGACGGTATTCATCTGATCCGCGCGGCTGTGGACCGCGGGATCAATTTCCTCGATAATTGCTGGGATTACCACGACGGCAAGAGCGAGATCTGGATGGGCGACGCCCTGCGCGATGGATACCGGCAGAAAGTGTTTCTCATGACCAAGTTTGACGGCCGAACCAAAGCCGCGGCGTCACAGCAGATCGAGGAATCTTTGCGGCGCTTACAAACGGATCACATTGACCTCATCCAGTTCCACGAAAACATTCGGATGGAAGATCCGGATCGGTTCTTCGCCGATGGGGGCGCCATGGAAGCGGTTGTCGCCGCGAAGCAAGCCGGAAAAGTTCGCTATATAGGTTTTACCGGTCATAAAGATCCGGTCGTGCATTTGCGGATGCTGGAACTTGCCGCCGTTCATAACTTCCGTTTCGACGCCGCTCAGATGCCGCTGAACATTTTGGATGCTAATTTTCGAAGCTTCGCGCGGAATGTGGTTCCGAAACTTGTGGAA
>JANYJA010000211.1 GCA_025358575.1 Terriglobia bacterium
CGAAGCCAAGTCCCCCGTTCCTACATCGCCGACCTCGAGGGAGCCCAACGCAATCCCAGTCTCCGCAGCCTGCTCAGGATCTCGAACGCGCTAGGCCTTGCCGTCCACGAACTGCTTCTCGATTCAGATGGGAGTGCCAAGACTTGAGGCTGGCGGGAGTGCTAGAATCAGGAAGGTACTCCCCGATCGTCTAACGGTAGGACAGCGGCCTTTGGAGCCGTGAATCGTGGTTCGAATCCATGTCGGGGAGCCAAACCGTTTCCGCCCCAACTCCGAGGGCACGTTTTGCCGCGCGAAGTACGGAAGCCGATGATGTGGATGCGTACGATCTCGCTGGTCGCGACGGGAGATCTGGTGCACGGTGGGCACCCGGTAATGGCCCATCATGCTAGTTGCCTATGCACAAAGAGCGACGGGAATGATCTGATCAAGCCAGTAAAAGCCGGACCGTGAAAGAGAATTTTCCCGCATTGATCTTCTCGCAGCGGCCATTGATGCTCTGGCCCGAGCGCTGGTTTTCGAGGACAATACGGTGACCTACTCCGAGATGAGGAGTGTCGGTTAGTAAGCTAGCCCAGCTAGCCGCTGTCGCGCCGGGCCAAGGTAGAGCTCGTTCTCATGTCCGCCAGTAGTTCAATCAGGATGTTCGGCCTTTCCATTTTCCGGCGGAGCAAAGCGCCTCGCACCTGCAAACATGTATCGCACTTAACGCTCCCTGATCAAAGGTCCTTCGGCCCCTTGTCGCTGCGTCATCTTTTATCCTTGCCGCCAATTCAAATCGGCAGAGTGTGGGCGAACGCGAATACGGCGCGGAAGCGCGTCATAGCTTTGACTTCTTCAAACTTAGAGCGTGGCACGCGCGGGAAGGATCAAGCCATTAAGAAGCATCTTCGGAGGTTAAGCGATTCCAAGGCTCCGATTTCCGCAAGGAAAGCATATTTCAGCTTCGGTGGGCAAAATTGCTCAAAGGACTAAGCCATTGGCAAGGATGGAAGACGTTGCGGATTGGGTCGGCGCCGCCGAGTCCACAGTTTTCCACGTGATTAATGGCAGCAGTGCTGGCGACGAGGTGAGAGAATCTGAATTGCACTTTTCCGCCATAATTAAATGCGCTCAAGTTAAACAATGACCGCGTCACGTCCACAGAGCGCTGCGCTTCCTCTTGCTCTCGGTACCATTTCCTTCGCTATGTGTTTCGCGGCCTGGGGCTTGATCGCGGCCTTTGCCCCGCGCTTCCGCGAAACACTCCACCTTTCCGCAACCCAGGCCGCACTCCTGGTCGCAGTGCCAGTTCTTCTGGGATCGCTCGCGCGGCTGCCTATGGGCATGCTTGCCGACCGGCTCGGAGGCAGAGCAGCGTTCTCCGGACTCATGCTTTTGGTGTGCGTCCCTGCGTTCCTGACCCCGCAGGCACAAACTTACAAACAACTGCTCGTCGGCGGTTTCTTCTTGGGTCTGGCAGGTTCCTCCTTTGCGGTGGGAGTCGGCTTTGTATCGCGATGGTTCAGTGCGGAGAAGCAGGGCAGTGCGCTCGGTATTTATGGGTTGGGAAACATTGGACAGTCAGCGGCCGTATTCCTCGGGCCTCTTCTCGCCGCATCGATAGGCTGGCAGAATGTTTTTCGGGGCATGGCAGCAACGCTGGCAGTCTGGTCCGTTATCTTTTTTGCGTTTGCCCACAATGCACCGGCAACAGCGCGACCGAAGACCATTGCCGAAATGCTGAGTGTTCTGGCGCGTGAACGGCTGTCGTGGGCGCTTTCCGCCTTCTACTTTCTGACGTTCGGCGGCTTTGTCGCCTTTTCAATCTACTTGCCCAGCCTTTTGCGAGACCAATTTCGGTTGAACGCGGCTGACGCCGGATTTCGTACCGCGGGGTTCGTCGTGCTCGCCACGCTGCTAAGACCCGTTGGCGGGTGGCTTTCTGACCGCATCGGTGGCGCGCGCGTACTTTCCGTCGTGTTTGTTGTCATCGCGCCATTTGCGCTCCTGATGGCGTGGCCCTCCATGCTGCCGTTTTCGATTGGAGCCCTTGGCTGCGCCACCCTCATGGGGCTTGGCAACGGCGCCGTCTTCAAACTGGTCCCACAGTATTTCCCGCGCGAAACGGGTGCGGTCACCGGACTCGTCGGCGCAATGGGCGGACTCGGCGGATTCTTTCCCCCTCTGCTCCTCGGCTTCTTCCGCGACCGCTTCAGCACGGTATGGCCTGGCTTCCTCATGCTCGCGCTGATCTCTTTGGTTTTGTGGCGCGTCAATTTCCGCGTGTTTCTGCCGCTTCAGGAAAAGCTCGATCTGACATTGCCGCTGCATCTGGCCAGGATGGCGGACAGAGTTCGGGCGGGCACCTGGGCCACGCTTTTCACGCTTGTGTTGATTGCCGCCATCGTAGTGGGTTCTCGCAACCTGCAGAACTTCGATCCGGCGCTGGTGATATACACGTTCGCGATAATCTTCGCGACATGGGGTGTCGTCTATCACTACAATGTGTGGCTCGACAAACCGCCAACGCGCATGTACTGGCGCAGAGGATGGCAGATTTTCCGCGAGCAAGGTCTTGTCCGTGGAGCGCTGAACCTCGGCAGGCTCACGGGGCGAAACATAATTGCGCAGACCTTTATTTATAAGCGCTCGCACCTGCGCTGGTGGATGCACCAGTGCATATTCTGGGGATGTATTCTGGCAGCGGCCATCACGTTCCCGCTCGTATTCGGGTGGATTGGATTTCACTCACTGCCGAACGATCAATCCACCTATGTCATCCTTCTCTTCGGATTTCGAGCCGGCACGTTCCCGCTCCACACCGCAGTTGCATGGCTGCTCTTCCATGGACTCGACATTGCGGCGGTGCTGGTGATTACTGGGGTAGGCCTGTCGCTGTGGAGACGTTTGCGCGACAAGGGCGCTCAAACCGTGCAGAGTTTCGCCATGGATTTTTTCCCCGTGCTTCTGCTATTCGCGATCTCCGTTACCGGCCTTGCTCTCACCGTTTCGCAGGAATGGCTGCGGGGTGCTTCCTACAGCTTCCTGGCAATCATCCACGCAATTACTGTGATTGCGGGCCTGCTATATCTGCCATTCGGAAAGTTCTTTCACGTATTCCAACGGCCCGCGCAATTAGGCGTAAAGCTGTATCACATGACAGGCGACAACGGCCCGGGAGCAATCTGCCCGCGATGCAACCAGCGTTTTGCTTCGGCGCTGCACATTCAGGATCTGAAGTCTGTTTTGCCGGAACTCGGCTTCGACTATCAAATGACTGGAACCCAGCATCAGTGGCCGGATCTTTGTCCCGCCTGTAAACGAAAATCGCTATCCGCTGCGCAGCTCCGGCTGAAAGGTTCACGGTCTCTAAATGGCTAAACCGCCGACGCCGCTCGAACAACTCAGAGAAGACTACGGTCCGCACCTGAACTATGCACCGGAGGGTGGGTGGAGCAAGGAATCTCGGTCCATGCCCGACCGCCTGGTGAAAACGCATTGCTGCTTCTGTGGCCAGCAGTGCGGCATTCAGTTGAAGGTTCGTGCAAACAAAGTGATCGGCTTTGAACCATGGGAAGAGTTTCCTTTCAATCGCGGCATGCTTTGTCCGAAGGGCGTGAAGCGTTATCTTCAGGCGAACCACCCGGACCGCTTACTCGAACCCTTGATTCGCACCGCCTCCGGCTTCCGTAAAGCGGGCTGGGACGAGGCGCTCTCACTGACCGCGCAACGTCTGCGCGAAGTTCAGGACAAACACGGCCAAGATGCGGTCGCCGTGTATGGAGGAGCGTCGCTCACAACTGAGAAGGCTTATCTGATGGGCAAGTTCGCGCGTGTGGCTCTGGGCACGCGGCACATCGATTACAACGGACGCCTGTGCATGGTGTCCGCCGGGACCGCCTACAAACTGGCGTTCGATGTGGATCGCAGTCTCATCCCATGGAGCGAAATTCCAAAAGCGCAAGTGCTTTTTGTCATCGGCGCGAATATCGGGGAGTGCGCTCCCATCACTACGGACTATATCTGGCGTTGCCGCGACAACGGGGGCCGGTTGATCGTAGCCGATCCCCGTATGACGCCGATCTCGCGTAATGCGGATCTCATGCTGCCGCTCCGTCCAGGCACCGATTTGGCGCTGCTCAACGGCATGCTGCATGTGGTTCTGCGCGACAACATGCAGGACGACATTTTCATCGCCGAGCACACCACTGGCTTCGACGCCGTCGCGGCATCCGTTCAAAGCTACGATCCGCGAACCGTCGCGGAAATGACCGGTGTCCCTCCGGAGTCAATCGAGAAAGCGGCTCATTGGTTCGCGAAAGCAGACCGGGCGATCGCGATGCATGCGCGCGGCATCGAACATCAATCAAAGGGTGTTGAAAACTGTTCCGCTCTAATTAACCTGACTCTCGCGACCGGACACATTGGACGCGAGGGCTGCGGCTGCACAATGATCACGGGCCAGGGCAACGGCCAGGGCGGACGTGAACACGGACAAAAATGCGATCAGTTGCCGGGACAGAGATCACTGCTAGACCCCGAAGCGCGCGCGCACGTCGCCGGCGTATGGGGCATATCGCCCGAAGAACTGCCGCAGCCCGGATACACCGCCCAGGAGATCATGAACGCGATTCATTCCGGTGAGATCAAAGCGCTCTTCTCAATCTGTTTCAATCCGGCTGTGTCCCTGCCGGAATCAAGCTTTACTCAAGAGGCGCTGGAAAAACTGGAGTTTTTTGCTGTTACGGATTTCTTCCTTTCGGAAACGGCGCGCTACGCCGATGTGGTTCTCGCCGGCAGCTTACAAGAAGAAGAAGAGGGCGTCACTTGCAGTGCCGAAGGTCGCGTTATTCACATTCAGCAAGCGGTAACGCCGCCGGCAAACGCGCGTACCGATTCGGCGATCATCTGCGACCTTGCCGGACGGCTCGGTAAAGCAAAGTATTTCCCGTTTACGTCACCGCGAGAAATCTTCGAGGAATTGCGGCTCGCCTCTCGTGGGGGGCATGCCGATTACTACGGCATCACGTACGAGAAGATCGATCTGCAGAAAGGTGTATTCTGGCCTTGTCCGACACTGGATCACCCCGGCACTCCGCACTTGATCCAAAACGGCGTCTCATTCTTTCCCGATGGAAAGTGCCGGTTTCAAGTGGCGGAATGGCGTGAAAGCGGTGATCCGGTCAACGAAGTATTTCCGATCTTCCTTACCACCGGCCGGGTAATCAGCCAGTACCTGTCGGGAACGCAGACGCGCCGTATCGGCGGGCTTGTGGATATTTATCCGGAACCGCGGGTCGAGATTCATCCGATTCTCGCCGACCAGCATGGGATTGCCGATAAGGCGTGGGTTACGGTTACAACGCGCCGTTCCGAGATGACGTTGCGAGCGAGTGTGGTGCGCACGATTCGTCCCGACACCGTCTTCATCCCCTACCATTGGCCGGATCTGAAGAGCGCCAATCAGCTCACGCATCGCACGCTCGATCCCCGAAGTAAGATTCCGGAATATAAGGTATCCGCCTGCAATATCCGGATTGCGAATGCCGCTCCGCCATGGGCTGTCAATGCGGGGCCTCGCGATCAAGGTCTGGTTCAAATCCTTTCGCCCCCTGGAATCCCATGGGCCGAAGGAGCCCACAACTAAATGTTTGGCTACGAATTTTATGTCGATCCGTCGCGCTGTATCGGTTGCCAGTCATGCGTGACGGCGTGCGAAGAATGCGAAACACACCGCGGGCATTCGATGATCAACTTCGATTTCATCGATCGCTCCGAAACCATCGGCGCCGCGGCATATGTGTGCTGGCATTGTGACGATCCAACGTGCGCGCAGGTATGTCCGTCGGACGCAATCAAGAAGGGTGAGGACGGCATCGTGCAGTCCGCGTTAAAGCCCCGCTGCATCGCGTGTTCAAACTGCGTGCTGGCGTGCCCGTTCGGGATTCCCAAACTAATTCCCGAGTACGAACAGATGATGAAGTGCGACATGTGCTACGACCGCACTTCCATCGGCAAAAAGCCGATGTGCGCTACGGTATGTCCCAGCCAAGCCCTTTCCTACGTGCGGCCTGAAGACATTGCCGCGAGGCGGGAAACGCCGTCGAACGTCTTCTATTTCGGAAATCAAAAGATTACAACGCAGGTTTATATGATGACGCCGCCCGAAACCCGCTCGGTCAGCCTCGATATAACGGAATTCATTTGGGAGAACCCACATGGACGATAACAGCTCACTGACATCGGGTGCGGCGAATCAATCTGTCCCGCTCTGGCGCGATGAGTTCTCCGTGTCCCAGTCGGGAGAACGGTATGTAAACCGACGTCAACTGGCGAAATTCCTTACGCTGACCAGCCTCGGGATGTTCGCGGGGAATGTGTGGGTTGTGGTCCGGAGCTGGTTTCGCAAAACGCCCGTTTATGGGCGCACCGTGGTTGCTCGAGCCGGCGAAATCCCGGTCGGTGGGGTCAAACTCTTCCGGTATCCGCGACCGGGCGAGCAGTGCATCATGGTGCGTACTTCGGAGGAGACCTACGTTGCATATAGCCAAAAATGCACGCATCTGTCGTGTGCCGTGTTCTACTCTCGCCAAGATAATCGCATCGAATGTCCATGCCATCAGGGTTACTTCTCGGTACAGGACGGGTCCGTCCTACAAGGGCCGCCGACACGTCCGCTTCCTCGTGTGGTGCTGCGGCGGGAGGGTGATGAATTGATCGCGATCAGGATGGAGCCAGAGATTTGATGACGAACCGATATCCCGACCCGCAACGGAATCACGGCCTCGCGGCGATCGACGCTGTTACCGGGATCCTGGTCATACTTCTTGTCGTGCAGATCTGGGTATTGTCCGCTACGCTCGACACTTTTCTGGCCGGTCATGCCGAAACGGCTTTACCAGCCGCTGCTGTTTCAGGCTTGCTCTGCTTAACTTGTTTCGCGTTGTATCGATTTGTTCGCCGCGTTGACCGCAACGTTCGCTCCGGCCGATAAGCGCTCCATGCCACAAGAGATCTCGGCCCGGGAAGCTTTGCAAGCGACGCAACTCTTCGCCGCGTTGAATGAAACGGAGCTGAATGCTCTCGCAGGCCGTTCGAGCTTACGCTCCTTCGACGGGGGAGCCATGTTGTTTTCCGAAGGCGAGTCATGCGAGGGACTTTACATCGTCGTCGCGGGTCGCGTTCGTATTTTCAAGACGTCCGCCGCAGGCCGTGAACAGGTTCTCACCATTGAGGGGCCGGGTGCTTCGATAGCCGAACTGCCGGTCTTCGATGGCGGTACGTATCCGGCTTCAGCGTCCGCCATCGACGCGTCCGAGTTGCTCTTCGTGCCGAGAAGCGGTCTTCACGCTATTTGTCTCGAACACCCGCAAGTTTCACTCAAGCTGCTGAAAGTAGTTGGCGCCCGTTTACGCAGGCTGGTCGGAATCATTGAAGAACTGTCGTTCACGACTGTTCGGCATCGGCTGATTGCATGGCTGCTTCGCGAGGCGAACGCGCAGGGTCGCGACACCGAGCGCGGCTTGACGTTTTCGTTGGGCGTGAGCCACCAGGAACTGGCGTCTCATATCGGTACAGTTCGCGAATTGGTGTCGCGCAATTTGGCGCGGCTCCAGGCGCAAAGTTTTATTGAGATCAACGCCCGCGAGATCACCATCACCGATCAGGTGGGATTGGAGGCCGATCTCGGCTCTGCAATTTAGTTTCTGGCTGGTGACTTAAGTCACTGTGCGGCGGCTGCCCCTCCCCTAATCTTGAAAAAGAGGCGAGCACAATGACCGACACGAGAGAAAAGACCATCCGCGAAATCGCTATCGAGAATCCTTCGAGCGTCAGAGTTTTTGAGACGCTTGGCATCGATTACTGTTGCGGAGGTAAACGAACTTTGAACGACGCCTGCATCCGCGCTAACGTCCAGTTAGAGAGCGTCCTTGATCTTGTGGCGAAAGCAGGACAGCATCAACCGGCGGAAGGCGCTGGCGTCTGGAACGAAGCACGGCTTTCAGTTCTGACCGACCACATCGTGAAAGCACATCATGATTACGTCCGACGCGAAACTCCGCGCATCACCGCTCTGCTGGTAACGGTGATTGGACGGCACGGAAACGCCCGCCCCGAAATCAGACAAATCGAGGAACTGTTCACGGCACTGAGCCAGGAATTGTTCACGCACATGCTGAAAGAAGAACAAGTGCTCTTTCCATACATCGCAAAGATGGAATCGGCTTTCCTGGACGGGCAATCCTTGCTACCGGCGTTCTTCGGCTCGGTGACGAAGCCCATCGCGAACATGCTTGCAGATCATGATGACGCAGGCGCTCTACTGTCGCGCATGCACGAGCTTTCGAACGGCTACGAACCGCCTGCGGGTTCATGCCCTACATTTCGGGCGCTGTATCAAGGACTGCAGGAGTTTGAGCGTGATCTTCACCTGCATGTTCATCTGGAAAACAATATTTTGTTTACTCGCGCCATTGAGATGGAGACCAGCGTGATCGAGCCGGCATGTGTAGCCGTTTGAAGTGAACGAGATTCGACAGCCCCTTTCATTACGACGCGACTTTTAGCGGCTCCGATGCAGCAGCGCGGCTCGTACCCATTTTGTATAACTCACTCTCTTAGCGGCGACACCGGCACCGTCGCGCAGTTACCAGACGTGAACGCCTCGGCGGAGACGCTGAGAAAAGGACTCGCAGACCCCGGGCGTTGTCTGAAATTGGTAAAGCGGGGGCGGTATTGTCTCCTGGGGAAAGGCCGGATGTGGAGAGTATTGGCCGCTTTCGCGACATTCGCGCCGCTGCGCCCTTTAAAATAGCACGGCCAAGTTAGTGACCGGCACGGCTAAGATCTTACAAATTTCTTGGGTTTCAAGTCCTTCGACTTCACGTAGTGCGAAAGCAGCCCGCTGATTGAGCGGCAGTTTCTCCATACAGCTCCAAATCATCTAGCCGGCCCTCTGCAATTCGAACAGCGTTCGAGATTGGCCGGGGGCCTTGCCCACTTGCCAACCGTCTCGAAACGCCACTCGAGAACTTCGTCAATCGCATCGCACTTCCGGTCCGCCGAGTGCAACTGCTCCTCTGTGTTCGACAGTCGTGCGCGTCGCGGAATGACGCCGGAGCGCCAAAATTTTCTAACCTAAAAAAGGAACTTTAGACTGAACTGAAGCTCCCGCATGTCATGCCGCGTATAGGAGATCTGCCCAAAAGTCCCGCTGGGTAGGTTGGTATCCGGATCGCCCCAGATCGGGTGGTTGGCAACGTTGAACGCTTCCACTCGGAGTTGGAAATACGCGGACTCCCGGACATAGAAATTCTTTAGCATCGAGGCATCCCAGTTCGTAATGCCGGGCCCGATTATGGTATTACGCCCTACGTTGCCGAATGTATAAGGCTCCTGCGGGTAAAATGCGGCGGTGTTAAACCATTTGAAAACGTTTCGCGTTCCGCTTGGAAGGGGGACCTTCGCCCCGTTCGTATTCGGGCGGTCAAAATAGCCGCCAACATTCGAAATATTCCGGTTATCGGTAGCCGTGAGCGGAAATCCATTTGGCTGGTAAGTAAAGATAGTGCTGACCTGCCAACCACCTAACGCGACATTAACAGGTCCGCCCTGATTGAGGAATCGCTTCCCCTTGCCGAATGGGAGCTCGTACAGTGTCGACAGCACGAAGCGATGACGCACGTCGAAAACAGACAGCGCTCGCTCGCAGCGCACGCAATAGCTGTTCTGCGGGAATAGCGAGTCGTGGCCAAGCGTGCGGATGCCGCTGCCGTCGTCGATCGATTTCGACCAGGTCCAGCCGCCAAGAAACGTCAGCCCCTGGGAGTAGCGGCGCGTGATTTTTGCGGTAATCGAGTGATAATTTGAGTTCGCCTCACCATCTACTTCCTGGATGCGGCCGAACTCGGGATAGGGCTGACGAGACTTCACGGATCCCGGACCGGGCAACGCCTCGTTGACAGCCCGGAAGCGCTCGAGACGGTGACCTTGCGAACCCAGGTAGCCCACCTCCAGGGCTGTGTTCGCCGTCAATTCCCTCTGAATGTTAAATAGATACTCCTCAATCATCGGCGTAAGGCGTTTATGAATGTTAGCGAGCACGTACGGTCTGCTGACGGTCCGCCCAACGCTAATAAAGGGGCGATCGAAACCGATGGGATCGGAAGCGCTGGTGTTGTCGCGGCGACGGCCCCCGAAGTTGCGCTCCATGTCGAAACGAGGATTGCCGGTGTCCTGCGCGTAGAAAATGCCGGCACCCATACGCACGGTCCATTTGGTGGTGGGACTCCATGCGATCCCCAGGCGCGGCGCGAAATCCTTATAATCCGTCGTAATTAGACGATCGCCCAAGCGCCCATCGCGGGCAATCTGAATATTGCCCTTGAAGCGCATAACCTTGCCTTGGTAGAAGTCACCCGTTCCCACGCGAACCAGCACAGGGTGCCGGCTCATATCCGCAACGTTCGGTGTCATGTCGATAAACGGCACATAAGCGTTCACTTCGCTCTGGCCCTTGTCGTACCACGGCGGCACGAACTCATAGCGAAGACCGTAGTTGATGGTCAGGTTCGGTCTCACCTTGAAAACGTCGTCAATATAATACGACTGCGACGTGGCCCGGAACTGAGCAACCGCGCTAGTGAGTGCGGCTTCGTTCTGGCTGGTGTACCCGAGCAGATAATCGGAAAAGTCAAAGCCGGTGGCATCCCCTGAAATAGTGAACGCGCCTCGAGGGAACTGGTTGCCATTCTGGTTGAACCTGTCGCGACGAATCTCAGCACCAAAGCGGAGCGAATGCCGTCCGTGAATCCAGGAAAAATTATCGACTCCTTGGAACGTCGTATTGTAGTTCACGTACGGCCCTTCGCTGTCGTCCCCAAAGCAACTGAACTGGTTGAAGCACACGCTGGGAATTCCCCATGCCACCGGCGAGGGAAACGCGAAGTTCTGAAGACCGACGTCCGCGATGACGTTCTTCTTAAAAGCTAACTGGCGGCTCGTCGCATTGAAGAAATGATTCGCGCCGAACCGGAACTCATTTACCGCCGCTGGCGTGAATACACGCGTGTTTGACAGCATTGCCTGCCACACCGTCGTCAAGACCTGTCGGCCATTTAGATAAAGTCCTGGGTCGACCTGCTTTTCGTCCCCCCAACTGTACCGGCCAAACCAACTCGACTTGCTGCTCTCAACGAAATCAATACGCTGAATGAACTGGTCCTTGTCAATTTGCGATTTCAGGGTTTCCTCAAGATTGTTGCCAAAAACTGGGACGTTCAGGTTCGGCGCTGGGTAATAGGCCAGCAGCTTCTGCCCGATGGCATTGAACTGACTTTTCGGAATCTGATTATTCGCAAACGGCGTGCTCGTGAACGGTTGGTTGATGACGAAGCACTGCGGATTAGAAGCATTCTGACAGGCCGCGCCGTTTGGCAGCAGTTCCGAGAGAAGTCTCCGTTGCGCATCAGATTGTCGGGGACCGAAAAAAGACCATTATCCTGACGGCGCTCCCGAAAGGCATCGTAGTTCGACATAAAAAATAACCGGTCTCTGCCGTTGAACAGTTTCGGAATGGAAATAGGACCGCTGAGCGTGAAGCCATATTGGTTCCATTTGAAAGGCGACTTCGCTGGAGCCGAGCCGCTGAAATCATACGGCTTGGCATCTACAACGTCATTGCGGAGAAATTCGAACAACGATCCGTGATATCTGTTTCCGCCGGGTTTGGTGGAGACATTGATTTGGCTGGTAGCCCGGCCGAATTCAGCCGGATAAATTCCCGTCTGGACTTTAAATTCCTGCAGCGCGTCGACAGACGGCTGGATGATGTAGGTGTTGAAGTTAACGTCCGTGTTGTCGACGCCATCGAGCGTGAAATAGTTGAACTCTCGCCTCTGCCCCGCAATGGAAAACTGTTCATTAGCTCGCGTGCCGCCCTGTCTTCCGTCAGACTGGCCGCCGTCCGCAAACCCGGCGCTGACGTTCGGGCTGAGCGCAATCAACTGCAGGTAGTCGCGGCCGTTCAGTGGGAGTTCGACAATGCGTTTGTTTTCGATCACGGTTCCAACCGTCGCGTCCTCAGTGTTCAACAGAACGGCAGAATCGGTAATTTCGACGCTGTCGCTCACTTGACCAAGTTGCAGATTGAAATCAATCCGTGCCGTCTGCTGCACTTGCAACTCCACGTTGGGATTCATGGCAGCCCTAAACCCCGGGTGCTCTACCCGCACGTCGTAGGTGCCCGGCTGAAGCGCTGGAAAGCTATAGATGCCTGCTTCGTTTGTCGCGGCCTCTCGAGTAGCCTTGGTACCGGTGTTCGTTACAGTAACCCTGGCACCAACTATCGCTGCCGCCGCGGAATCCTTCACCTCCCCAGTAATCTCGCCGAGCGTCTGGCCGAAAGCGGGAAAACAAGCTACCAGTCCAATTAGAAAAAGAAGTCGACAAAGCTGCATGAGGGGTACTCTCTGAATTAGCATTCGCGTGGAGCCTATCACAACGACTATCTGTAATCAATGTGTATTCCTAGAGTGTCATTGGAGTTGTCCCCAAACTGAGACAAAGGTTTAGACTCAAAAAATTCGACGAAGGAGATTTGAGTCATGTCGAGGACGAAGCGGAAGTTCACGCGCGAGTTCAAAGTGGCCGCGGTTAAGCGGCTGCAATCCGGATCTCCGGTGCGCGTAGCGCGGGAACTGAAGGTCAACCCCAACCAACATTCGGGTCGGCCCGTTTCCGTACGAAGCGGCAACTATGGGGCTACTTCGGGCTGCGGATCGTTTTCGGGGTGACAGTCACGGTCGCGCAGTTAACCACAGGTGCAGGCCTCGGCTGAGACGCTGAGAAAGAGACTCGTAGATCGCCGACGTTGTCTGATTTGGGTGAAGCGGCGGCCCGGTATTCTCTCCTGGGGAAAGGCTGAATGTGGAGACTATTGGCCGTTTTGCGGACATTTGCGCCACTGTGCAGTTCACCGGAAGGCCTAGAGGTTCGAACTAAATTCAAGTGGCTCCCCGAATTGGTCAGCGTCACTTTCATTGGCGTGCTCGCTGTGCCCAGCGGACGCGACCCGAAATTCAGAGCGCCTGGCGAATAGGTGAGCGCGGTGGTGCCGAGCGCCACGTCGCAAATTCTCAAACAACGGCAGGCTGCCGCGGAGGCGCTTAAGTTGGCCCCCGCGAGTCCGGGAGCCGAAGCCGAAGCCGCGCTTGCTTGCTCTCCCGGGGTACCACTGCAATGATTGGCAAAATGGTGAGCGTGGCAGGAATCGAATTTACTCTCTGCAACCAACCTGGAAATCACGATACTGACGCTGACGGCTGAAAGGAATTTCCAAATCGTAGGCGATTAGGCGTGATGTTAAGCGATTAACCGTCACCTTGGACACAGTGGAACTAGTCATACGGGCCGACGATTCATTACCTCCTGCCGACCGGCAAGCCGGCCGTCACTTGTACCTCCGCCCCTGCGCCAAGGGCGTCAGAAGATCCACCTAACATGATTCGAACGCGGTCGCCTTCCAGTTCATAGCGTTGCTGCCGCGGGTTCCACCACGCCAGGGAATCAACCTTCAAGGGAATCTCTACGGGAGCCTTCTGACCCGCGCCAATCGTCACGCGTCGGAAGGCCTTTAGCTCTTTGTGGGGCCGATACACCTTGGAACCAACATGCTGGACGTAGACCTGGATCACCTCATCCCCGGCCATTTTGCCTCGGTTCGTAACGTCAACCTTGACGAGCAGGGTTTCGCCAGTTTTAAGCTGATTTCTGCTCAAAGAGATCTTCGAATAGTCGAACGTGGAATAGCTGAGTCCGTACCCGAATGCATAGAGGGGATGTTGCTCGGAGTAGAGATAAGTGCGGCCATGACGCAGATCGTAATCGATCATCGGCGGCAGTTGTTCCAGAGAGGTTGGCCACGTTTGAACCAGCCGCCCTGAGGGATTGTAATTACCGAAGAGGATATCCACTAGTGCGTTGCCTTCCTCCTGCCCACTGTGAACGCGAGATGCTGAGCGTTCGCATTGAGAATTGTCGATAGTAGATATTGACCGTGTTACCTTCGAAACTTTCCTTCACTCGCCGCCACCTTCTGGGTGGAATGGCACTGGCGCTCGGCGCCGAGCCACTTCGTTTACCGCGCAAGCTCCGGGTGGCGATTATCGGGCTGGACGGGCATGTGGAGGAAATCGTCAAACCTCTGGGAGGTTTGCCGGATGTGGAAATTACTGGCGTCGCGGATCGGAATCGGGCCGCCCTCCGCGCTTTCGTTCAAAGCAACGCGAAACTGGCGTCTACGAAAGTTTACGGCAATTCGCAGCGGATGCTGGACACGGAGCGACCGGATCTTGTCGCCGTATGCAATAACAATGGAGAGCGGGCGGCAGCGATCATCGAGTGCGCCGAACGAGGCCTCGACGTGATCGCCGAGAAGCCCCTCTCTCTCACCCGCCGGGATCTGGACCGGATACGCGAAACCGTCTCTCGTCGCCGGATCAAGTTAGGCATGCTCCTGCCGATGCGCTTCGAGCCGCCTTATCGGGCTTTGCGGCAGATCGTCTCGTCTGGACAGATCGGAGAAGTCATCCAAATCTCCGCTCAGAAATCCTATCAGCTCGGCAAGCGCGAAGATTGGTACAAGAAGCGCGCGTCTTATGGCAGCACCATCCTCTGGATAGGCATTCATATGTTCGATCTGATGCGGTGGACCAGTGGCCGCGAGTTCACGCATGCGAGTTCTTTTATGGGTCGCAGCGGATTCCAGGGGTTTGGCGATATGGAGACGACCACGGTCACTGCCATGCGTTTGGACAATGGTGGCACTGCCTCTCTCCATATGGACTACTGCCGTCCGGAAACCGCGCCCGACCATGGAGACGATCGCTTGCGCCTCGCTGGAACCAAAGGCGTGGCCGAGTATCTCGCCGCCGCGGGAGTTACCTTGATGACCGCAACCGCGAAGCTGACTGTGGTGCACGAGTTACCCCAGCCCGGATCGGTGTTTGTTGAGTTTCTGGACCACGCCTACAACGGCAAGCTAACCTCGCTTCCACACGAAGAAATCTTCCGCATTTGCGAAATCACTCTCGGAGCGAATGAAGCTGCTGAAAAAGGGAAAGTAATCAAGCTCGTATAAATGACCTTTCGCGATCTCGTGCATGCCGATATACCCGCGGCGCTTGGCCTTTGCCGCGCCAGCCGGTGGAACCAGATAGCGCGGGACTGGGAGCATTTTCTGCGCCTGAGCCCGCGCGGTTGCCGCGTGGCCGAGGTGGGGGGGAACGTGGTCGGAACCGTGACCACCGTCCGTTATGAGCCGGCCCTCGCCTGGATTGGGATGGTCCTGGTGGATCCCGCGCATCGCGGCCACGGGATTGGGACGGCGCTGCTCGATGAGTCGCTGCATTTGCTAAGCGACGTTCCGACCGTGGGTCTTGATGCCACACCCGCGGGCTACTCGTTGTACCGGAACCGGGGTTTTGAAGAAGATTCGCGCTTGTCCCGCATGCAGTGTCTGTCTCCTCCTATTCCGGCCCCCGACTCTTCGGTTGCGCCCGTCACAACCCTCGAAGCGGTAGCCAGCATAGACCGTCAGGTGTTTGGCGCGGATCGCCGATTCCATTTAGAGTGGCTGCGCGATGGCCTCCCCGCCTTAGTACTGACACTCGGCGAATCCAGCGCGTACGCCTTCGCGCGGCGCGGCGCTCGATTTCTGCACGTGGGCCCCGTCGTCGCGCCGGATTCCGCCGGCGCCGCACGGCTTCTTGCGGCGTGCCTCCGCCAAGCTGCCGGCCAGCCGGTCATCATCGATGCGACGCTCCACCATCCCGAGTGGCGTCAGCGTCTCGAAGCGGTGGGCTTCACCGAGCATCGCCCGTTCATTCGCATGAGAAAAGGTCCGGCCCCTGCCAAGCAACCGCATCCCTGGGAATACGCGATTATGGGACCGGAATTCGGCTAAACATTATCATGGTATCCATAGCAGATTTAGAAGAACTACTCAGCCGTCCCAGCGCTGCGGACATCGATGAATTGGCCCACCTCGACGGCGACATCCTGTGCTTAGGGGCCGGCGGCAAGATGGGCCCTACGTTAGTGCGACGCGCCTTGCGGGCCTCGCGGGAAAGTGGGCGTAAAGGCGACATCATTGCGGTCTCACGATCCGGCGAATTCCCGGAGGGGGTCCGACACATAGCCGCCGACTTGCTCGACCCCGCTGCCGTTCAACGTCTGCCCCAAGCCCCGAACGTCATCTACCTCGTGGGGCGGAAGTTTGGGTCGACAGGCAACGAGCCCCTGACCTGGGCTACCAACGCGGCCGTTCCCGTGCTCGTGGCCGGGCGCTATGCGGGCGCGCGCATCGTTGTGCTCTCCACCGGCAATGTCTATCCCTATGTGCCCGGCGATTCGGCCGGTGCCACCGAAGCAACGCCGCTTGCGCCCGTCGGCGAATATGCTCAGTCCGCGCTGGCCCGGGAGCGTTTGTTTGAGTATTACTCGAAGACTCACCAAACCCGCATGGCGATCATCCGGCTCAATTACGCCGTTGAGCCGCGCTACGGAGTCCTGGTTGACATCGCGACGAAAATCCTCCGCCGGGCGCCCATCGACCTGACCACGGGCTACGTCAACATCATCTGGCAAGGAGACGCAAGCTCGGTCTGCCTCCGTGCGCTGAACTATTGCAAATCGCCGCCCCGGGTGATCAATGTCACCGGCAGTGAAACACATTCCGTTCGCCAGTTAGCGCAGCGCATTGGACAGCAACTGGGTCTGGATCCTACCTTCTCCGGGCAGGAAGCGGCCACTGCGCTTCTAAGCGACGCCTCTGAATGCCTCAAGCTCTTTGGCGCGCCTTCTGTCGGCGTCGACGAGGCCATTCGCCGGACGGTCGACTGGCTTGTGGCCGGAGGTGTCACGCTTGGCAAGGCCACTCATTTTGAAGTTCGGAGTGGCAAATTCTGATGTTTGAATGGCGCGCCGCTTTAGACCGTGGCCTCGTGATCCCCGCTCACCCGCTAGCCCTCACGCACTCTCGTAAACTCGACGAGCGCCGCCAGCGGGCTCTGACGCGCTATTACCTCGACGCGGGCGCCGGCGGAATTGCCGTCGGGGTGCACACCACCGAATTCCAGATCCGTGATCCCAAAGTAGGTTTGTTCGAGCCGGTGCTGGCGCTGGCCGCCGAGGAGATGCGCGGACGCGACGTGGTGCGGATCGCTGGGATCTGCGGCAATACGCACCAAGCCGTCGCGGAGGCCACCGTGGCGCGCGACCTCGGGTACCATTCGGGTCTGCTTTCCCTGGCCGCGATGCCGCAAGCGCCCGTGCCGGAATTGATTCAACACGCCCGTACGGTGGGCCAGATTCTCCCTTTGGTGGGATTCTACCTGCAGCCCGCGGTGGGTGGCCGACCGCTACCCGCGGAATTCTGGCGCGAGTTCGCCGCCCTCGAAACCGTGGTCGCGATCAAAGTCGCGCCATTTAGCCGCTACCAGACGCTCGATGTGATCCGCGGTGTGGCCGAGTCGGGCCGCGGTAAGTCGATCGCTCTGTACACGGGGAATGACGATCACATTGTGCTCGACCTGCTCAGTAGTTGGGTCGCGCGAGATCTCGACCTGCGTTTTGCAGGCGGTCTGCTCGGCCATTGGGCGGTTTGGACTTTGCGTGCCGCCGAACTTCTGGCCAGGGTTCAAGCGCTGCGCGCATCGGGCACCGCGATTCCTGCCGAATGGCTCCTGCTGGCGGAGCAGACGACCGAAGCGAACGCGGCGCTGTTCGACGCTGCAAATGGGTTCGATGGCTGCATTGCCGGGATTCACGAGATCCTGCGCCGTCAAGGGTTGCTTCAAGGGACGTGGTGTCTGAATCCAAATGAGGGCTTGTCGCCAGGGCAAGCCGCCGAGATTGATCGCGTCTGCCGCCTCTATCCGCACCTCACCGACGATGAGTTCGTCGCGCAAAACCGTGACCGCTGGCTAGCTTGATCGTCCGGTCCCGCTCGACAGACTGCCGACCCTTCACCTACACCTCATCGGGAATCACGTACGGAGCTCGATAAACACGAGTCAACATGCGATTGGCTTCTTCATCTTTTGCGAACGATCCACGGATGTCCTCAGATGTCCGTAATTTCAAGATTTACCTACCGGGCAGCTCGTTGCCCATCGTGGAACAACTAGTTTGTAGTCAACAACCTACAATCGCTTAAGCCGCTGTTGCCGGTCGATCGGGATTACCCGGGCGGGCGGTATGCCGCTCTGAACCGTAGGATTGCTTGAGATGAGCGCACCCCCATTCACCTTCTCGAAACGCAGACCTCTCCAGCCTGACTCGGGCTGAAGGCACGAGAAACGCCGCCATTGATTCCGAACTCAGGCCCACGACCCGCGAAAGCTCGTTGCAACAACCGAGTCTCGTCCGAACGGAAATTCAACTCAGTAGACCGCTTGGGGGGCAGGGTGGTTTACGTAGAATCAATGGCTTGCGGGCGGAGAGGAAGTTGGAAACCATGGTTTCTGGGGAGCCAGACCGTCTCCGCTCTAACTCCGAGGGCCCGTTTTGTTGACAGCAGCGTGTTTGCCCTTTCCGCCCGTATTTTCAACATTCCGCAGGTTCTTGTGGGCTGCACGTTCTATCCGGTTGGACCAGATGTTTTTCGGGGTGGCAGAAACAACTCCTTGGGTCGAGGTCGAATCCCACGTTTTCACGTACCAATTCTCCGGCGGACCCGGGCAGAACAAAACGTGGGATGTAGATCCATGCGAATAATTGCGCGAATCGCCCGATTGGAGGCAAGAGCACCGAAACAGCCAAGCGCATAATCCTGGTGTGGCTCGATACTCATCCGCACCTGCCGAATACGAGCACCTACGATGCCTATGTCCAGTCCCCAGTCGCTGTCACGCCGACTTGGAGCTAGTCATGTTCTATGGCCAAGGAACCCGTCGTCATTCCAGCTCCCCCGGAGCCGCCTCATCTGACATAGGGCTTCTCCACCGCCCGAATCAACGCGGCCCAACCGCCGCTTCGCTCGTCGCCACCCATCCTGAAGAAGAGAGAGCAATTGCACTTCGTTCCGATCGCTTCCTGCGCGATTGCACTGAGCGATCGATAGCAACCTTCTTGGCGACGGTCCCTTCCAGCGCGTGAGTCAAAGAGCGGTCGCGACGATAAAAATGTTGAGGGCAAAGAGGGCAAACGCTGGAATCGCAGCGTACAGAGGATCACGAATCCTGACGCGCGTGATCACCCCGAAAAACATCATTGTCGCGAGGCCACCAGCGGAGAACAGGAGAATAGCACGATGAAAGTGACCCACAATCAATCCAAGGCTCCCGGCAACCTGCAACATTCCCGTGAGCACGCGAAAACGGGCGAGGCGGTAACGGTCGAATTCCGCCACCATTCTTTTTGATAGGAAACAGCTCATGCCATACCAGGCGAAAAGAGCAATCGATACGTCCTGAGCGATTTCCGGGATGAATTGCATGCCTGCTTCTACGTTATACTCGGGACACTTCACCGAACGCCCTCACAGAAGAGGACGAGAACGAAAATGCAAACTGTGATTTCCGTCCTTCAGATCATCGTGGCCCTCGGCCTGTTGAATGTCTGGCTACTGCGTTTTCATAAAGGCACAGCCTATCGCGGAAGGGACGCCCGCTCGATGCGAGAGGAATTCGCCGTATATGGACTTCCAGCGTGGTTTACCTACTTCGTCGGGATCCTCAAGGTAGGGGCGGCTCTATGCTTGATTGCGGGACTGTGGCTCCACTTCTTGGTTTTTCCATCTGCCCTTCTGGTCTGCATCTTGATGCTGGGAGCACTGGCGATGCATTGGAAAGTTCAAGATCCACTCAAGAAGTCGTTGCCAGCACTTGTCATGCTCGCGCTCTGCATCGGCATCTGCTTGGTTTCGCTTCGGTAACCGGCACTTTTACTTAGCGAACAGCTCTATAGAAGATTCTATTTCACGCGCCGCTGCGGATTCCGGCGATGTGAATGGTCAGTTCCGACGATGTGAATACGGTCGGAGCGAAGCGACGCTGGAAATTGCATGTTGCCTGAGAAAATCACTTGCATGGCTTCCGACCATGGGCGCGCAGGTACTGGCTAGTTGTGGCAACTGACGCGTGGCCAAGTGTTGACTGGATCAGATGGATGGGCGACGCCGTGATCAAGTGCATGTGAGGAGTGCAGGGGCTGCGGAAGCAGGATTGCGCGACTGCGAGGACCTTTCCAGACACGATGATTTGACCGGAATCCGCGCGAACCTGCAGATTGCGCCCAGTTAGTCGGCATGCTTTCGACACCCGAATTCCCGCGCTATAGATGAGCGAAAGCAAGAGTCGATCGCGCCAGTCGGGTTCGAGCGCGATTATCCGGTGCATCGCAACCCTTTGCGGGAGTTACTACGAAGGCGCGCCTGATTGCCGCTTTCGAAGCCGCGCGGGTGTTGGGTTTCTTGATCCGTTGCTGGCCGCCCTGGACGCGCTATGGCTTAGCCCGCGCTGCAAACGTCGAGTAACCCCAGTCACACGGAACTTATGCGCGGGTTGTTAGTGCCAATGAACGCTGGCGTGGCTGATATTCCGTTTTAGCCGGCATCCGACTGAATCGGCCCGCGGACGAGCAGCAGGTACGCCGCGGCTGCAAGCAAGCTCAAAACCGCGCTTAACAGTAGGGCTTGCGAAAAGCTGCCTGTGCGTTGCACGATCAACCCGGTCACCATCGGGGCGAGCGCGCCTCCGAGATAGCCTCCGAAATTCTGAATGGATCCCAGGGACGCTGTGTATTGGCTTGGTGCTGCAATCGGGACGGTAGCCCACGCCGCGCTGCTCGCAATATAAATGAAGAACAGCGAAACCGAAATGAAAGCCAGGGCCGTTGCGTTTGATTTGGCTAACGTAGTTCCCACAGTGCAGAACGAAATGGCGCACAGAGCGGAGGAAACCAGCAGTTTACGGCCTGCAATCGGTGTCCATCCACGCCGGGTTAGAAAGTCGCAGAGCCAGCCGCCAGTCACCGCTCCGACACAACCGAAAAAGTATGGGATTGCGGCAACAATCCCCACGCGCGCCACGCTCATGTGGCGTTCGTGTTCCAAGTAGTACGGCAGCCAACCGGTGTACAGCCAAAGGGTATAGACCGTCCCAAAAAAACCGGCAATCATGCCCCATGTCGTTCTATGCGAGAAGAGTTGCCTCCATTGGGCGAAGGATGGCGGACGCGAGGTTGTATTCTCGTCGCCCTCGGTCAAATAGCGAACCTCTTCTGGAGTCAGGCGAACTTCGGAAGGATCGCGGTGAACGCTCCACCACACCGCCGCCAGCACCACCCCTGCCGCGCCGACGATTCCGAACATCCACCGCCAGTTCAGTCGCAGCATCAGAAACGTCAGCAACGGGACTGCGATAAAGTTGCCAAGGGACGAGGCAGACTGCAGAAGACCGGTGGCGAAGCCCCGCTGGCCAATACCAAACCAGTCCCGCACTACTCGCGCCCCACCTGGAAAAAGCGGCGCTTCGCCGAAACCCAACGCAAACCGGGCGACGATGAAAGCTCCAAAACTTGTGACTAGGCCACCAGCCGCTTGCGCTACCGACCAACTGAAGAGCCCTAATGCGAGAAGTCTTCGCGGGCCGAACCGGTCGATCAGGCCGCCGACTGGTAGCTGAGCGACTGCGTAGGCCCACAAAAATGCAGACAGCAGCAAGCCCATTTTCGCTACCGGGATACCGAGTTCGTCTTGAATCAGCTTATTGGCTACGGACAAAGTAGCTCGATCAATGTAATTCAGCGCGCCCCCGGCCACGAGGAGTACGATAGACCAACGCTGGATTGAGATGATTCGCGCAGACGGTTTTTTGCGGCTTGCATCAACTCTGCTCTGCTGCGAAGATTCCCTCACAGTTCAGAATTGTAACAGCGCTCGCCGAACGGCCAACGGTAAGCATTGGCGGAAGTGTGTGGGCTGTACTGTGGATGGGCCGCCAATGACCGAATCGAACCGCCGAGGCCCGCCATCGCACATATCCCATTCTTAAAAGCGAATTGCGGCATTCAACTTGGACTCAACAATGCCTCATCGGGAAGCGCGGCGCGATCTACCCGGCAAAATCCACCTGCACGGCGGAGGTTTCGGTACTGGCCGCATCCTATCGCCCTATCCGAAGATCCTATGACGAACCCGTACCGCAACTATCTATTGTTATTAGCCTCCGGCCTTTGAAAAACGTCGCTTGGTCGCTCCTAGTCAAACCTCCGAAGCCAGATATTGCGCACAGAGATCTTGCAGGGTTGACTTTCGATCTCGAAGCCGATAAATCCCGGTTGGTTATTAACTGAGTCTTTATTGTCATCGATGAAAATAGCCATCAGTTGGCTGTTCATCATGTGCATCATTACACCGCCCCGCGCGATGATCTCATAGTCGTTCCACTCGTTGATCTTCACGTAGCCACCCAGCGCCTGCTTGTCACCGATATTGGCAACCAGGCGGTTGGTCTTGCCGGGCAGCGCCTGTGTTACTTGGCCGCGATACGCAAGAATCCCCTGCATCGTGTTTTCGGAATACCACTGGCCAGTGTACGCAGCAGACTGGGCGCTGACGGGGAACCAAAAGTCTGCTTGAGGGCCAGTCATCATAAACTTGAGGTCATACGGCGCCTGGCCCGCGGGCTGGGGTCGGGTCCACGGAAGGCCGGTGACACTTCGGTATTGAATGCCGCCGCCACCGCCTTTTTCGATCTTCATCTGCAGCTTCAGGTCGAAATCGCGTGTTTTGTCGCCGCGATAGACGATGTAGTTGTTGCCCTTTGGCTTGCCCTCGAACGTCTCGCCCACCATGACACCGTCTTCGACGCGCCAGATCTTACGGTCGGCGTCCCATCCTGTGAAACTCCTGCCGTCGAAGATCTGCTTATAGCCCGTGTGCTCGTCAATATCGTAGGGCGCTGGGTCATGAAACCTAGGCATTCCCACCAGCTTCTCGCCGTTCGGTCCCGTATGGGGGGGCTGAACAGGAGGAGACTCCAGAGCCGGCGGCACGGACTGCGCGCTGAGCGGGAGCGGAAGCGCCAGGAAAAAGATACCCAACGCGGCTACCGACCAAAGTGAGGGACGAACGACGCCAAGGTACGATGCGGACATGGTTTTGTACTTTGGAGTTTATCTTGATTGGCGCGCAACTGCGTTGCGATTGGGCCCGCGAATAGAGCAAAACTGTATCTCAAGCGCCTGTTGCATGGGACAAATCCTCACCTGTTTCCCTGCCGTGCAGCGTGTTACCGTGTTACAACGGTAGGAGTAAAATGAGACGGTTTTTCCCACTCGTTTTTGCGTTAGTGATCCCCGTAGTGAGTCCGGCGCAAGCACCCGTCAATTTTTCCAGCGACATCCAACCCATTTTTCAAAAACGCTGCATCCTGTGTCACGGCCCGAATCTGCAAGCGAGCGGACTGCGTCTTGATAGCCGTGCAGCCGCCCTGCGCGTCATCAAGCCGGGCGACAGTGCGGCCAGCCGCATCTTCACGATGGTTTCGGGTGCCGGGCCCAAGGTCATGCCCCCGGTTGGTGACCGCCTCACGCCGCAGCAGGTTTCGCTCTTAAAAACTTGGATCGATCAGGGCGCGAAGTGGCCCGAGTCACTAGATACAACCCATTGGTCTTTCCGCCCGATCCAACATCCCGAGCCTCCCGCCGTTCATGACCGCGCGTGGCCGGCGAATGCAATCGATCGATTTATTCTCGCGCGTCTTGAGAGCGAGCAGATTGCGCCTTCGCCGCTCGCCGACCTGGCGACGCTGCTCCGCCGCGTCAGTCTCGATGTCACTGGCCTTCCGCCCACTCTCGAAGAGACCGCCGCATTCCTGAACGACAAGCGTCCGGATGCTTATGAACGCGTCGTAGAACGCCTGCTCGATTCACCGCATTACGGCGAGAAGTGGGCGCGCTACTGGCTCGACCTCGCACACTACGCCGATAGCGATGGCTACGAAAAAGATCTGGTTCGCCCTTTTGCCTGGCGTTACCGGCAATGGGTAATCGGCGCTCTGAATCACGACATGCCGTTCGATGAGTTCGCCGTCGAGCAAATCGCTGGCGACGAGCTTGCCAATGCCAGTACCGAACAGAAGGTTGCGACCGGGTTTTATCGGAACACGTTAACGAACCGCGAAGCCGGGGTAGATCGCGCCGAAGCGCGTTTCGAGCAATTGATTGATCGCACCGGAACCACAGGCACCGTCTGGCTCGGCCTTACGGTGCGGTGCGCCCAGTGCCACGATCACAAGTACGACCCAATTAAACACAAGGATTTTTACCAAATTTTTGCCTACTTCAACAACGCCGACGAGGCCGACATTGATGCCGCGCTGCCGGGCGAACTCGGGCCCTATTTAGCGGCTCTCCCCGATTATCAAAAGAATTGCGCCAGTCTCCTTGCCGAATACGAGATTCCGAAACTGCAGCCTGTTTGGGAAGCCAACATCCGCAAAGCTATGGACGAGCCTGGAAAGGTTCTTGATTGGGACTTCGCGGTAACGGCAATCCGCGCCAGCCTCGATCATGCGGAAAAAATTATAAGGCTCGCTCCGGAGCAGCGAACGGCCCGTCAACACAAGGCGTTGACCGATTACTTCGTGCGCAACTACGGTCCCGATATCGAGAAGGACGCAGCAGTCTCGGCCAAGCTAAAGGACGCGCGCAAGAAGCTCGACGCGCTTGACGAAAGCTTCCCCGCCCTCACGCAGGCGCAGGCTATCGAAGATAACCCTCAACCGTCGGCAACACATATCCATCTGCGCGGCGACTACAAGCAAAACGGTGCCGAGGTCTATCCCGACACCCCCGGTTTTTTGCCACATCTGCCGCCCGGCGTCAAACCGACGCGTCTATCATTGGCCCAGTGGATCGTCAGCCCGGAGAATCCGCTCACCGCCCGCGTAGCCGTCAATCGGATGTGGCAAGAGCTATTCGGTCGCGGGTTGGTTGCGACATCGGACGATTTCGGTACGCAGGGCGATAGACCGTCCCACCCGGCGCTCCTCGACTGGTTGGCAACGGAATTTCACCAGCGGGGCTGGAGTCAGAAGCAGATGCTCAAGCTCATCCTGATGTCGTCAGCGTACCGCCAATCCTCGCGCGCGCGGCCGGATCTGGAATCGCGCGATCCCGAAAACATTTATCTCGCCCGTCAATCCCGTCTCAGACTTTCCGGCGAGTTGATTCGCGATCAAGCGCTGGCGGTAAGCGGTCTTCTGAATCCGGTGATTGGAGGCAAGAGCGTTCGCCCGCCGCAACCAGCCGGAGTGGCCGAACTCGGTTACGCCAATTCGGTGAAGTGGAAGGAGAGCACCGGGGCGGATCGATACCGGCGCGGACTTTATATTCACTACCAGCGCACTACGCCGTATCCGTTCCTCGCAAATTTCGATGAGCCGGATTCTTCGCTTACCTGCACCCGACGACGCGCTTCGAATACGCCTCTGCAGTCGCTCAACCTGCTTAACGATCCAGTCTTTTATGAAGCCGCCCGGGCCCTTGCTTGGCGGGTGGAGAACGAGACGCACGGAAGTTTCGAAGACCGCCTGAATTATGCTTTTGAACTTTGTCTGAATCGTAAGCCCACGCCCAAAGAGAAAGACCGTCTTGCGACATATTTCCACGTTCAGCCGGATTGGGTCGGACTGAGCCGCGTCATTCTGAATTTGGACGAATTCATCACACGAGAATGAACCGAAGAGACTATTCGCGGGAATAAATATGACCTTAGAAGAGTTCCGCAAAATCCAAAGTCGCCGCAATTTCTTTAAGGAATGCGCCGGTGGCCTTGGCACCATCGCGCTCGCTAACCTTTTGGAAAAGGATGGCTACGCCGCCAGCGCTCAACCATCGGCCAACCCGCTTGCGCCCAAGATTCCGCCGTTTGCTCCCAAAGCGAAAAACGTTATCTTTCTATTCATGGAGGGCGGTCCCAGTCAACTCGATCTCTTCGATCCCAAGCCCGAATTGAAAAAGTGGAACGGCAAACCGCTTCCCGAATCAATCACAAAGAATCTTCAGCTCGCGTTCATTAAGCCGACTGCCGCCGTGCTCGCCAGCCAACGCGACTTTCAAAAACACGGCCAGTGCGGCATGGAAATTTCCGATTACCTTCCGCACATCGCAAGCTGCGCCGACGACATTTGCCTCATCCGCTCCATGCATACGGACGCATTTAATCACCATCCCGGGCAGCTTCTCTTGTTCAGCGGCACAACGCAGGTGGGCCGCCCGACAATGGGCGCCTGGGTGGTTTATGGACTCGGGAGCGAATCGCAAAATCTGCCCGGATTCGTGGTGCTCAGTTCGGGAGTCGGCACCAGCGGGGGCGCATCTAATTTTTCGAGCGGTTTTCTGCCCTCCACCTATCAAGGCACGATGTTTCGCAATTCGGGCGATCCGATTTTGTATCTATCAAATCCGGCGGGCATCACCGCGGCCAAGCAGCGATTGGATCTCGATGCCATCCGGGATCTTAACTCACAGCATCTGGAATCGACCGGAGACCGGGAAATCGCCTCGCGTATCGCGTCCTACGAATTGGCCTTTCGCATGCAAACGGCGGGGCCCGAGCTGCTCGATTTCTCGAAAGAAACGCCGGAGACTCTTGAGATGTACGGCGTTAACAAAGAACCAACGCGTCCTTACGCCACCAACTGCCTGCTCGCCCGCCGCATGGTCGAGCGCGGCGTGCGTTTCGTAATGCTGATGCACGCCAGTTGGGACGACCACACCAACATCAACACCAAACTAAAGAAGAATTGCGACATCACCGATCAACCGGCGGCCGCGCTCATCAAGGATCTCAAGCGGCGCGGGCTGCTGGAGAGCACGCTGGTGGTTTGGGGCGGGGAGTTCGGCCGCACTCCGATGTGCGAGATTCGCAAACCGGAAGAGGCCGACAATGCCGGTCGCGATCACCATCCCGTGGCCTACAGCATGTGGATGGCGGGCGGTGGGATTAAGGGAGGTCAAGTCGTCGGCAGCACGGACGATCTCTGTTTTAACATCCTGGAAGATAAGGTCCATGTGCACGATTTGCAAGCGACCATTCTGAACCGTTTGGGATTCGATCATACTCGCCTCACCTATCACTACATGGGTCGTGACTTCCGTTTGACCGATGTCGAAGGGACTGTGGTCAAAAAGCTGCTCGCGTAGTGCCCCATCGCAACGCTTGCATGCCGTAGCACGGACCAATCCACTTCACAGAAAGATGCTGAAAAAGATAGCCCTGTTGGCAGCGCTGGCCGCGGCGCTCAGTTTCATTGCTGGAGCTGCAATAACATCCGCGAGAGCTGCCGAGCCAGTCCTTTCAGAGTCCGACGACGCGTTTCTGCGCGATCAAGCCACCCGCATCGTAGCGTCGGCTCGCTTGGCCCCTGGCAGGAGCAATGGCAAATGGAAGAACCGCACGCACTACGTCGTGCACGTGCCAGGCGGCAATATGGGTTATCCAGCCTTCTGGGTGCGTGACGCGGTAATGATGCTGGGAAGCGACCTGGTTTCGGTGAGAGACCTGGAGGACTGGATTCGCCTCATGTGCTCGGTCATTCGAAATCGTGACTGGCACGTTCGTCCCGGCGTCGTCGTTCCCGCGTACGCATTGCCGGATCACATTAACTTCAATGGCAAGGCTACGTTTTTTCCAGGCACCTACGAGACAGGAAAAAAACAAGGCGGCATTCCTTGGGGCAAATACCCGCCGCTCGACGATCATTTTTATTTCGTCAAGGCCGTGTACGAACACTGGAAAATGTCGCACAAAAAAGGCTTCCTTCTAAAGCGCATGAAAACGAGATCG
>JANYJA010000059.1 GCA_025358575.1 Terriglobia bacterium
GTTTCAGGACGATCTGGCCTCGCTTTTTTGCATCAAGTAGATATCGATTCCAAGCGAAAGTCTTGCCCACGCCCCAGCGACCGCTGAGGCAACTCACTTCGGGCTCGGCGGTGGATAGGAACCGCGCAATCTCCCGCTCAATCAATTCGGTGGGCGTCATCGAACGGAGTTCTCCTTATCCAGGGTTTAGACGAAAAAATCGGCTCCTCAGCCGCCGTTCAATTCCCCTGCGCTGCGTTTGCAGACCGTGTGGTAAGTTGGCGCGCTCATCAATGGTAACAAGTTGTTACGAAGATGCTTTGATTGAGTACCAGAAACTGCGGAATTAGCTTATTTGATCGACGAATTACTCGAGATAGGAGTAGGGCGTTTTAAGAACTCGTATTCTCAGATACGCGACAATAGTCGTCAACTCACCATGCCCGCAATCGAACCTAACGATGACGATATTCAGCTCTCGATGTTGGAGAACGGGCTCGATTTCATCCTTTCGGGCCTCAAGCATATTGGTAGCCCGACTTCTAAATTCGATTTGAAATACGCCGTGCTCCACCTCTCGTCCGGCATCGAACTGGTGCTGAAGGATCGACTCCGCCGGGAGGACTGGACGCAAATCTTCGTGAAGCCGGAACAGGCGACAGAGGAAAGGCTCAAGTCGGGCAACTTCAAAAGCGTCAGTCTCTATCAATGCTTGAAACGGCTTGAGGAGCACACTGCGGTCAATCTACCCGATCTCGGCCTGCTGACATCCTTTAAGGAGCGCCGGAATCCGATTGAGCATTTTGGCGTGAACGACAGCCGGGAGGCACTCGAAGCCGCTTCTGCTATTGCCCTCGGCGAGTTGATCGACTTCCTCGCGGAAGCCTTCGAGGAGAGTGAACTTTCAGCAGAAGAGAGCGAGCTTCTCCAGCAGATACGAACTGGCCTTGCGGAGTTCAAACGGTTCACCGTGGCGAGAATGGCCGAAATTCAGCCGGTCCTAGAAAACCACAAGAAGCGATATAAACAGATCGTCGTTTGCCCGTCGTGCGTGCAGGATGCTCTGATGGCCGATTGCGACGTCCTCTGCGCTTTCTGTGGATATGCCGCAAGCGCTGAGGACGCAGCCGAGCTCTACATTGCAAACACCATCGGCGGAAGTCGCCATTACTACATGAAGGAAGGGGAGGAATATCCTCTCAGGCGTTGCCGCAACTGCGGTAACAACGCGCTCGTTTTTGAAGAGGGATATACGGAGAGCAATGGCATTTGTTTTGTCTGCGGCGATACTCCGTCCCCGGGCGATTATGTGTCATGCGACCAGTGCAATGAGCTTTGCCGCGATGAAGATCGCGCCGGCGGAATGTGTCCAGAATGCTTTTCGGCATATATTTCCGAAGACCATCGATAAGTTGGTGCTACACCGAGAAGCCGACTCGCGGTCAGTCCCCACAAACGCGCTTCCCTGCGGTCAATCCGACATGAAACTGTCAGGATCTATGCCGGTCTGTTTCAAGATCGCGCGAAGCGTTCCTTCGGGCATCTCACCAGAATGGTTCGGAATCGTAGTGTATCGGCTGGTAGTTGGATTGAACCAGATTTCTTGACTACCGGCAGCTTGGCGATCAAACTCAAAGCCGCGCTTCTTCAGCTTACGAATTATTTCCCGATAGCAAAAACCCGCGGGCCGACCCACTTAGGCAGCAACTACGATGGTGTAATTCCGCCGCTCACTTGCGCCAGGAAAGTTGTGGTTGTCGTCTCGTCCGCGCCGGGCTTCGATCAGCTTCTTCGCAACATCGCCTGCGATTTCGAGCGCCTCGGCTATAGTCCGCCCCTGGGCAACTAGTCCGGGAACCTCTTCCGAGGTCGCCAGGAAGACTCCTTCCGGCAACTGTTCAACCTGGACCTGAATCGCTACTTCCATGCGACTTGATCGTACCACTTTAGAATGTCCGCGCCTGTCTATCGCTTGGCTGACTGAGCATTAACTGTAACGGTTCCTCCGGATAACGGATATCCCAATATCAGTCCCGAGAAATGCGCTTGTGTCCGGATAGCGTCGGCATCGCCGGCCTACTGGAAGTTGGAAGCAAAGACACCGTGCGCGCGATATATCGGCAAGTTTTCACCGAACTTGCAGTGAAACGGCATTACAAGAATCTGGCCCCGAGGCTGCACAGATTAGGCGGCTACGACGCGAACGTCCTTCCGAAAGCGACCCCACGCGCCCGCTAATCCTTACTGGTAACTTTCGCCCCAAGTGCTCCGCCAGCCACGCAAGCTCCCGCAAACAGACTAAACGTGAGCACCAGGCTCACCGGCATCACCGTCAGCAGCAGGTTGCGGTCTTCGATAACGCGCAACAGTTCGGCCATTCTGGGGTCTTGCCCCGCGCGGCTTACCAGGAGTTCGCGCATCATCGGCCAGTTTGTCGCGATAATCACCACCATCACCGTCAACAACACGGTAAGCAGCACAAGCGTGAGCACACCCGTAATCCAGCCTAGCTTCGCGCCGTTGCGCACGCTCAGGCCCTGGCCCGTGCGGCGCTTGTAAATCATCACCGCGGCGAATCCCGCTCCGAGCGCCCAGAGCACCGCGAACAGATTCAGAATCGGCATCAAATCCAGCAGCACCGCCATGCTCGCGGCAAAGAATGACGCCCGCAGCGCAAATGGATTGTCGAAACCTACGGTAATTGAAGTATCAGCCGCCGCCATCGCACCCGAAATAGTCGGGGCAGCGGCAGGCACAGCCCTCTGGGTCAGATCGGTCGCGGACTCCTCCGCTTCCGGAACCGGATCGGGCCGCTGCGACTTCCCGCATTTATGGCAAAACCGCGCGTCGTCGGGTAACTGCGCGCCGCAGGTACAGAATTCTGGCATTGAGCGAGTGCCGGGAGGGCACAACGTCTAGTTTCCCGCAGGCTCGCCAACGGAAGCAAGCCCGACGTGCGTGCCGTCCCCTTCCTCCCGAATCGAAACGAACCTCTTATAGCCGCCTTTCCGGTACTCCATGTGGCTCGAACCATCCCGCTTTGTGGTCACAATCCAATGCGGAAGCTTGCCACGATAGAACGCTGCCACGCGCTCGGCTGAGTCCTCCGTGCGGTACTCGGCAAACACAAAAGAAACGCTGCGGTCGGAGTCGGGAAGTTCGAATTCCAGCGAAGCTCCTGGCGAACCATTGGACTCGCGCACGGCCCCGGGGTACACAGGCACGCCTAATGTTTCCGGATCGAATTTCCGCTGCTCACGCACATTCATAGCGCCGAATGGCGATTCCACCCTTACCGTATGGCCTGTTGAACTATGGCTCTCGCCGACGCGAACGTGGGTGGCGATGTACATTCCGCCCAGCACGATGATGCACAGGATAATGGCCGCGCCCGTCAGCAAGCTCATCAGGATGCCGCCATCGCGCGATGTTTTCCGCATGAATTTCCTCTCGAAGCTTATACGTTTCACGTCGGCTCAAAGTTCGCAGCTATAATCTTTCCTCATGGACCCTATCACGTTACTTGTCGTGGCAAATGCACAAGACAAGCAAATTGGGATGTTGAACGCCCTCGACGCCAGTACCACGGAGATCGCCGTCGGCGACACTCCCGAGTGTTTCACGGCACTCGCGCCCCGGGCCGATGTCATTTTCAACTGGTCCGGAAAGCGCGCCGTGCTGGAACAAGTCTGGAAAATGGCGCCGCGCGTCAGGTGGGTTCACTCCCGTTCCGCCGGCCTTGACAGCATTCTGTTCCCCGAACTGATCGCCAGTCCGGTCCCGCTGACCAACGGGCGCGGAGTGTTCAGCCAATCTTTAGGCGAGTTCGTGATCGGCGGCGTCCTATTCTTCGCCAAAGACTTCGGCCGGATGCGCCGCAGTCAAAAGGAAGGCAAATGGGACCCGTTCGACACCATTGAAGTCAGCACCCAAACCATGGGGATCGTCGGCTATGGCGACATCGGCAAAGCCGCCGCGCGCCGCGCCCAAGCCATGGGGATGAAGATTCTCGCCCTCCGTCGCCGCCCCGATCGCTCTAAAGGCGAATATGGATGGGAACAGAAACTTGAAATGCTCGCGGAGTGCGATTACGTCGTCGTCGCCGCCCCGCTCACGCCCGAAACCCATCACATGATCTCCGATGCCGAGTTCGCCGCCATGAAGCCAACCGCCGTCATCATCAACGTGGGCCGCGGCCCCATCATCGATGAAGCCGCCATGGTGCGCGCCCTCGAATCCGGCCGCATCAAGGGTGCCGCGCTCGATGTGTTCGAAGTAGAACCGCTGCCCGCCGACAGCCCGCTGTACCGCCTGGACAACGTGCTGCTCTCCCCGCACAGCGCCGACAACACCCCGGACTGGCTCGAAAATGCAATGATGTTCTTCATGCAAAACCTGGAGCGCTTTCGAAGTGGAGAGCCCTTGTTGAACATCGTCGATAAGCACTCAGGCTACTGATGCGGCTGCTTGCGATCCTTCTCTTTGCCGCCACGCCAGCCGCGTGCGCGCCGTCCGTGCCGCGGTAACGCCGTTGGGAATTGCTCAAAAAGATATCCAGACCGATTTTATTCAACTCGGCATGCAATACGAAATCGACGGGGTCACTGCCTCTTATTACTACACCCGGAAGGCGATCGTGCTGACGTTGCACGATGTGAGCCGGATGGAAGAAGTTCTTTCAGCGGCTGTAGATGCCGGCGCGACGCACATACACGGCGTCGTATTCCAGACGAGCAAGCTGCGTGAGTACCGGGATAAAGCACGCGCGCTCGCAGTCCAGGCGGCGAAGGACAAAGCTCGCGATCTGGCGGCGGCTGCGGGTTTGAAGTTGGTGAGCACCGCGATAGGAATCTCATCGGGAAGTTACGGCGGAGGATCGTCGTACGGCAGCGGTTGGGGCGGCTCTATCAATGTTCCGCTTTCGCAGAACGTGAGCATCGACCCGGGCGGCGGCGGTGCTTTCCAGGGTGCGATCGCGCTGGGATTGATCTCCGTGACAGCTTCCGTGTTGATGACGTTCGCGATTCAGTAATCGGACTTCCCGAGCGGTGTGTCCTTCTACGCCCGCAAATCCGAAGTGCAATTCGGGCAGCGAATAGCGGCCACCGGAATCGTCGTCGCGCAATACGGGCAATCCCGTGTGGACACCGCGGCCGCCGCGACCGGCTTCTTGAATCGATTCATCTGCCTGACAATCATGAAAATCACGAACGCCACAATCAGGAAGTTAATAATCGTATTGAAGAATTGTCCAAACGCGATTACCGGCGCGCCCGCATCCCGCGCCGCTTTCAAACTCTCATAAGTCTGCCCGTTCAGGGTGACGAAAAGGTCACGGAAATCCGCGTGGCCCAACGCCAGACCAATCGGAGGCATCAAAATATCGTTCACGAGCGACGTTATCACCGCCCCAAACGCAACTCCAATGATCACTGCAATCGCGAGGTCAAGCACGTTGCCCCGCATGATGAACGCTTTAAATTCACTCCACATTTGTTTGCCTTTCAGTTCCCGACGTAACGTGAGTACAGGCTTCGCGCGATCCCCACGTCCGTGGTCCCCTTCACAATACATCTTCCATCGGGGAATAAAGTCAAGTCATAAGGCGAAATGAAGAAGCGCAGTGCGAACTCATTGGCCCGCACTCCACCTAGCTTCGCGAGCCGTTCCCGAAGATCCGCCAGGTTCAGGGGTCGCCCGCGTTCGTGAATCTGCACCGCGTTTCGGCCACACAGACTAACCGGCGCCCGCCGTTCTCCGCCAAGCCACGGAAACTCGCGCCGCACGCACGCCGGGCAATCGGCGTCGCGCCGCGCCTGATCGATCTCGCGCAGTGGTCCATCCCACACATCCGCAGTGGTGATTTTCAACCGCACGCGGCCCACGTTCCCGCTCAGTATCTTGATCGCGTCAGCCGCCTGCAAGCTGCCAATCACCGCCGTAATCGTGTTTAAGACTCCACCCGTTTCACAAGTCGGCTGAACCCCCGTAGGCGGTTCGGGATACACGCAGCGAAGGCAAGCCGAGACGCCCGGCAACACTGGCATGGTGATTCCGTAGCTGCCCACAGCCGCTCCATAGATCCAGGGAACGCTCCGCGACACCGCGAAATCGTTAATCAGATACCGCGTCTCGAAGTTGTCCGTCCCATCCAGGATCACCCCGCAGTCTTCCAGAAGTTCGGCGACATTATCGGAGTTCAGATCCGCCACCACGGCATCTACCGCAATCCCCGAATTCGCCCGTTCCAAATGCCGCTTGGCCGCAATCGCCTTGGGGACCGTGTCCAGCAGGTCGTTTTCGTCAAACAGAAATTGCCGCTGCAAGTTGCTTTCTTCCACGAAATCGCGATCGATTAGCGTCAAACGCCCCACTCCCGCGCGCGCCAGGATCATGGCCTGGATGCTCCCTAACGCGCCGCATCCCACAATGGCCGCATGAGCACGCAAAAGGTCGCTTTGCCCGCCCTCACCCAACTCAGCAAAGCGGATCTGTCGCGAGTAGCGTTCGAGATCCTGAACTGTCATTTGCAACCCGATGGTAGCAAACGTGCTCGATTCGTCCCTACGCTACGATGAGGAAGTTGGGGTACAGTCCTGTTTCACAGTTCATCTTGCTTCTGCTCGCCGTATCGACGGTCCTCGCCGCTCAAGATCGGCCCCTGCTTCAGGACTATCAAGGCCGCAAGATCGACCTCATCCATTTCGATCCCGCCACGCAGCCTCTCGATCCCGATGAGTTAAATCAGATTTTGCCCATCAAAGCCGGAACTCCGCTGAGTATGGCGCTTGTGCGCGCCAGCATCCAGCGGCTTTATGCGACAGGGCGTTATAAGGATATTCAGGTAGACGCCGAGCCGCGCTCGCCCGATCCCAATTCTCCTCTCGTCATCCGCTTTAGCACGCGAAATAGCTGGTTCATCGGTGAGGTGGAAATGGACGGCAATGTCGGAGAGCCGCCCAATCAGGGTCAGATTCTTAATGCTTCACGGCTGGAGTTAGGCGATCCCTTCGCCGAAGAAAATCTTAAGACCGCGGCTGACAACATCAAGCGCCTACTGGTCGCCAACGGCTATTATGAAAGCGTCGTAACCCCTGGATTCAATTACTCCGATCACGAACAGGTCAACATCATTTTCCACGTGACCCCTGGCAAGCGCGCGCATTTCGATACGCCGCAACTCAAGGGCAACTATAAACTCACGCCCGCGCAAATCATCCGGGCCACCAAGTGGCGCCGCTTCATCGTCGGCGGCTGGAAGCAGATCACGCAATCGCGCGTGCGGCAAGGCATTGAGGGCATCCGCGGAAAATATCAGAAGAGCAACCGCCTACTGGCTACTATCTCGCTTGACAGCATGGAGTACAATCCCGCGCAACGCCGCGCCTCCCCGCATCTAACTATCGACGCCGGTCCGAGAGTCGAAATCAAAGCCATCGGCGCCAAAGTTTCGCGCAAGAAACTGGTGGATAACGTCCCCATCTTCGAGGAGCACACGGTGGATCGCGACCTTCTCGTCGAGGGTCAGAGAAATCTGCGCGAGGAATTTCAAGCGGCGGGATATTTTGAAGCCCAGGTTGAATTTAAAGAACAGAAAGTGGTGAATGACCGCGCGGAAATCGATTATCTCATCACTCCCGGCATCCGCCACACTTTCGCCCACCTGGAGATTCAGGGAAACAAGTACTTCACCACGCAGAGTATTCGCGAGCGCATGTTCCTGGAGCCGAAGTCGTTTCAGTTTCGTCGCGGTCGTTATAGCGAAGCCTTCGTGCGTGACGACGAAGACGCCATCACCAATCTCTATAAGTCAAATGGATTTCGCGACGTGAAAGTAGCCGCGACTCCCATTGACGATTACCAAGGTAAAGTCGGTAACATCGCCGTCGTCATTCACATCGATGAGGGTCCACAGTGGTTCGTCTCACATCTCACGGTCTCCGGCGCCAAGAAGCTCGATCTCGCCCCTATCCTCTCCACATTGAGTTCATCCGAAGATCAGCCCTTCAGCGAGTTCAACGTTGCCGCCGATCGCGACGCCATCATTTCTTACTACTTTCAAAATGGCTTCGCTAACGCGAATTTCGAATGGAGCTCCACCCCGGGGGTCAAGCCTACGCTGGTCGATCTCCAATTCCGCATCGTTGAAGGCGAGCAGCAGTTCGTTCGTGAAGTGCTCACCATGGGGCTTCAAACTACCCGTCCTAAGCTGGTTTATCGCAATCTGCTGTTAAGTCCGGGCGACCCGCTATCGCCTATTCGCATGAGCGACACGCAGCGCCGCCTCTACGATCTCGGCGTTTTCGCGCAGGTAAATATGGCGATTCAAAATCCAGATGGCGAGACCGAGCGCAAGTACGTCGTCTATGACATCGAAGAGGCGCGCCGCTATTCCATCACGGGTGGTTTCGGCGCGGAGATTGCCCGCATCGGTGGAGGATCTAGTTCGCAAAGCCTCGACAACCCCGGCGGCGCTACCGGTTTCAGTCCGCGAGTGTCCTTCGATGTGAGCCGCATCAATCTCTTCGGCCTCGGTCACACCCTCAGCTTTCGCAGCCGCGTTTCAACCCTTCAGAAGCGCGGTTTGATAGACTACCTCGCGCCTCGAATCTTCAACCATACGAATTTCGATTTAACTTTCACTGCACTTTACGACGATTCGAAAGATATCAAAACCTTCAAGTCTCGCCGCGAAGAGGGTTCCATCCAGCTCACCCAACGTTTCTCCAAGCCCACAACGCTCTTTTACCGTTTCAACTACCGGCAGGTGCACGTCAGCGATCTCCACATCAATCCCCTTTTGGCTCCGAGGCTGGCGCAATCGGTGCGCATCGGAGAGGCTTCCGTGAACTTAATTCAAGATCGCCGAGACGACCCGACTGACGCTCACAAAGGCATTTACAACACTGTCGACATGGCCTTTGCATCGAGTGCTTTCGGCTCACAAGCCAATTTTATCCGCATCCTGGCGCGCAACGCCACGTACCGCCGCATCGGAAAAAAACTCGTGTTCGCGCGCGAAACCACCATGGGAATCGAGCCTTCCTTCGGCACGGTCAAGAATAACCCCGACCTCAGCGACCCCATTCCCTTGCCCGAACGCTTCTTCGGCGGCGGCGGCAGCTCCCATCGGGGCTTTCCGGAAAATCAAGCTGGCCCCCGCGATCCACTTACCGGATTTCCAGTCGGCGGCTCAGCGCTCCTCTTCAACAGCACCGAGTTGCGGTTCCCTCTTCTTGGCGCAAACATCGGCGGCGTGATTTTTCACGATATGGGGAACATTTACTCCAGCCTCAGCAAGATCTCGTTCCGCGTTAAGCAGAAAGATTTGACTGACTTCGACTACATGGCGCACGCTGCCGGCTTTGGCATTCGTTATCGCACTCCCATCGGCCCGGTGCGAGCCGATCTTGCTTATAGCATCAATTCCCCGAAATTCAATGGCTTCAAAGGAACATTTACAGAGCTGGTGCAATGCACTGGCCTAGGCACCTGCCAGCGAACCGAGCAGCGCATCAGCCGACTGCAATATTTCTTTTCCATTGGCCAAACATTCTAATGCGCCGCCTCGCCATCATCGCCGCGTCTCTCTTCGTGCTGAATGCACCGGCCGCCGTCATTGACCGTATCGCGGTGGCCCTCGGCAATCAGGTGATCACCGAGAGTGAAATTATCGAAGAGATTCGCGTGACCGCTTACCTCAACGGCGGGCCGGTCGATTTAAGTCCGAAGTCCCGCCATCAAGCCGCCGATCGGCTTATCGAACAGAAGCTGGTCCATAAGGAGCGTGAGCTCGAGCGCTACGACGATCCGCCCGGCGACACCGCGGCAGCCACGCTCGCCGCCATCGAAAAGCGATATCCCAGCGCGGCTGCATTCGACAGCGCCTTGCGGGAGTACGGCCTCACTCGCGCGGATTTGCAGGCCCATCTGCTCTGGCAATCCAGCCTGCTTCAGTTTGTGGAACAGCGTTTTCGCCCAGCCGTGCAGGTGACTCGCGACGACGTGAAAAAATACTTTGACGAAAAGGTCCTGCCCGCCGCCAAACCCGGGCAGAAGGTGAATCTCGACGACATGCGCGAATCCATCGAAGAAACCTTAACCTCCGCGCTGGCCGACAAGCAACTGGACGACTGGCTGCGCGATACGCGAGCTCACACCAAAGTCGAATTTTATGACGAGGCGTTCCGATGACCCGGCCTGCCCGCATAACACTTTACACCGTCAGTGGTTTGTTCGCTCTGCTGCTGATTCTCGGGATTGTCGGCGTCTTCGTGGCGCAAAGCGGCTGGTTCCGCGAGAAGGTCCGCGAGCGCATCGTTGCTGAAGTCGAGACCGCCACCGGTGGCCGAGCCGAGGTCGGCAAGTTTCGTTTCGACTGGCACACTCTCACCGCCGAGCTAGACGATTTTGTGATCCACGGGACAGAACCCGGCTCCGGCCCCCCTCTATTGCGCGCTAAGAGAGTGATCGTCGGATTGAAAGTGGTTTCTCTGTTGAAACGTGACATTGATATTGCGCTTCTCGAAGGCGATACTCCGCAAGCCTATCTTCTGATCTATCCCGATAACCGCACCAACATTCCTGAACCAAAAATCAAAAGCGCGATCAATAAGACCGCCGCCGAGACCATTCTCGATCTTGCCATCGGTACCTTCAATCTCAAGAACGGCAGCATCACGGTTCAGGCGCAGGGCAAGCTTCCGAAGGTGACGCCCTGGAGCGCGGTCGGGCAAAACCTGAATTCGAAACTCACCTACGATAAGGCCGGCCCTCGATACGGCGGCGACATTTCAATGCAGCCACTGCAATTAAAGTGGGGCGCCTACGAACCCCTGCCGCTAACCGTGAAACTTTCTGCTACCTTCGATAAGACCCGGCTGAAGATTTCCAGCGGTCACTTGGCAACCGCTTTTTCGCAAGTCGATTTAAGCGGCACGTTAGAAAATTTCGCCGATCCGCGCAGCAACTTAACTTATGACGCGCGTCTTTCTCTCGATGAAATTGGCCGCGTTTTGAAGCTGCGCTCTCGTCAATCTGGCACGGTTCAGCTTGGCGGCAGCGCCCAATACACCAGCGCGGCGGATTATAGAATCACCGGCAATCTGCACGCCCGCGACGTGAATTTCCGTCAGGGGAGCACTCATGTGGAGCACGTGCGCGCTGATTCCAGTGTCACCATGGACCCCCAGAAAATTCAGTTTGAAGGTTTGCGCGTCGCCGCCCTTGGTGGCACCATGGCCGGCCGCGCCGAGCTTCGCGACTTCGATCGTTATCACGCCGAAGGCAAACTCGACCATTTCGATTTACGCACCGTCGCCGCGCTCTTTACCGCGCAACAACTTCCGTGGGACGGTATGATGAACGGCCCATTCGAGCTCACCGGCCGCACCACCACGTCCGCCCAGCAAGCCTCCGCCCGCATCAACATCTCACCCGCCGGCAAAGGCGCCCCCGTTCACGGCCTCATCGACGCTAAATACGACAGCGCCCGCGGCGGCATCCTGCAATTGGCGAAATCGTACATCGCACTCCCCGCCACCCGCCTCGATCTTTCCGGCACGCTCGGCCAGCAGTTGCAAATCCATCTGGTCTCGCACAATCTCGACGATCTGCTGCCCGCCATCCGCGCCGCCGCCACGCCGGGTCGCGGTGCACCGCCGGTTGTCATCCCCGTCGCGTTGAATCAGGGCGCAGCCACCTTCGACGGTACAGTGACCGGCCCCCTCGCCTCCCCCGTGATTTCAGGCCACCTCACTGGTCAGAATGTAGTTTACTCCGGCGAAACCATCACCTCGCTCGCTGGCGACCTCACCGCGCAAAAAACCGGCGCGAAGGTCCAAAATGCCAGCGTCGTCTACAAAAACATGCGTGCCCAGTTTCAGGGCTCAGTGGGCCTGCGCAACTGGAAACCAGAGGATAACCAGCCATTGACCGCGTCGCTGGCCTTGCAGAATTCGAGCGTCGCCGACCTTCTCACTCTTGCCGGCCAGTCCAGCGTTCCCGTAACTGGTACGCTCTCCACCACCGCGAACGTCACCGGCACAATCGGAAATCCCCGCGCCAATGCCGACCTCACCATCGTCAACGGTTCAGTTTACGGCGAACCTTTCGACCGCATCAGCGCCAACGTCACATCGAACAACAACACGACTCAAGCAGCCACCGCGCAGATTACCGCCGGGCCCAAGCAGATCAACGCCAAAGCCACCTTCGATCACGCCGCCACCGACTTCCTGGCTGGGCGATTTGCATTTCAGGTTTCCAGCAACCGCATGGCGATTGCGCAGTTCGAAACCATCCGCAAAATGCGTCCCGATGCCGCCGGGACCGTGCAGTTGACTGCCACCGGCCAAGCCACCGTCGCTCACACCAATAAGGGCACGGAGTTCCACCTTGCCGACCTCAATGCCGATGCGAACGCAACCGGCATTCAGTTTGAAGGCAAAGCACTGGGTGATGCGCGCCTCACCGCCAAGACACAAGGCGATCAACTTACCGCCAATCTGGATTCCGACGCCGCGCACGCTAACATTCATGGCCAAGGTCAGTGGCGTCTCAGCGGTGCCTATCCGGGCGGCGGACAAGTGACCTTTTCAAAGGTAGACCTGGCCTCGGTGCGCACACTTTTCCTGCCCCCGACCGCGGCCACCCAGAACATCGGCATCGGCGGCTCTGTCGAAGGCAAGGTCACGTTCAACGGTCCCGCGCTAACGCCGGCCGCTTGGAACGGAGCGCTGGAGATCCAGCAGCTTCTCGTTAAACCGGTGCCCGCGCGCGGCTACAATCCGAGCCTGAACAATGTCTCTATTCAGAACTCCGGCCCCATCCGGATCTCGATGAATGATTCAGTTATTCACGTCGACAGCGCGCAGCTGGTGGGCACCGCTAACAACGTGAAGACCACAAATATTTCCGTAACTGGGCAAGTCGCGTTGAATCACAAATCGCCTCTCGACCTGCACGTTGATAGCACTCTCGATCTCGGCCTGCTGCAGAGTTTCAATCCCGACATCGTCTCTTCCGGAAACCTCATCGCGAACGCATCCATTCGCGGCGCCATGGCGCAGCCGCAGCTTTCCGGACGAATGGAACTGAAAAACGCCAACCTGAACATGATCAATGTGCCCAACGGCTTGTCCAACGCCAATGGCATCGTTCTCTTCGATGGATCGCGAGCCACCATCCAAACCCTCACTGCAGATTCCGGCGGCGGCAAAATTCGCGCCACCGGGTTCGCCGCGTTTGTGGGCGGCAAGCTTTCGTTCCGGATGCAAGCGATAGCCAGTCAGGTCCGTGTAAGGTATCCCGAGGGCGTGAGCACGGTAGCCGATGCGACCTTGAATTACACCGGCACCACCGATCGCAGCCTGCTCGCCGGAGACATTATGATCCTGCGCACCAGCTTCAATCCCAAAACGGATTTGGGCTCAGTGCTCTCCAGCTCCGCCGGACCGGTCCGCACGGCATCCACGCAGACCGGACTGCTCGGAGGCCTTCAGTTCGATGTGCAAATCCAAACCTCGCCGGACATCAGTTTTCAAACCGGCGTCGCGCAGGATTTGCAAGCCGAGGCAAATTTAAAACTGCGCGGCAGCGTCACTAACCCCATCCTGTTGGGCCGCATCAACATCACGCAAGGCGATCTCACCTTCTTCGGGAATAAGTACGTCATCAATCAAGGCACCATTGCCTTCTACAACCCCGTGAAGCTGGAGCCGATTCTCAATATCGATCTGGAAACGCGCGCGCGTGGCGTTGACGTCACTCTGACCGTATCCGGCCCCATCACCAAACTCAACGTCTCCTACCGTTCCGATCCGCCGCTGCAATTCTCCGATATCGTAGCGCTGCTGGCCACGGGCCGCGCCCCGTCCGATCCATCGCTCGCCGCGCGTGAAAATGCCACGCCCCAAAGCTGGCAGCAACTCGGCGCTTCGGCGCTGGTAAGCCAGGCTATCGCCAATCCCGTGGCCGGGCGATTGCAGCGTTTCTTCGGCGTCAGCAAACTCAAAATCGATCCGCTGCTCAGTGGTGTTGCCGGCACCGCGGGTAACCTGGGCGCGCGACTGACCATCGAACAGCAAGTCACGCCCGACATCACATTCACCTACATCACCAACATCACCAGCACCAATCCCCAGGTGGTCCGCGTCGAATGGGCCTTCAGCAAGAACTGGTCGGCCGTAGCGCTGCGTGAAGAGAACAGCCAGTTCGGCATCGACTTCCTCTATAAGAAACGCTTCAAGTAAGGCCGCTTAGTTTCTCCGCCCCCTTACGGCCCTAAAGTATATTTGGCGTTCAGCCGAATATTCCAATGATGCCGCGAATGGATGGGCGCTCATTGCACAAAGGCCGAGAACGGCAAACCGGCGTAGCCTTGGTCGAAATCACGCTGCTTATGCCATGGATTGTCTTCCTATTTGTCGGAATTTTGGATGTCGGCTTTTACAGCTACGCTCTAATCGTCACGGAGAATGCGGCACGGGTGAGTGCGATTCTGGCGTCGGCGAGTATCGCGGCGTCCAGCGACTCGCTGAGCGCGTGTACGGTGGCTTTGCAGGAAATGAATTCGCTGCCGAATACCGTGGGCTTAACCACCTGCGGCGCCGGGACCGTGACCACCTCCGCGCCGGTCAGCGTGCAAGCCACTTCGATAGACAACGGTAACGGAGACATCTCTTCACGTGTGACGGTAATTTATCTTACATTACCAATGATTCCTATCCCTGGGATTCTCCCCAGCCAGATGACAGTGTCGCGGGCCTCCGAAGTCCGGGTTGGAAGCTAAAAGGACGGCTGAATATGAAGCCCCTATTTAAGGAAGACCGAGGTAGCACCACCGTCGAAATGACTCTTGTCGGAATACCCATAATCTTCGTATTAATAAGCATCTTCGAAATCGCTCGCGGCATGTGGGCCTACGACACCTTGGCGTACGCCGTGCGCGATACCACTCGCTACGCGATCGTCCATGGGCAAAATTGCTCGGTGTCCCCAAATTCCTGTGCGATTACCATTGGCAATATCACGGCACGGCTGGTAGACGCGGGAGTCGGCCTGCCCCCAGGGCAGTTGAATGTGAGCTTACAATCCTTGACTGACAATATAGTCTGCAATCCCGTTTCGACCTGTCTCGCCAGCAATACTTTGTTCCCTTCGCCCGGTGCGAATGGCGTTGGAAATCCGATTACAATTTCCGCCGCATACAACTTCACCAGTGCGATCTCAATGTTCTGGCCCGGTGGGGGAGCGCCCGTTGCATTTGCGGCCGTAAATCTTCCTGCAACATCGACTGACTACATACAGTTCTAAGAAAAGTGTATGCACTTTTTTGTGAAACATAGGCGGGGGGAGGCAGGACAAGCCACCATCCTAATCACGCTTTCGCTGCTCGCTATGAGTGGCTTGATGGGGCTTGCGGTGGATTTCGGTTGGGCCTTTTACATTAGAAGATCGGCACAAGCTTCGGCGGATTCGGCGGCCCTGGGCGCGACTCGGGCCGCGCTTCAGTCGGCTTCGGTAACCATTGATTGCGTCACCATGGGTTGTTCCCCAACACCTACCTCGTGCGATGCCGTCGTTGCGGCGAATCTTGTCGTCGGCTGCTCTTATGCCCAGCGAAACGGGTTTACTCCGGGGGGCCACAGCGGCCACCAGACTGTCACAATCCAGGCCAATACCGGCAATCCCGCGACCGCGATCGGAGTGACCTCAACCTACTGGGTAACGGTGCGCGTCACTGAGACCGTGCCGCAACTCTTCTCGGCTGTTCTAGGAAATCCGCTCGCTACAGTCTCCGCCCGAGCCACGGCCGCGGTCACGGAGGTCGTCGTCACCGGGTCTTTGATCTTGTTAAACCGAAGCGGAGACGCGTCGCCTACGGTCGGGATTGGCTCCGATCTCGCGGTTGGCGGCGGCGGAGTAATAACTGCCAGCGGCGGTATTCTGATGGCGTCCAATGCCTCTAACGCTGGCAATCTAGGCGGTTCGTCGCGCGTTATCAACACTGCCTTCACGCACCTGCGAGGGAACGGGCAGTACACTGTGGGCGGCGCGGGTGTGTGGCAAAACACGCCGACCAGCGGTTATGCCGACGGTTCTCAATTTTTCGACCCCTTGCGCGATAAAGGCCAGCCGCCTCTGCCGTCGGCAACATTGCCGAGTGTAGCCGTTGCGGGAGGCACGCTTCTCGGCGGTTCCGTAGCCTCGCCAACCATTCTCCATCCTGGGAATTACTATGCCACCAGCAGTTGCGGCACAAGCTGTGTCCAGGCGAGCGGAACGCCCATCACATTTGGCGGCGGTTATTTTGCCACCGATAACAGCGGCGCCGGCTTCGGCACTTACATTTTTTACGGCGGGCTGTCAACCACGAACGGCACCAATGTCGCATTTGCGCCTGGACGCTATGTGCTTGCGGGAGCTAACGGTGGCTCCCTGCTTTCAGTCTCCAACAAGACGATATGGACGGATCACACCGCCGCTGCCGGAGTTCCGGCTGTCGATGCGGGGGAAATTTTTGTATTTACCAACCTCAGTTATCCGGGGATCTCATCTCAGGTTCCAACTTTGGTGCAGGCACGGTCGGGTCTCTTCACTTATGGCAACGTCAGTATCCTCAGCGGCAATAACTCCAGTTCAGGGATCAATCTCCACGGGCTCAATCAGAGCGATCCGAGTCTGCCGCCGGAACTAAAACCTTTCGCCCCTGTGGTGATGTGGCAGGACCAGGGCAACTCGCATGTTAAGTATTCCGCGGACGGCGATGTCGATATAAGTTGCGTCGGCTCAACTATCGATAATCCATGCGTCAACCCCAGCGTATCCTCGCTTGCCATGTCGCCCCAGTTAACGCTTCAAGGCTCGCCAAACACTCTATTTTCCGGCGCTATCTATCAGCCGCGCGGCGGTTGGACGGTGATCCAGGGATCAGGCTCCACAACCGGACCGCTGCAAATTGTTACTGGCGCATTGAACGTGCAAGGAAGCGGAACAGTGCTCCTTCGGGGTCTTGCCAATCCTCTTACAAGCATCACGGCGGCATTGGTGGAATAATGGGCGACCCAAAGACAAACTTCCTGGTGCGGATGCTTCCGTCCCTGACGGATATCGCATTTATTCTCCCCGTCGTTCTTCTCTTCGCGCGCATGGACGGTGTCAAAACAATGTTGGGCGATGGCGACACCGGCTGGCACGTGCGAACTGGCGAATGGATCTTGGCCCACCATGCCATTCCCCGACAGGATCTATTCTCGTTTACCAAACCTGATTCGCCCTGGTTTGCGTGGGAATGGCTATGGGATGTGGCCTTTGCATGGTTGCATCTGCATGGCGGGCTCGCCGCGGTAGTGACCGCGTCAATTCTCTTGATCTGTTTGACGTTTGCGCTGCTCTTTCAACTCCTAATCAGAAACTGCGAGAACCGGCTTGTCGCCCTTTTGGTGACTTTTCTTGTGGTCGGCGGTTCGTCGGTTCACTGGCTGGCGCGTCCACACCTGTTCACCATGTTCTTTGTTGTCGTCTGGCTGGCGATTATCGACAAAAACGAGAAGAGTGGCAGCCGCCTGATCTGGTTGTTGCCGCCTCTGACGGTCCTCTGGACGAACTTGCACGGAGGCTTCTTCGTAGGCATTCTTCTCACCGGGACCTATGCCGTGGGCAAGCTTATTGAAACCCTCTTTGTGAAGGACCCAAAACAGCGGGTCACTCTGATTAGGAGTAGCGGCCGATACTTCCTGGTTACGGTGGCCAGTGCAGTGGCCAGTTTAGTTAATCCCTACACATACCATTTGCATCGGCACATTTTGGAATATCTGACCGATACCAAGCAGCTCGAAAACATAAGCGAGTTTCAGTCGCTCAGTTTTCACGCTCCGTCCGCCATTTTCCTCGAGATCATGCTGGCGCTGGCTATAGTGGCCGCCACTCACCACGCGCGCCAAAGGCGGTTTACCGCTGTCCTTCTTATCGCCGGATGGGCGCACCTCGCTTTGATGGCGAGCCGCAATATTCCATTATTCCTGTTGATTTCCGCTCCGTTTGTCGCTTCGGCGTTAAGTAACTCCCTCAAAGCTGTGCGAGAGAAAAGCACATCGTTACCCGCTTGGATGACCACGGCTTTCCAGACGCTGCATGAGATTAGCGAAGAGATAACGGTGGTCGACCGGCCATGGCGTATACACACTGGGGCCCTTGCGTCGGCTCTTCTCCTTTGCACCATGATTTCAGTTCACGCTCAGGCCTTCAGGCTGCGGGCCGAATACGATCCAAAGCGTTATCCAGCGGCCGCTCTTCGTCTGCTGGTGCCAGGTGCCGGCCACCGCCGCATATTTTGCGATGACGAGTGGGGCGACTATCTCGCTTACCAGCTATACCCCGCGGGCAGAGTCTTTATCGACGGGCGCAGCGATTTCTACGGCGCGCAGTTCGGGCAGGACTATGAAGACATTGTGGGAGTGAAGTACGACTGGGAAACCAAACTTGACCGATACCACGTCGACACACTTCTTCTATCCCCCAACAGCGCCATGGCTGGGGCCGTGAAACAGTCTGCCCGATGGAAAATCGTTTATGACGACGGCACGGCTATACTCTTTGAGGCCGCCCCCAATAACAGAATTTTTACGAACAGTGGAAGTAAAGACGGCGCCGATCAAATTCTCTTAGGAATAGCTCGCGTCGACACTCTTAATTTTAAAAGGACAAAACGATGACTTTTCTGAAGATTTTTCTAATAGAGGAACAGGGCCAGGACCTGATCGAATACACGCTGCTGCTGGCGTTCGTGGCGCTTGCCGCGGCCGCGCTGTTCACAAACCTGGGTACGAGCATCTCGGGAATTTGGACCGGCACCAATACGCAGATGGCTGCTGCTTCCACCTCCGCATCTTAAATCTTGGACTTATTCGCTTTCACGGTTATTATCGTCGCTTCTATAAAGTCGCGCCGGCATTCAGCCGATCATTAAATGAATAAGTTACTGGCAGTCGAAACATTTGTGGTAAACATCGGCGAGAATTAGTGGCTTGAATCTCGCGTCGAAAATCTTAACTTAAAAGGACAAAACGATGAATTTTCTAAAGAACTTTCTCATAGATGAACAGGGCCAGGACCTGATCGAATACACGCTGCTTCTGGCGTTTGTCGCGCTCGCCGCGGCTGCGCTGTTCACCAGCGTAGGCACCAGCATCACTGGCATCTGGACGGGTGCCAATTCGCGTATGACCGCCGCCTCGACAGCCGCATCTTAAGCGACCAACCCGCGAAGTATGACGCTCCTTGGGGAACCTGGCGTCCCCTCGGGGCGCAACCTCGCGGATTGAGTAGTTCCAGGGGTTGAACCTTAAAGCTTCTATTGTGTGAGTGCCTAATGGCCCGGTAACTCGGTAAATATCGATGTATCGATTTTTTCGGCAAGAACACGGCCAGGACTTGATTGAGTACACACTTTTGCTCGCTCTTATCGCGCTGGCAGGCGCGGCGGCTTTTATGAGCATGGGTGCGAGTATCAATTCGATTTGGACCGTTGTGAATAGCCGGTTGGCAGCTAGCGGGTCGTGATGAATAGCGGACAGTGATGAATAAACGTCTAATAACTGTATTCTTATTTGCTCTGATAGTTGCCGCGGGCGCCAGCGGCGTCCTCTACCGGCTCGTTTCGCATAAGATGTTTGCGCTCGCCGGTCAGCCCCAGAAGAAAATTGTCGGCGCGGTTCATCTTCTCGAACTCGGCGCCCTGGTTCGAGCCGAAGACGTAAAACTGATCGATTGGCCCGGCAGTCCTCCAAAAGGGTCACTCGAAACCGTGGATGCCGCTATTGGCCGCGGGGTTATCTCTCCGATTTACGACAATGAGCCTTTGGTCGAAACCCGGCTGGCACCGCGCGGGGCGGGAGCAGGTCTGGCCGCCACCATTCCGCCCGGCATGAGGGCTGTGGCTGTGCGTGTTAACGATCTGGTAGGTGTATCCGGGTTTGTGCTGCCGGGCATGCACGTGGATGTGATCATTTCGGGAAATCCTCCGGGAAATATTAGCGCAAATACAGGAACCATGAGCAAGACCATCCTGCAGGACATACAAGTTTTATCCGCGGGGCCCAAGTTTCAGAGGGACGAAGAAGGCAAGCCAATTTCGGTTCCGGTGGTCAACTTACTAGTTACCCCCGAGCAAGCGGAGACGTTAAGTCTCGCCTCAAACGAGATGAAGATCCAACTTGTGCTGCGGAACCCTCTCGATAAAGACCACACTAAAACGCAGGGGACCGCGGTGGCGACCTTGTTTGGCGGGCCGACTGGTATCTCCCCCGCCCAGCCGGGCATCGGGTACCGGCCGATCCGGGCCTCGCACGCAAAGCCGCTGCCTGAAGCAGTGGTGGCGCATGCCGTTGAGCCCGTTCTGATAGAGGTCATAAATGGGGCAAAGAGAACAGAGTTAAGGTTTGCCCAATCGGAGAAAACTGAAGTGGTAGCGAGATGACGCACCTGCAATCAATTTCGCGGTTTCTAGCCGTCGCTTTGATCCTGGCGTTGCAAATAGGGGCGCCGCAGTCGAGAAGAGACGATCATACGCTTACCATCACTGCGGGTAAAGGCGAGGTAGTCGACAGTTCCGAGGACATCCGGCGAGTCGCAGTCAGCAACGGCGACATAGCTGAAGCCGTCGTCGCCAGCCCGAGAGAAATTCTTGTGAACGGCAAGACTGCGGGCGAGACCAGCATGGTGGTCTGGCAGCAGAGTGGAAATCGCATCCTCTACGACCTCACCATCGTGCGCAACAATTCCGGGTTGGAGGCAGTCCGCCGGGAGATTCAGGCAGAATTGCCGGACCAAACGATTGGCGTGGACTTCGAGAATGAGGTGCCAATCGTGCACGGGGTCGCCTCGGATCTCACCAGCGCCAACCGAGCTCTCGCGCTGGCCAGTACTCTCGGCAAACCGGTGAACCTGTTGAAGGTGAAAGTTCCCAAAACCGATCCGCAAATTCTTTTGAGGATTCGGTTTGCGAATGTCGATCGTTCCGTTTCGCAGAGTCTGGGGATCAACTTTTTTAGCAACGGTGCGACGAACACGGTCGGTTCGTTCAGTACCCAGCAATTTTCACCTCCAAAACTCGGCACCAGTGGCCAGAGCGGTGGCCAAAGGCCCTCGACTCCCGCGTTCACTCTCTCAGAGGCGCTGAATGTCTTTTTGTTCCGGCCCGATCTGAATCTTGGCGCAACGATTCAGGCGTTGGCAAGCCGCAATCTATTACAAATTTTGGCCGAACCCAATCTCTTGACGCTCAACGAACGCCCGGCTTCGTTCTTGGCCGGAGGCGAATTCCCCTTCCCCACCCTCCAGGGCGGTGGAGGAGGTTTGGGAGCGGTTACTATTCAGTTCCGTGAATTCGGAATTCGTTTGAATTTTACGCCGTCTATTACGCCGCGCGGAACCATCCGATTGAGCGTTTCGCCGGAAGTTAGTTCACTTGATTATGCCAATGCCCTAATTGTCCAGGGTTACACCATTCCAGCCCTGTCCACGAGACGTGTATCCACAGAGGTGGAACTAGAAGACGGGCAGAGCTTCGCCATAGCGGGTCTGATCGACAACAGAGTCACCCAGAACCTCAGCAAAATTCCGGGTCTGGGCGATATTCCCTTTTTTGGAAAGCTGTTTCAATCTCGGCAGGTAAGCAAAAGCAACACCGAACTAATTGTGGTCGTGACACCAGAGATCGTCAGGCCTATTCCAGCCGGACACGCTCTTCCGGAAATCAATATGCCTACCAAGTTTCTTGCTCCGAATACTAACGCGCCCATGCGTACTCCGCCGCTGGCTTTGTCCGGCCCTGTGGCGGAGCCAATCGTAAAAGCGATTCCGATGGAAGATCTCACGCGCAGCATGCAGAGCGCGCGGCCGGACGGCACCCCGCAACCGAGCCCCGCGCTACAATTTGTGCCCATGATGGTTCCCCCAGCCCAGCAATCTGTGCCCGTGCAGCCCTCAGCCGGGCCGCCATCGGCGACGCCGTTGCAGGCGAATAGCCCAAAGGAGTGATGGTTAACTTGACAAATGCGGGCATCGTCGTCGAAACGAAAGCTCTCGCGCTAGAACTTCGCTCTTCAGCTGAAGGACTGCCGGTCAACTTTGTATTTGAACAGCACGAAATTGGGGATTGGACTTCGTTTGCCGAAAGAATCGAACGCCTTCCGATTCAGGCGCTTTTTCTCGAAACCTCGCATTTAGATGACGTGCCGGGATTAGTCCGGCGGATCCGGGCTTTGTCTTCTCCACCTGCCGTGATCGCCCTGCATACACAAGCGGATTCGAGCGCAATCCTCGAAGCTTTGCGCGGCGGCGTGAGCGAATATCTAGTGCCTCCCTTTCGTAGCGCTCTTACTAAGGCATTAGAGCGAATTGCCGCCGAGCGCCCGGCCCCAGCTGGACCGGAACGGGTGGGAGGAAGGGTGCTGGGGTTTCTTTCGGCGAAGGGCGGTTGCGGCGCCACAACAATTGCCTGCCATCTAGCGCGAGAACTGCCAAAACAGACGGCCTCCAAAGCTTTGCTGACCGACTTTGACTTCGACGCGGGGCTGGTCTCATTCGTCTTCAAGACGAAGAGCCCGTATTCGATTGTCGATCTAGCGGCCAATTTGCACCGCCTCGACTCCAGCTATTGGAAAGCGGTTGTTTCAAATGGAATACCGGGCCTCGATATGATTGGCTCCGCGAGCAGTGTCAATGTCGGGGCATTGACGCCCGAAGTGATTGAAAAGATATTCCGCTTTTTCAGGGCCGAGTACGACTGGGTTCTGGCCGATCTTGGTCACGGCTTCAACGCCTTTCGTCTTTCTCTTTTGACGAATTGTAATGAGGTCTACCTGATCACAACCGCGGAGATCGTGGCACTTCACCATACCCAGCGGATTGTCACGCGTCTGACTGAAAGCGGCTATAACCCGGAGAATCTGCGCGTCATACTGAACCGGCCGCCGAAGCAGTTCGACGTGACCATTCAGGAACTCGAAAAGATGTTAGGCGCGCGGATTCATGGAACCATCTTAAACGACTACGACACGCTCCACGAGAGCTATTCACAAGGCAACTTGGCACCCCCGGCGACTGCGATTGGGCGGTCGATTACGGAGCTTGCGCGCCGCATCGCCGGCCTGCAGTCGGAAAAAAGCAAGAAGTGGTTTTCATTACTCAACTGAGTTAACACCTATGTCGAACGCAACAGCAAATGGATCCCCAGCCGATAATGCGCAGTCCGGCCGTCCCTTCGATCCGCAGGACTATCCGCCTGAATTTCAGGAACTGAAATTCAGCATCCATCGAAAGCTGCTTGATCGAATTAACCTGGAAGCCCTCTCCGCGGTGGCTTCCGACCGGAAGCGAGCCGAAGTGCGCGCCGCCGTCGCCAGACTCGTGGAAGAAGAGAAGTTAGCGCTGAGTGTCGTCGAGAAAGACCGCATAATCGACGAGGTGCTGCATGAAGTATTCGGGTTCGGACCGCTTGAGCCGCTGCTCGCCGATCCAACCATTTCCGACATCCTCGTCACCACTCCGAAGATGGTGCATGTGGAGCGGGGAGGCAAACTGTATCTCACTCCGGTGCAATTTAAGGACAACGCTCACCTGATGCGGATCATCGAGAAGATTGTTTCAGGCGTGGGCCGCCGCGTGGATGAATCCTCACCGCTGGTTGACGCCCGGCTGCCCGACGGCTCGCGAGTGAACGCCGCTGTTGCACCGGTCGCTATCGACGGCCCGCTCCTATCGATTCGCCGATTTGGAAAGCGGCCGCTGCGCGGGGAGCAATTAGTTCAAAACAACTCGATGACCGCCGAAATGCTTCGGTTTCTCAGAGCATGTGTTAAGGCGCGGTTAAACATTGTGGTATCGGGCGGAACTGGATCGGGCAAAACAACGCTGCTGAATGCGCTCTCGGCGGCTATCCCCGAGGATGAGCGGATCATAACCATCGAAGATGCCGCCGAATTGCAGCTGTCGCAGCAGCATGTGGCGCGAATGGAAACCCGCCCCGCCAACGTCGAAGGACACGGCGCCATTCGTATCCGCGAACTCGTAATCAACGCGCTGCGTATGCGCCCCGACCGGATCATAGTCGGTGAAGTCCGCGGGGAAGAAGCCCTCGACATGCTGCAGGCGATGAACACCGGGCATGATGGTTCGCTCACAACAGTGCATGCCAACACACCCCGAGACGCCATCAGCCGTTTCGAGGTGATGGTCGGAATGGGAAACGCGAATATGGGTGTGCGCGCCATTCGCCAGCAGATCGCCTCGGCTGTCGATCTCTTCGTGCAGATCAGGCGCTACAGCGACGGCACCCGAAAAATGAGCCACATCACCGAGTGCGTCGGAATGGAAGGCGATCTGGTTACCACGCAGGACATATTTGTGTTCGAGAAGACTGGAATTACCGAGGCGGGCAGTGTTACAGGGTTGTTTCGCGCGACCGGAATCCGCCCCACATTCGACGAGCGTTTAGCTTCCGCGGGCCTGGCGATGCCCGCGAGCATTTTTCAGAGCCGGCTCGAGGTGAAGTAGATGGCCGTCCTCTTTGGCTTCTTATTTCTATGCTTGTTTGCAATGCTTCTGGTTGTTATCGCTTTCGGCCACGGTGTTCTTGAATCTCGCCGCAAGAAGCAAGTGCAAAAGATACTGGAGACGGTTTCAGCGAAACCGCGCGAAGCGCCCGTCGTTTTACTGCTGAATCTTGCCGAAAAAGAACATTCGTTCCAGCGTTTCATTCAAGGGCTGAACGCTGCAGGTCGCCTCAAGTCTATGCTGGCTCAGTCCGGTCTGGAATGGACTCTTGGCAAATGGATAACCGCTACACTCGCCTCACTTATCTTGGGGCTTCTGGTCGGTGTCTGGATCGAGCATCGTGGACTTACCTGGTTTGTTATTCCTATTTTTGCCGCGGGGTTTTCCATGCTTCCTTCGGCATACGTGAGCATTAAACGAAAAAAGCGCATGGGAAAATTTGAAGAACAGTTCCCAGAGGCATTGGACTTCCTGGCGCGCGCCATGCGTGCCGGCCACGCCTTTTCCGTGAGCTTCGAGCTGATCTGCGAGGAAATTCCAAATCCGCTCGGCAAAGAGTTTCGAACCTTCTTCAACGAGCAGAACCTGGGCGCACCGCTGGAAACGGCAATGGCTAACCTGGTGCAGCGGGTGCCGCTCCTTGATGTCCGATTCTTCGCCTCCGCGGTGATCCTTCAGCGCCAGACTGGCGGAAACCTGGGGGAGATTTTGATTCGCTTATCCGCCGTCATTCGAGAGCGATTTCAGCTCAAGGGAAAGGTGAAGGCCGCCAGCGCCCACGGCAAAATGACAAGTATCATATTGACGCTTCTTCCGGTCGGAACCATGCTGGGGCTGATGGCGGCGGCGCCGGCTTACTTACAAGGCATGGCTGACGATCCCGATGGCCGGAAGCTTATCGTTGCCGCAATTTCAGCAATGTTCATGGGCTTCTTAATCATGCGCAAGATTACCAATATCGAGGTTTGAACCTTCAAAATGCTCATCGTTGCTGCGTTAGGATTATTCTTGCTGCTGTCGCTGGCGATCGGCTACTTTGGATATTGTCAGTATGTAAAGCCGAATGGCATTTATCGCCGCCTGACTAAAAAACCTGCCGATTCCGGGGCCGGCGAGGCCGAGCCGCGGGAAACGCCCACGCTCCCCATTCAGGTGTTCGAGGCGCTCGGGAACGCCAGCCCGATTTCTGATGCCGGCGCCTCGCCAACTCATCGCGACTTAGTGGCTGCCGGTTTCCGCTCAGAAAAGGCGTTGAGCGTTTTCTCTGGAATTCGACTGACGGCCTGCGTCTTATTACCGTTGCTCATTTTCTCGTATCGCTTCGCGTTCGGGGGCACCGGCAAATCGACCCTCATGTTAATAGCAGCGGCGGCGGGGCTGGGATACATGGGGCCGGGGATCGTGCTGGAGCGTCTCGCCAAACGTCGTCAAAAGCGACTGCGGTTGTCTCTGCCGGACGCGCTTGACCTGATGGTGGTGTCCGTAGAGGCCGGTTTGGGACTAGATCAGGCAATCTACTACACGGCCAAAGAGCTCAGTTTGGCCCACAAAGAACTGTGTCAGGAATTGTCACTCATAAGCTTGCAAATCCGGGCCGGTACTAAGCGATCCGAAGCCTTTCGCAACTTGGCTGACCGAACTGGGGAGGGCGAGATCAAAAAGCTTGTATCGATGCTGATCCAGACCGATCGTTTCGGAACGAGCGTGGCAGATTCTCTGCGTACTCACTCCGATTACATGCGCGTGCGGCGTCGACAGGATGCCGAGGAGCGCGCTGCCAAGGTAGGAGTCAAGCTTGTCTTTCCAATATTTTTTTGCATTCTGCCGTCGATGATGTTAGTTTCCGCCGGCCCCGGTTTATTACAGATTTACAAAAACCTCTTCCCAATGCTTAAAAACTTTGGGCAGTAGTAACTCACAAAAGGAGCAATAAAAATGAACCAATCGATGATTTCGACGATTCTCTGGGTAGTGGCAGGCGCCCTTCTGCTTTTCTACATTGCGCGCCGCCGCAAGAGGAGATCCACTAATTAGATGACGGAAGTCTCAAGCCTCCTTACCTGGCAAAACGCAGACGGCGGTTGGGGATACAATCGTGGGGGCTCTTCCACAGAGCCGACAACTTTTGCCCTTTTGGCTCTATCTGTCGCCGGTTGTGGACCGACAGTTCCGGTCGAAAGGGCATTACTTTGGCTAAGGGCCAGCCAGCGCGATGACGGCGGCTGGCCTCCGTGCCGCGCCGTGGACCAAAGCACCTGGGTCACGGCATTACCGATGATTCTCCCGAAAATGATGCGCGCCGGGCTCCGCGTCGATCGGGCGAAAGAGTGGGTCTTGTCCCAGCAAGGCCGCGAGTCTACCCGGCGTGAGCGATTCAGGTCTTTTTTGCTCGGAGCACCGAATCCGCTCGATACTTCTCAAGAAGGCTGGCCTTTTTACCCCGATACTGCCGCTTGGGTAGCCCCGACCGCCTTCGCCATCTTAGGCCTCGAGAGGTTCCGCTCAGACGTCCGGGCTCAATCGCGTTGCCGCTTGGGTCGGGCCTTCCTTCTATCCCGCATGTGCGGCGATGGCGGCTGGAACCATGGCAGCTCCCGCGCCCTCGGATACGACCTGAATTCTTATCCGGAAACAACCGGCCTTGCGTTGCTTGCATTGCATGGCGTGCAGAACGTTGCTATGGAGCGCAGTCTCACCAGAGCGGCAGAGCAGTCCGAGCAATGCCAACCGGAAGAAGCCCGTTGCTGGTTGCACCTGGGTCTCCTCGCGCATCGGCGGCCTGTGTTCGCAAACACCGAGACTTTCAGACCGCCTCGTTCGGTGATGGAATTAGCACTCACCACGCTTGCTCAGGCAGCCGCAAACGGCAACAACATCTTTGTTGACCTCGATGAAAATACATGACATAACGCGCCGGGAATTGCTGACGGGTGCCGCTGCCGCAACGCTCTCGCTCTCGGGATGCAATTCGCGGAAGCCAGCCCTGGAATCGATCGTCTCGGTGGTGAAAGCGCCCGCGTACTCGGACAAGCTTTACGACACGGTTCACCGGCTCTTCGTTCAGCATCGCGTAGCCATCAAAGGAAGGCGGGTCGTATTGAAGCCGAATTTGGTGGAGTTCGATCCCGGTTCTTCCATCAATACCCATCCCATGCTGGTCCATGCCGCGCTCGAAGCGGCTCGTTCGCTCGGAGCGGCAGACGTTCGCATCGCTGAAGGCCCAGGCCACCGCCGCCTCACGTTGGACCTGGCTTACGAAGCCGGATACTTCAGCACAATACCAAATTTCGAAGACCTGTTTACAGATTTGAACCTCGATGAGGTGGCTCTCGTTAAGTTGGCTCGGCCGGCTTCTAAATTAGTGGAGCTCTACCTGCCTCACACCGTGCTTGGTTGCGATCTTCTTGTCTCCTTACCGAAGATGAAAACGCATCACTGGGCAGGAGTCACACTCAGTATGAAGAATTTGTTCGGACTGGTTCCAGGGGGGGTATATGGTTGGCCCAAAAACATCCTGCACTGGGCCGGTATTCATGAGTGTGTTGCCGATCTACAACAATTCGTCCCGAACAGCTTTGCAATCGTCGATGCAATCGACGCGATGGAGGGCAACGGACCGATTCAAGGAAAAACCAAGCATGTCGGCCTGCTCGTTGCTGGCCGCAACATGGTTGCCGTGGACGCGACCTGTTGCGAGATTATGGCAGTCGATGCGCAAAAAATTGGCTATCTCCGCTTGGCGGGCCTCGACAAGTTCCGCATCCATCAAATCGGCGAAGATCCTATAAAGCTGCGCACATTTTTCGAGCTATTGCCTCATATGGCGAATCTCCGGCATTCCATATCCAGCTAATGCCAGCCCCCGAATACGAAAAACTGGACAGCTAAATAGGCCATCGTGCCCAGGGCAATGGTTGCCCCGTGAGGCAATCGCAGTGCTTTGCCGCTGCGCACATCGAGTTCCTCGGTCGCGTGATATGGCGCCTGAAAACGCGAGAGTTGATGCAGCATAATGCTGACGTTTAGCAGCGTTCGTTTGAACCGGCCCTTCGCAAGCAAAAGGATAACTCCAATCATGCCACCTCCGACGGCGGTAAAGAAGAATATGAGCAGCCAGCTCTTTGGGCCTACCAGGGAGCCGATGGCCGCCATTAACTTCACGTCGCCCGCTCCCATGGCCCTTAACAGGTAAAAGAAGAAATAGATCGCAAACGCCAGTCCCGCCCCCGAAAACGAGAGCTTTAGTCCGGCCCATTCAAAGAGCAGTGCATTCAGTGCAAACCCGAGACCCAGCCCCAATACGACCAGCCAATTCGGAATTCTCCGTGTCTTTATATCCGTCACGCCCGCTAGAAAGACAAGCGCGAAAAGAATCAAATTGATTGTCAGCACGACGCGGATATTTCCAGCCGATCTCCGCAGCGGGTGCCCGTGGCGGCTGCCGTCCCGGCGGGCACTTCCAACACGGAATGCGCTCGCAAACAGGCGGCTAGCCGCCACGCAGTCATACCCGGCCTGATCTTCAAAACTCGCTTGTCACGGCTCAGAAACAGCACGTCAATGGAAAACTGCATTCCGATCGTATGCACCGATTCGCAGGGAATAATCCAAAGTCCTTCGCCATCCGGCAGCGAGCTTCGGCCCAAGAGCCCGCGCCGCCGGTCCCCGCTGCTTTCCGCTACCTGCGCCCGAGCGACAACCGCACTGCGATCTAAGTTCGTGATATTCACGGTGTCCAATGCAGATTCCCGCCCATAGGTCAAATGTCTAGTTGTGGTAGTTCGGCGATAATCTCCCACTAAGTGGCCAGTGATCGCCTCGCACTGGCCTACTTCAGGCCACGCCTTCGCACTTGACACCATTGCTCTCGAGAGTTAACGTTTACTCTGGACTGCAAGCGTTACCAAGGAGCACCGCCCAATGAAACTCACTCGACGAGAAGCCATCACGCGTTTCGCCGCTGCCGCATCCGCCGCCGGCTTGGCACGCGACCTCCGCGCTTCCGCAGTTCCCGCGATCCTCCCCGGCCCGTTCGAGCCGACCCGCGATTCTCTGAAAAGGTACCAAGCCCCAGAATGGTTCCGCGATGCCAAATTCGGCATCTGGGCGCACTGGGGCCCGCAATCCGCCGCCGAGTACGGCGATTGGTACGCCAGAAACATATACATCCAGGGCCACCGACAGAACAATTACCACGTCGCAAAGTACGGCCACCCCTCGAAGTTCGGCCACAAAGACATCATCCCCACTTGGAAGGCCGAGAAATTCGACCCCGATCTTCTGATGAGCATGTACAAAAAGGCCGGCGCCAAATATTTCGTCAGCATGGGCGTGCATCACGACAACTTCGACATGTGGGATTCCAAGCTGAACCCCTGGAACGTCGCCAAGATGGGCCCCAAGCGCGACGTCGTCGGGCAGTTCCAGAAAGCCGCGCACAGAGAGGGGATGCGCTTCGGCGTCAGTGAGCACCTCGCCGTCAGCTATCACTGGTTTCAGACCAGCCATGGCGCCGATAAGGAAGGCGATCTCAAAGGTGTTCCCTATGACGGTGCCGATCCCAAGTACGCCAGCCTCTATCACGAAACTCACGAAGTCCCCAAGGGCGGACCTTGGAGTGAAGAGAACGTTCCCAAAAAGTGGAAAGAGCACTACTTTCTCCGCATCAAGGACCTGATCGATCAGTACCAGCCCGACCTCATGTATACCGACGGCCCCATCTTTTTTGGCGACTACGGCGTTGCCCTGATGGCCCACCACTACAATGTCGTCGCGAAAAAGTACGGCGGCAAAGAGGATGCCGTATGGGCCAACAAAGGCAAGAACGATTGCGTCAACGGCACCTGCCTGCTCGATCTGGAACGCGGCGTGGTCGATCGCATCTGGAGCGAGCCGTGGCAGACCGATACCTGCATCGGCAACTGGCATTACGACAAAGAGGCCGAATACAAGACGCCCAAATTCGTCATCGACATGCTGGTTGATATCGTCAGCCGCAACGGGAATCTGCTTCTGAATTTTCCGCTCCCATCCAGCGGCATGCTAGACCCCCAGGAACTAAGCGTCCTCGACGGCATCACCCGGTGGATGGCCGTAAACTCCGAGGCTATCTACAGCACCCGGCCCTGGAAGGTCTTCGGCGAAGGCCCCTCCACGATTGTGGATGCCAAGCAGCGCGATACGTCCCATCATCAAGCGGGTGCCTTCAACGAAAGAAATCGCAAGTCGTTTTCGGCCGAAGACATTCGTTATACCCAAAAGGGTAACGCCCTGTACGTCTTCTCCATGGGTTGGCCCGACAAGCAAGCTAAAATCGCCGGCCTTGCTCTAGGCGGACCCAACGGCGCGGGAAAAGTTAGTAACGTCGAGTTACTCGGCTACAAGGGTAAGTTGACCTGGAATCAGGACGCTTCCGGATTATCCGTGGACATGCCACCTGATAAGCCTTCGGACCACGCCATCGTAATGAAAGTAATCGGGGCGTGAACCCGCGGAGAAAGGGTCTCTTCATCGCCGAGAACGGCACGAACCTGTTATTCACGTTCCTGCTGGTCAGCTCGCTCTTTCTGCTATGGGGTTTCTGTAACGGCCTCATCGACGTCATGGACAAGCACTTCCAGGACGAGTTAGGCCTTACGAAGTCCCAATCCGCGTGGGTGCAATTCGCGCATTACCTCGGTTACTTCTTGATGGCCGTCCCCGCCGGTTGGCTCGCCAGCCGCCTCGGTTACAAAGGCGGCATCATAGCCGGTCTGCTGCTGGTTGCCGCCGGTGGCCTGTGGTTCATCCCCGCGACTCATATCAACTCGCTCGTCCACCAGGGAAGCGTCTCTTCCACTACATCGTTCATCGCCTTCCTCGCCGGTGTCTGCGTCATCGCCACGGGTCTCACTTTTCTCGAAACCATCGCCAACCCTTACACCACGGTGCTTGGCGATCCGCGCTATGCCGCGACGCGGATCAGTCTGGCTCAGTCCTGCAACGGAATCGGCTGGATCTTCGGCCCGATTGTCGGAAGCATGTATTTCTATTCGAAAAATGCCGAGGGCCAGAGCACCGGCAGCCAGACGCTGTACATCCCCTACGCCGCCATCGCCGTGATCGTGATCGGCCTCGCGGTGGTCTTTTACTTCGCGCGTGTTCCCGATATCAAGGCTGTGGATGACTATCACCTCGACGACGCGTCACATTCCATCTGGTCGCACCAGCACTTCGTGTTCGCCATTGCCGCGCAATTCTTCTATGTTGCCGCGCAAGCCGGAATTTTCAGCTTCTTCATCAACTACATGACCGCCGAAGTTCCCGCCATTCCCGCATCCTGGGATTCCACCCTGACTGGCCTGTCCACACACGCTGGCTTCTTGCAAAGCTGGTTGCAAGGCTGGTTCGAGACAAACAAAAATGGCGTCCTCGCAATCAGCAACAAAGGCGCCTCGAATCTGGCTTCCCTGGGTTTTCTCTGCTTCCTCATCGGGCGATTCACGGGAGCCGGCTTGTTGCGAACGTTCTCAGCTCACAAGATCCTCGGTCTCTACGCTCTCATGAACGTGGTCGCGACGTTCTTGATCTTCCTAAAACTCGGCTGGCTGTCGGTAGCATGTGTATTTTTGAGTTACTTCTTCATGTCGATTATGTTCCCGACGATCTTCGCTCTCGGTATCTTCGGGTTGGGCTCACGCGCCAAAAAAGCATCGGCGTTTATTGTGATGGCGATCATGGGCGGCGCTGTCTTACCCAAGCTAATGGGTTACGTCGCCGACATTTCCGATATGTCTCGCGGCTTCATCGTCCCAATGTTTTGCTTCGCGTTTGTGGCGTTCTACGCATATAAGTGGCCGAGGTTCAGCAACGCGGAGACGCTGCAACGGTGAGCCATAAGCCGAAAAGCGTGGCCCGCCGCTAGACACTCTGCCGCAATTAGGATATCGTATTCCGATGTCGAACATCGCCGGTAAAGCGTACGCAATGAATGTGATTACTCCGATCCGCAGGTACACTGCATGGATAAATAAGGGGATTTTCATCATAGCGAACCTGATACCGAAAACGACGCTTGGCCTGCGCACTCTTTCTCTAATCCACTATGCACGTTGGGTCGTGATTACGAACAAGCAATTTCCCCGGCTAAGCCCAGACCAACCGGCGGAACATCTGAAGTATTCTTACATGTTGTTCTGCAGCAATTTCAATGGCAGCTGGAATCAGTACGTCGATTCCTTTTCTTCCGCGATCCCGGATGGCCTGGATTTTTTCTGGTTCTGGAACGTAAAATATCCGCGGTCCCTTCCCATGCTGCCCTTTCACAGATATATTTCTTCGAACCAGATCTGGACGGACCACTACTACAATGCCTACCCAATGGCGTCGGCTAACGACGTGAAGTCTGGCCAGACGGTGAAAAAAGCCCTATTGACTTTTGTTAGCGACACGCGGACGGTAGATTCGGACACGTTTAAGGCAAAATACAACTTACTTCTGCTAGAGCTTCAGCATGACCTGAGCCAGATGGCGCCGAACCTTGTTGTCAGCCTCTCGGCGGCGTCGGTGGAACGCCGGGAACAGAACGAATCGAAGGTTTGATCAAGGACGGCTTACATGGCAAACAAAAGAGGAAACGCATACGGTCTTACGGTGTTCTTTCCGATTCTCCCGCACGGACCCCAGAATTCCCAAGACGGGGTAAACGGCCAGACTTTCGCGGCGCTGATTCGCTATGAGCTGCAGCGTGTCGGCTGCAATGACGAAAGCCCAATGGCGCAGGTCCCCAACACCTACCTTGCGCGATTCTTCGTGCTGAACGACGTTGTGCACCAAGGTAAACCCGCCCACCTCGAACACCTCAACTCAAACTACCTGGTGTTTTCTTCTAACTTTCATGGCGAGCTGGAACCGTATCTGGAAGGCATGTGGAACGCGATTCAAGACACCATACAAGCCGTTCTGCAATACTGCGTTGGTTTCGAGAATGTGCGGGATGCCCCAGGGTTCGTCGAATACATAAAGAAGTGCCAGGTTACGACGACGTTCTACTTCAGCGGAAGCACCGAGGACTCGCTGGCCGAACAACTGAAGGGGCTCTATATAAAGCAGGAGCTTTCTGCATTCGCCTACGAGAATCAAGGTAAACCCGCGGCGGAGTTACAAGCGGCGTTTCGGGAGTTTATGAAACGCACTCAGCCGGAGAATCTGGCCGGACCCACCTGGAAGCCAGGCGCTCATCGTCTGGAAGATGCCGTTGTGGAGACATATCAAAAGTGATTACTTCATTGGACCTTGGTGACATCCAGGGAAATATCGTTAAAGCGTATGGCCGGTACGGATTCCCGGTTGCCCGCCACGTGTTCTTCCGCGTGGACCGGCCTCAGGCCGGACGCACATTTGTTACTCGGATTACTCCTCTTATCACGACTTCAATCCAGTGGCCGGACGCGTTGAAAGCCCCACTGGTCACTTTCAACATCGGCTTTACTTATGAAGGCTTGAAGCACTTAGACATCCCCGAAGACACGCTCCATAGCTTTCCAGACGAGTTTGCCATGGGGATGCAGGCTCGGCGTGACATTATTGGCGACACGGGACCGAATCACCCCAAACACTGGGACCCAATCTGGCATTCTCACGATCACTCTCAGCAGATCCATATCGTCATTTCTCTCAATGGGCGGAATGAGGAATGTCTTGAAAAGGGGTATGTGCAGATCCTCGACATACTGGCGCAAATACCCGGCGTCACGCAGTTATCTGGACATCGCGGCGAGGGTGGAGACAATCTGGCTTATCAATCGGCGGCGGTGGTGGGAGACGGAAAAGAGCACTTCGGATTCAGCGACGGGATCAGCAACACATACTTCGACGGCTGCGGCGAGAACCCTAAATTGGTAGTCGGCGGGGGGAAGCCAACGGGCCTTGACCCAAGCACGCTTGCGGGCTGGGCGCCGCTGCAAGCCGGCGAGTTCGTGCTGGGGCACGTCGACGAATCCTTCACCTATCCAACAGCGCCTAGCCCTCCGCTGTTCTCGCGCAACGGAACCTTCATGGTGTATCGAAAATTGCACCAGAATGTAGGCACATTCAACTCTTACCTCGATGAACATGGCCAATCCTTCCCAGGAGGCAAAGAGGCCCTCGCGGCGAAGTTCGCGGGGCGCTGGCGCAATGGCGCGCCGCTGGCATTATTCCCCACTGAGGAAAGTGCAACCCGGTTCGGCGAAGAATTCGAAGCGCTCAAAAAGAAGTCTCATAACAAAACCGCCACAGAACAAGAAAAGGCGCGTTATGCCGAGTTGCAGGTCCAGTTGGTGGGGTTCGATTACGGCGACGACAAGAAGGGCGCGAAATGCCCCTTCGGTTCACACACCCGTCGCACGAATCCGCGCAGCGCGCTACAGTTCGAGAGCGATAAAGCCTTCGCGACACCGGGTGCGCTCAGCAACCGGCGCCGGGTTTTACGCCGCGGCCTGACGTATGGCAGAGTGACGGATCCGGCCAGGGACGACGGCGATCATGGAGTCATCATTTTAATTCTGAATGCGGATTTGAGTCGTCAATTCGAGTTTGTGCAACAACAATGGATTAATTTCGGAAATGATTTTAGATTGGGAAACGATCAAGACCCGCTTCTCGGAAATCACGGGATTAACGAAAACGCGCGTGGAAGGGGCAGG
>JANYJA010000076.1 GCA_025358575.1 Terriglobia bacterium
AAGTTCTTGAACTGGACCGCGATAACACGGCGGCCAGGATCAATATTGGATTCACATATCTGCAAACGGGTGAATATCACAAAGCCGAAGAGCAGTTGCGTTTGGCGGTGAAAGGCGAGTCGCGGCCTTCAGTTCAGATACCGATTCCTGGTAGTGGGAGACTTCGAAAAACGCAAGGCCGAGTTTCAGATGGTAGTCGAATTCAGAGGGCGCAAGTTTCACGGAGGTTTGCAGGCATGGGATGGCGCGATTCGGGTCCTTCTCCAGCCAATAAAGTACACCAAGATGGAAGTGCGAGGCGGCGAACCCCGGGTCCAGTTGGATGGCGCGCTCGAAGTGCGGCTTGGCCTCATTTCTGCGCTGAAGCACAGCCAGCAGAAAGCCCACCTCATCTTCGAACGCGGCCGACGCCGGGTCGCTCGCAGCCGCCTTTTCCGCCATTGCAAGCGCACCCGCGGCATCTCCCCGGGCCTTGAGAGCGTCGGCCTCCCTTTTCCATTGAGCGGGGGTTTGGGAGTTCCCGGCGATTGTCAGAAATGCAGCGAAGACAAGGATCCGTCTGTACATGGCCCTCGACGTAATTATACTGATGGCATGGTGGGCACCCTGCTTTTGCTTGCGATGCTGGCGGATGATCACTCCGCGGGAGTGGAACTCTACAAACAGCGTCAATTTGCTCGGGCAATCGTTACGCTGGAGCGCACCGTCGCGTCGGAGAAGCGCGGCACGCCGGAGTACCGCGAGTCCGCGGTGATACTTGGCCAGAGCTATTACCTGTCCGCGCGTCTACCGGAAGCCGCCGCCTGGCTCCAGAAAGCCGTTGACGATGGCGTCCGTATTAACGAAGTCTTCTACATGTTGGGTAACTGCTACATCCAGCAGCGGGAGCCGGTAAAGTCGCGTGCCGCGTTTGCCGCCATGTTCGAAGTTCCCTTCGAATCCGCCGCCGCCCATTTGATGACCGCTCAATTCATGGTCCGGCAGGAATTCGAGGAGGCCGCCGTCAAAGAGCTGCAACGCGCGCTGGAACTTGACCCGAAAATTCCCATGGCCCACTACCTTATGGGCATCATGGCCATCTTCCGCAACGAAGTCGACAAAGGCATGGCAGAGATGCGCAAAGAAATCGCCATCAATCCCGATTACGCCATGGCGCATTACAAGCTCGGCGACGCATTCACTCGGCGCGAGGATTGGGACGGAGCAATCGCGCCTTTACAACGCGCGGTCTGGCTGAATCCAGACTATAGCGGACCCTATATTCTTCTTGGCAAAGCTTACCTGAAGAAAAAGGATCTGGGCTCGGCGGAGGGAATGCTGCGCCGCGCAATCAAGATGGACCCAAACAACTACCAGGCCCACTACATGCTCGGCCAAGTCTTGACGCAAGGTGGAAAAGCCGACGAAGGCCGCAAGATGCTCGAAGAATCGCAAAAACTGCGCGGCGCCGCTGATCGATAAATATCGATAAATATACTTGAGACCCAATGAAGACCGCTTATTTGCGCCCCAACTCTGGTAACAGCAGATTTAGGGGCATCACTTCAGTCTTTGCGTCGAGCTTAAATCTCTCGTCGCCGGGGTAAAGCACGATCTGCCTCGTTGCTTTGATATCCTCGCAGCCGATATAGAAACCCTTGCTGGGCGCGGGACTGCCGATGGATCGCTTTACCTCTATAGCCCAGCGCTCCTTCGCGCTGAACTCGATTACCAAGTCAATCTCAGCTCCCGCGGAAGTCCGATAGAAAGTAGTCCGCGTGGTTGCGGGAAGCGCGTCAAGGATGTTCTCGATCAGCATTCCCTCCCAGCTTGCGCCCACCACCGGATGTCCCAGGAGCGCCTCCCGATTGCGAATGTCAAGCAAGGCGTGTAAGAGGCCGCTGTCGCGGACATAAACCTTGGGCGCGCGCACCAGGCGCTTCTTCACGTTTGTGGCCCAGGGCTGCAGGCGGCGGACGAGCAACAGGTCAACCATGAGGTCGAGATAGCGGGCGACGGTGTGGCCGCTCACCCCGAGGCCGGTGGCCAGTTGAGCGGCATTCAACATCTGACCTTGATTGTGGGCGAGCATCTGCCAGTATCGGCGCAAGGTCTCCGCGGGGATGCGCGGCCCGAGCGAGGGGACATCCCGCTCCAGATAAGTCTGGATAAACGCGGAACGCCATGTGAAGCTGTTGGCATCGGTCGAGGCGAGGAAGCTGTCCGGGAAACCACCCCGCACCCACAAGCGGTCCGCCGATTTCTTGCCTGAGCCGGCGACCTCGGTGACGGAGAGCGGAGTCAGCTCCTCATAGGCAATCCGTCCAGCCAAGGTTTCCGCCGATTGATGCAGCAGGTCGATTGACGCCGATCCAAGCACGAGAAAATGACGGCTCCGGCTTCCCTTGCGCCGTCGCCGGTCGATCAGACCGCGCAGCGTCTCAAAGAGACCGGGCAGCCGATGAATCTCGTCCAGGATCACCAGTTTGTTTTCGTGCTGATTCAGGTACAGTTCCGGATCCGCGAGCTTGGCGCGATCGGAAGGCAACTCCAGGTCGAGATAGATGGCCTCTTTGCCCAGCGTCTCGGCAAGAGCCAGAGCGAGAGTTGTTTTCCCTACTTGCCGAGGCCCCAAGATGGCGACAGCCGGGAACTGCCTAAGAAGCTCAGCTACGCGGGCCTGCACCAAACGATGTATCACCTTGTAATTATGCCACAGCATGGCAGAATTACAAGGTTGCTTTTTTTGCCCGGGTGATTTGATATCCTGAGCGGTCGTGAACAAAAGAACCTTCCTGAACCTGTTTTCGGCGGCACTAGCCAGCCCCGTCGTCGCGCCGCTCTTTGCCTGGGTGGCGAATCGGAAGCTCACAAATTGGGCGGGCAATCTCACCTACGGCACGGACCGCCTGCACGAAGCCGGGTCGGTGGAACAGATTAGGTCCGTTCTAAAGTCGCAAGACAAAGTGAAGGTGCTGGGCAGCCGCCACTGCTTCAACTCCATCGCGGACAGCCGTTACAACCTGCTGTCGCTGAAATCGATGCATGAAATAGTTGCGCTCGATACGAACGCCCTGACGGTGACGGTAGATGCCGGAATTACCTATGGGCAGCTCGGTCCGTATCTTGACGCCAAGGGATTCGCGCTCCACAACCTGGCTTCACTGCCGCACATCTCGGTTGCGGGCGCATGCAGCACGGCCACCCACGGCTCCGGCGAGAAAAATGGCAATCTCCCGTCCGCGGTGGCTGCACTAGAAATGGTCACGGCATCCGGGGACGTGGTGAAACTTTCACGCCAGTCCGACGGCGACACCTTCCTCGCAGCCGTAGTCGGCCTCGGCGCACTCGGTGTGGTGACACGGATCACTCTCGATATTCAGCCCACCTACGCAGTGCGGCAGTATGTATATCGAGACCTGCCACTGGCTCAGATGAAGGAGCATTTCGATGAAATCCAGGCGAGCGGTTACAGCGTCAGTCTATTCACCGACTGGCAGAAAAAGCGCATCAATGAAATCTGGATCAAGAGCCGTGTGGGCGGGGATAAAGAGTTTTTGGCGCCCGCGGAGTTCTTCGGGGCAAAGCGCGCGACTGGAAACCTTCACCCCATCGCCGAGCTTTCTCCCGAGAATTGCACCGAGCAGATGGGGGTGCCTGGCCCTTGGTTCGAGCGCCTTCCCCATTTCAAAATGGGCTTCACCCCGAGCGCTGGAAAAGAGCTTCAGTCGGAATACCTGCTCCCCCGGCGAAACGCCGTCGACGCGATTCTAGCGGTGGAGCGGCTGAACGATCAAATCACTCCACACTTGCTGATTTCAGAGATCCGCACTATCGCGGCCGACGACCTTTGGATGAGCACCGCTTATCGGCAGCCCAGTGTGGCGATCCACTTTACCTGGAAGCCGGACTGGCCCGCGGTCAGGCGCTTGCTTCCCATCGTTGAAAAAGAACTTTCCGCGTTTCAGGCCCGCCCCCACTGGGGCAAATTGTTCACCATGCCGGCATCCGAGATTCAATCGAGGTATCCAAAGCTGGAGGATTTTATTCAACTGGCGAACACGTACGATGCGAAAGGGAAGTTTCGTAACGACTTTCTCAATACCAACGTCTTCGCGCGTTGAGGGTGGCTACTAAATCAGCCCGCGCTCACGCGCTCCGCTGGCGAGCATCAAAAGTTCCGCCGACTTAGCCCGCAGCGCGTTCTTGGCCAGTTGCAGCAGCTTGCATTGCAAATCCCCTAAGTAATGGAAAGTTCTGAGTTGGGTCTGCTGCTCTAACTCTCGATAGAGATCACATTCGCGTTGACGATGCTCCACGTCGTTTTCGAGTTGCGTGACGATTTGTCGCGCCTGATGGAGCGTCACCAAAAGGGCGGCATCATTGAAAGCCGCCAGATCCAGCGGCTGTTCCGGCTTGATGGACATATCGTTGGCGTCGAAATCAACGAAGCGCTGGGTCTTCTCGATGAAACTCTCGGCAAACTTGTGTTCCTGGAATCCGCTTGAAATGGCCGCATCCAAGAGCGGCGCCTTCAGCCGCGCCAGGACACCTTCCAGTTCCCAAAAGCTGGCGGGGTGCTCGTTGAGCCGGAGAATAGCTTTCTTCACCCGCGGGCTGGCAAGTATCTTCAGTTTTGTCGCTACTTCCCAATGGTGGGGACGTTCGAAGTGCGTGTGATCGTCCAGGAAATAACTCGGCGGCTCATTCGCGCGCACCTCGAAAATTGCCTGCCCGGTGACGTCCTTTAGGAGCTCGGAGTGTTCCAAATCGCCGGGGCCGGCTTCGTGACTCATTTTGTTCGCAGCCAACCTTTGCCCAGCGTCTTCGTAGGCGCGGGCGACCAGTTGCGAGCAGAAGATTTCCGCGCGCTCCGGGTTTTGAAGCCACGTCCACTCAACACCGAGGGCGCCTTTCCGCGAGTATCCACGGAGCAGAAAGCGTTCACCGATTGAGGCGGCCTCGCCAGCTTTCCTTTCGGCATCGAGAACCTCGTCCTTCAATCGAAGCAGACGAACATTCTCTTTCTTGTGAGCGGCGGTGGCCATTATGGCGAGGCGGCACACACCGGTTCCGATGGCTTCGATAAATTGGCCGTAACCAATACACAGGGCGGCATGGCTAAAGCGCGATTTTGTTTTTAGCTGAATTGCGCCGCTTGGGTAAGTCGCCGGATTCAGAACGGAAAAATCGAGGCGCGTGAGGAGAATGTCGCCGAGGCGGATGCGGTCGAGGTCGAATGCGTAATAAACGAGAGGCATCTCATCTTTTTACAAATTCGGCGCGTAATACCCTTTGCGCGCCCGCACCAAGAGGTCTTTGCGTCCCTTCACCTTCACGTCTACCTTGTGGTATTGACCATCGGTCAGCAGCGGTTCCGGCCGGTAAAAAATATTGTATTGATGGCGCAGCTCATTGGCGATGTTCTCGAAAGATTGCGCCAGATCCTGCACCTTAAACGGGAAAAACGCCTGGCCGCCCGTTTCCGCCGTTAGATAGCGCAGCACTTTATCGCCGTCACTGTCGATGCGCGAGATATTTGTTGAGATCGCATAAACCACCGCATCGGCCTTCTGCGCCATCTCGAGTGCCTGATCGCGGGTCACGCGGCTTTGGTTGTCGTCGCCATCGCTCACGATCACCAGAGCCCGCCGAAACTTTTCGCGCGGCTGATCGAGCTGCAGCTTATCGCGGCAGGCGAAAAACAAAGCATCATAAAGGGCCGTGCCTCCACCTGGCCGAAGTCCGCGTACGGCCGCGGCCAGCTTCTCGGGATCGTCGGTAAGGTCCGAGACCAGCTCCGCGGCGCTGTCGAAGCTCACAATCAGCGCCTTGTCCTGTCGCGGCCGCACCGTGCTATTAATGAACTCCACCGCGGCCTGCTGCTCGAACTTGAAGCGGTCGCGGATGCTGTTGCTGGTGTCGATCAGAATGGCCAGGCGCAGCGGCAAATCCGTTTCCGCCGTGAACTGCTGAATCATCTGCGGCTTCTTATTCTCGGTCACCGCGAAATCTTCCTTCGTCAGGTCCGTAATGAAGCGCCCTTTCTTATCCGTCACGGTGAAAAGCATGTTGACTCTCGTGACGTCGAGTACGATGCGGTTTGGGTCGAGCGGTTCCGAGGGGCTTGGCTTCTGCGCCGGCGCACTCACAAGAAACAACGTGGCGGTGGCGCAGACCGCGACGGGGAGGAGCGCTTTCATATCTTTTAATTATAAGAGTGCTTTTTTCCACGCTTCAAGATCGGGCGGAAGCGGCGATGTCAGTGACATGCGGTCACGTGTCTCGGGATGTTCAAATTCAATATGGTGGGCGTGCAGAAAATAACGGTGATGCTCGGCGTCCGGTGGCGCGCCATAGAGCCGATCGCCCGCCACGGGGTGCCCGATACTGGCCAGGTGCACGCGGATCTGATGCGTGCGCCCGGTCCCGATCAGCACCTGCAAAAAAGTGTGCTTCGAAAAACGCTGCAACACGGTGAACGCGCTCCAGGCCGCGCGCCCGCTCGTGAGCCTCGCCGTCATTCGCTCGCGCCGCTTCGGATCGCGCGCAATCGGCTTGTCGATACGCCCTGACGCCCTCTCCACCACGCCGTGCACCAGCGTCAAGTAAGTCTTGCGCACGGTGCGCGAAGCGAATTGATCGGCGAGCTTTCGGTGTGCCGAGTCCGTCTTCGCCGCCAGCATCACTCCGCTCGTGAAGCGGTCCAGCCGGTGCACAATACCGGGCCGAATGTCACCGCCCACGCCGGATAGCTTCTCAAACCGGTGCAGCAGGGCGTTCACGAGTGTGCCATCGTGGACGCCCGCGCCCGCGTGCACTACCATCCCCGCTGGTTTATCGATCGCGACGAAATGCGCATCTTCGTATATCACTGTGAGCGGAATTTCTTCGGGAGTCGCATGCAATGCCGGCAAAGCCGCCGGTTCGACGTCAATGCGCTCGTTGCCGCGCACCGTGTAGGACGCTTTCTGGACGGAGCCATCCACAGTGACGCGCTCGCGTTTAATCCAATCCTGCAGGCGCGAACGGCTGTACTCGGGGAGGCGCTCATGCAGCAGGGCGTCGAGCCGCTTGCCCCGGTCCGCGCTCCCGGTTTCGATGGTCATCGGAAATGGCCCGAACCTATAACTTACTCCTCACTAACTCGATTAGCAGATATCCGATGAGTGCGGCTATCACCGCAATGGCAAAATTGGCCGCCGTGAAAATATCCGCGACCGCCCAAGCCAATCCTTTTCCCTGGCCGGCGCCCGAATGCGTAAATTCACCCATCAATAGATTGGAATAAAAGAGGAAGATGATAAACCCGGTCTCGGCCGCCGCTCTCCAGAAGTTTTTCATGTCGAAAATAAAAGCGCCGCTTAGGAAAACAACCCGTTCGCTTCCAAGTTTTTCAGGAACTTTATTCCAATCGGCGATGTCGTTCTGGTAAGCGCTATAGGCCCCCAAACGAAACCGCCACGACTTTCCCGTGCAGGCTACTGTAGCTAATGGTTATCTGGGGTGGATGGTGGGATTCGAACCCACGACCACCGGAATCACAATCCGGCGCTCTACCAAGCTGAGCTACACCCACCGTGTTGAAGTCTCAAGTCTAACAAGCGCGCGCGGGTGGGCGCTAGTGCGAGCCCGCTTGCCCGGTGCCTTGAAGCTCGTCCGCCAGCGTTCCCGCGTTGTACAGTTTGCGCAGCGCCTCAATCATGGCCGCGCTATGGACCGCAACGGCGCGATTGGTTTCGCCTTCATAAGCGAAATCACCGGCGAGTGACTCGATGTTGCCATCGAAGATCAGGCCCACCAGTTCGGCATTCCGGTTGATGACCGGCGATCCCGAGTTGCCTCCGATAATGTCCGTGCTGCTGACGAAATCCAGCGGCGTGCTCAAATCGAGTTTTGAGCGGCCTTCCATATAGCGCGAAGGCAGGTAGAAAGGGCCGGTGAAATCGAAGCTGCTGGCGCGATCGTAAAGCCCGTAGAAAGTGGTCTTGTACGGCGCCTTGGTGCCGTTCATTGGATAACCGGTCGCCGCTCCATAAGAGAGCCGCAACGTGAAAGTGGCGTCGGGGTAAGCGCCTTTGCCATACACCAGAAACCGCGCTTTGCCGATCTTTTCGCCCGCCTGCGTCTCCACGCTCTCCACGTTGTCCTCCATCCACTTAGTCATCTCCCGAGAAAGCGGATCGACCTTGCGCGCGGCCACGATCATCGGATCCGTAGACGCATCAATCGCCGCTTTTCCGCCTTCGAGCAGAGCCTTGCGGACGTTGGGATCGGCCAGCTTCGTTCCAGCAGAGAGGTCCTTCGCGGTTTGAGCTGGCGTGCGGCCGTTTAGCACGGCCATAAGAAATGGATCGTTCGCGCCCAGTTGCCGCCGCGATTCTTCCAGGCCCCCAGCCATGCGCGCTTCTTCAAGACCCGGATACACCGGCGCCGGCGAGAGCAGCCGATACCTCAGCGATTCGAGCTGCGATTCGTGGAAACCCCGCAGTCTCTCCCCGTCCGGCTTCTTCACTTCGGCGACGTACTGGACCAGCGAGAGCGCGGTGTTGAACAGTTGTGAATCCACCCGGTGGAAGATCTGCGGCTTCACCATGGGCGTTGCTTTGTTTTCAGCGCGGGCGATGTCGTCCCATGCGTTTCCGTAGGAGGTGCGCCACTCCGGTTTAGCCATCACCAGCGCCCGGAAGGCATTCTCATCCTTTTGCTTTTTATTGATTAAATTTTTGTCCAGCAGCCCCCGCAAGCGCCCGAGGTAAGCCTTCTGGGAATTCTCCAGGCCGAAAATCAGGGTGGTGGATTGGCGCGCCTGTTCAGGTCCCAAAGCGGAATATGCTTTCAACGTGTCGATCCGGTTTTTCAACAGGCTGAGAATCGTCGGCTCAAAAACGTCGCGTTCGCGCCCGAGCTGCGCCATCGTGTCTTGACGCTGCGTCGATCCGGGATGCCCGGAAACAAACACCAGCTCGTTTTCGGCCGCCCCTTTGGCGTTCCACTTGAGATAGTTCCGCGATTCAATCGGCTTGCCATTCTCATACACACGGAAGATGGCCATATCGAGATCGTGGCGTGGATAAGTAAAGTTGTCTGGATCGCCGCCGAAGAAAGCGATCTGCTGCTCGGGCGCAAACACCAGCCGCACGTCGGTGTATTTCTTGTAGCGGTAAAGCCAGTACTCGCCCCCTTGATACAACGAAACGACATCGGAGCGGAAACCGGTCGACTGCGTGCTTTCGCGTTCGATTTGGGCGGTGATGGCCTTTCGCGCGCTGAGCGCATCTTGATCGCTCGCGCCCTTCTTGATCGCTCCCATGACGCGGCCCGTCACGTTTTCCATGGAGACCAGAACATTGACTTCCAGATCCGGCGACTTCATTTCCTCGCCGGGAGTCGCGGCATAGAAGCCATCCTTGATGAAATCTTTTTCCGCCGTGGAATTCTTTTGCAGCTGGCCGCGCGCAACGTGATGGTTGGTCAGCAGAAGACCATGCGGGCTGACAAACGATCCCGATCCGCCATCGTTCAATCGAACGCTGGAAAGCCGGACATGGTCGAGCCACTCGCGCGTGGGCGTAAAGTGATAGCGCTCCTGAAGCAGTTTGGTGGGCGGATTGTCGAAGGTCCACATGCCCTCATCCGCTACAGCACCGGCTCCGCAAGATAAAAGCAGAGCTGGAATTATGAAAAGACGGTGAAAGATTTTAGCCATAAAATCACGAAGATTGTTTTTATTGTAGCTGTAACGAAAGGCGGGCTGGCGGCACCTTATCCTTGCCGAATGCGCCAAATAGCTAAAGAAAATGCGATGATTAACGACTGGACCCCGGAGCGCCCGCCATTTCATAATGGAAGGGCTGCGATAGGTCCGCGCCTCCTGGTTCCCGAGGTCAACGTCGAAATCATGAAGTCATATAATCTGACCCATCTGCAAGATTTGGAAGCGGAATCGATATACGTGTTTCGCGAGGTGGCCGCGCAGTTTGAGCGGCCCGTGCTGTTGTTCTCAGGCGGCAAGGATTCCATCGTCATCAGTTATCTGGCGCGCAAGGCTTTCTGGCCCGCGCGCATTCCGTTTCCATTGATGCATATCGACACGGGTCACAATTTCCCCGAAACCCTGGAGTATCGCGACCGGTGGGTGGATTACATCGGCGCAAAGCTGATTGTGCGCAGTGTAGAGGATTCTATCCGTCAGGGCCGGGTGGCCGAGGAAAAGGGGCCGAACGCCAGCCGCAACGTGTTGCAGACGGTGACGCTTCTCGACGCGCTGGCCGAATTCAAGTTTGATGCCGCCATCGGCGGCGGCCGTCGCGACGAAGAGAAAGCGCGCGCCAAAGAGCGGTTCTTTTCGCATCGCGATGAGTTTGGGCAGTGGGATCCCAAAAACCAGCGCCCGGAATTGTGGTCGCTCTTTAATGGCGGCAAGAATATCGGCGAGCATTTCCGCGTTTTCCCCATCAGCAATTGGACCGAAATGGACATCTGGCAGTACATACTGCATGAGAAGATCGAGATGCCCAATCTCTATTTCACTCACGAGCGCCCGTGCTTGGAGCGCGATGGAATTCTGCTGGCGAAATCGGACTATCTGGTTTTGAAGCCTGAAGAGAAGTACACCAACCGGCGGATTCGGTTTCGGACCATCGGGGATATGACCTGCACCGGGGCGGTACTTTCCGAAGCGACCGGCTTGGAAGAGATCATCGTCGAGGTTGCGGCCAGCCGCGTAACGGAGCGCGGAACGCGCGCCGACGACCGGCGTTCGGATGCGGCCATGGAAGATCGCAAGAAGGAAGGCTACTTTTGATCGGTTCGCAAACGGCGGCATCCAATCATTCCAATCACGCGGATCACAGCGGCTACCTCGATATGGAGCTGCTGCGCTTCACCACGGCCGGGAGCGTGGATGACGGCAAGAGCACGCTGATCGGGCGTCTGCTCTATGACAGCAAGTCGATTTTCGACGATCAGTACGAAGCCATTAAGAATACCAGCGAACGCCGCGGCGAAGATTACGTGAACCTCGCTCTGCTGACGGACGGGTTGCGCGCCGAACGGGAGCAGGGAATTACCATCGACGTCGCCTACCGTTATTTCGCCACTCCCACGCGCAAGTTCATCATCGCCGACACGCCCGGCCACATTCAGTACACGCGCAACATGGTGACCGGCGCTTCCACCGCGAACTTGGCGATTATTCTGATCGATGCGCGCAAGGGCGTGATCGAGCAGACCTGCCGGCACGCCTTCATCGCGTCGCTGCTGCGCATTCCGCACGTGGTGGTTTGCATTAACAAGATGGACCTGGTTGATTTCGACAAGAACGTATACCAGAAAATCAAAGCGGAATTTGAAGCCTTTGCTTCCAAACTGGAAGTCATCGATGTTCACTTCATTCCGATCAGCGCGCTGCTCGGCGATAACGTGGTGGATCGGTCCCAGAACATGTCCTGGTACCAGGGCCCAACGCTAATGTATTTGCTCGAGAACATCCACATTGGCAGCGATCAAAACCACATTGATTGCCGCTTTCCGGTGCAGTATGTGATTCGCCCCCATTCGAGCGAGTACCATGACTACCGCGGGTACGCGGGGCGGGTTGCTGGAGGCATCTTCAAGAAGGGCGACCGCGTGCTGGTGCTGCCTTCCGGTTTCACGTCCACCATTCAGTCCATTGAGTCTTCGGCGGGTCCGGCGGACGATGCGTTCGCGCCCATGTCGATCACCATGACGCTGGCCGACCAGATCGATATCAGCCGCGGCGATATGATCGTGCGCGAGAATAACCAGCCCGAGGTTTCTCAGGATATCGAGCTGATGATCTGCTGGATGAACGAGAAGAAGCTGACCGCCAACGCCCGGTATACTGTGAGGCACACCACGCGTGAATCGCGCTGTTTCGTCAAAGCCATTCACTACAAAGTGAACATCAATAATCTGCATCGCATGGAGAATGAGAAGGAGCTGGGGCTGAACGATATTGGTCGAATCACGATTCGTACCACGCAGCCGCTGATCTTCGACAAGTACAGCCGCAATCGAAACACCGGGAGCTTGATCCTGGTGGACGAAGCGACGCACGAGACCCTGGGCGCGGGAATGATTCTGTAGATATTTGCGAAACGCCCACTCTTTGGCTTGGTTTCCTGCGTTTTTTCGTTAATTCCAAATCTCTCGCTCAGTCATAGTTCTTAGCTGGATTTGCCCATTGATACTAAGGGGTTTATCAGACTTGAGTTGGGCTTCGAAATGCATTGGTAGTGCCGACATATTTGTCCAAGGATTCGGCGCACATGCAATTATTACGACCCCTTCAGGCAGGCTTTTTACTACTTTCGCTGGCGGCACTGGCAAATGCCACACCCGTCCCTCCTTCACAAATTCAATTCGTGGGTGCACCTACCGGCGTTAATGACGGCCAGTTTTATGTGCTGCCCTACCAAATTAGGATCGACGGAAATTTGACTCTGGTGACATGTTACGATTCGCTGGACGAAGTATCCCCCGGCGACACGTGGCAGGCGAATCTTCTCAACGTTTCCGACGCGGCCAACTTCGGTTACTTCAGCGGAAAAATCAATTCGCTGTCGCTATACGAGCGCATTGCATGGCTTTCGTCGCGGACCTACTCCAATGTCAGCCAGCAGATTGGTTTGCAGCATGCCATCTGGAACGTGTTTGGATCGGCGGCCATGACGGCCGACGCCACCACTTACGCGAACGCGGCCGATACGGAGGCGGCCGGCGGCTACAGCGGCTTCAGCTTCAGCACTTTCCGCTTCATCGAACAAGTTGGCGGTGTCCCTGGCAGCCAAGGCACCAAGCAGGCTTTCGTGTTTAGGCAGCCGTTAGCCCCCATGCCCGAACCGGGCGCCATGGCGCAGCTCGCCGGCGGTGTTTTGCTGACTCTTGCGGCAGGGCGATATTTCAATCACAGGCAGTCCTAGAAAGGGCAACTCGAATTTATGACATCAACCAGAAATTTCCTCTATCTGATTTTCGGCGTGGCTCTGGCAGTTGCGCCAGCGACGGCGGATATTTACACCTTAACGTCCGATCAGTGCACCGGCGGCTGCGGCACCAGTCCATTCGGCACCATCACGGTGACTCAGGATGGCATCGACACCGTCAAACTGCTGGCCGCTCTTACCGTGGGTGACAGCTTCGTGCATACCGGTTTTCCGGGCGCGCTGGGTTTTGACGTTAGCGGCAATCCTACCGTCTCCGTCTCCAATCTGACTACCGGATATTCTTTGGTCAGCCCCACGGCGGGGTCGTTGCACTTCTCCGCGTTTGGATACCTGGGCTATGCGATCGATTGCATCGTGTGCGGGGACGGCGCGAGTAATCCGCAGGCCGGGCCCATTTCATTCGATTTGACAGCAGCCGGTTTGACGCCGGCGAGTTTTAAGCTGCTTTCGTCGGGAGGGTCGGTAGGGGCCTATTTTGTTGCCGATATCATCGGGACCACGGGAAACACCGGGGTCGTAGGTGCCACGGGTGCCCCAATACTCAGCGCAGCTCCAGAGCCCAGCGCCATCATCCTGTTTGGCACCTGCGGCATGTTAGCTGTGTTCGGCATTGGGCGCCGAATGCGCGCGGGCGGTCTAGAAGCACGTTAGAGCACTACCCGCTCGTCTCCATCCCGACGCGTGATGCGTTCGCGATCCAGAAATTCCAGCAGCGGGATCGCGTACTTTCGCGAAACGCCGGTCCAGTCCTTAAACGTCCCAACGGAAAATCGCTCAGCTTTTCGGCCCGCTAACAGACCGCGAAGCTGAGCAATTGCCGCTTGATGGAACACTAAATCATCCGCCACCCGCACCAGCTTTCTCTCCCGAATTAAAATCTGCAGCAAAGATTTCGCGCGCGCCGTCTCCACGCCCGATTTCGAGAGTACCCCGGCAACTGCCGG
>JANYJA010000078.1 GCA_025358575.1 Terriglobia bacterium
GTCCCTTGATAGCTCGCCGGAAGGAAGCCACTTCCCCACTGCTGCGAACCGCTGAATGGAATCGAGCGGAAATCCGGGAGCACCACGAAGGCGGGCAGATTCTGGTTTTCCGTTCCCAGGCCGAATGTGAGCCACGCGCCCATGGACGGACGTCCGGGGATCACCGACCCAGTGTTCATCAGGAAAACAGCCGCGGGATGATTGCCGTTTTCGGCCTGTACGCTGCGAACGAACGCCATGTCGTCAACGCACGTTGCCACATGCGGAAAGAGGCTCGAAACATCCATGCCCGATTGGCCGTATTTCGCGAAAGCAAATGGCGATTTCAGCAATAGGCGAGGCTTCGCAAACAGATTGGGCTGGTCGGTGTTCTTCTCTTTACTCCAATCCATTACGGTGTTGTCGAATTGAGTGAGTGCCGGTTTGGGGTCAAAAGTATCAACCTGACTTACACCGCCGAGCATGGTGAGAAAAATGCACGATTTCGCCTTTGCGGGATGATGTGGCGGGCGCACCGCCAGAGGGTTCGCGGAATCCACATTCGCGGCAGAGAGATCGCGATTCAGCAAGTTCAGCAATGCCAGCCCCCCGACCCCGGTGAGACTCTGGTACAAGAAATGCCGTCGTGCCAAGTCGAAATTCATAGTTCTATTCCAGATACAGAAATTCGTTTGAGTTGAAAAGGACCACACCGAGCCGCGTAAGAACCTCGCGCGGGGAAAGTTTCGCCAGCACTTCGGCGGTTTTCCGCTTTTCGGCTTCGGTGGGCTTGCGGCCCAGTGCCAGGAGGAACGCTTCGTCCAATTGACGCCGCGGATCGGTACCCGCCAATTCGATGACGCGCTCGGCAAAGTGCTTGGCCTCGGAATTGGTGAAGGCGCTATTCAAAAGCGAGAACGCCTGCGGCGCGACGGTGGTGACGCTTCGCCGCGAGCACGATTCGCTCATGTTGGCGCCGTCAAAAGTCTCGATCATGGGCATCGCGACGCTGCGCCGCTGAAAGGTATAGATGGTCCGTCGAAGCTGCGATTTCTCGTCCGACGGGAACCATTTGAAGAATTCGAATCCGCCCGCAACATCAGCCGGAATGTCGAGGTAGACACCGGGACCGCCAGCGGTGGGCTGCAAGCGGCCGCTCACGGCAAGCATGGAATCGCGCAGAACCTCCGCTTCCAGGCGACGCCAGTTTGCGCGCCAAAGCAGACGATTATCGGGATCCGCCACCCCCGCTTTCTGCAAATCCAGCGATTCGCTAGCCTGCTTATAAGCGTTCGACGTGAGCATCAGGCGATGCATCGCCTTCACGCTCCACCCTTTTTCGATGAACTGCAAAGCCAGCCAATCGAGCAATTCCGGATGAGAGGGTCGGTCGCCATTCATACCGAAATCGCTCGGGGTGCGCACGATGCCCTCCCCGAAATGATGCTGCCAGATCCGATTCACCATCCCGCGCGCGGTGAGGGGATTCTCCGCACTCGCGATCCAATCCGCGAGTGCTTCGCGGCGACCGGAACTGCCGCCCGAAAACGGAATCACCGCCGGTTCAGACTTGCCGGTGACGGATGAGAGAAACCCAGGCTCTACTTTTTCGCCCTTGCTGGAAAGCTCGCCGCCACCGAGGATATACGTGTCCGCGATTCCAGGCACCTGCGGAGGAACCACGTCCGATACGGAATAAGCCACGGGCAGATAACGCGGAATGGATTCTTTGGAACGGCGCGCGGCATCGTGAACGGACTGCCACTGCTTGCGCTCGTCCGCCGTGAACGCAGAATCTTTCGCGTCCTTCATCGCCTTAGCAAAATCGTCTTTGGGATGAGCGGCCGCAAACCTCTTCTTCAACTCGTCATCGAATTTTTTGGCGGCGTCGGCGGTCGCTTCAGATTCATCTTCGAAACGCCGGAACTCAGTCCTGCGCTCGTGCGGCTGCTCGGAATCCAGAAACGCAGCGGGCCGGTCATCGGTGCGGGTCGCGGCGAAAAAGGCCTGTAACCGGTAAAAATCCTTCTGCGGGATGGGGTCGTACTTGTGGTCATGACACCGCGCGCAACCCACGGTAAAGCCGAGAAACACTTGGCCGGTGGTGGCGGTGACTTCGTTCAGAAAATCCTGGCGGAGCTGAGTCTTGAAATTGGCATCGGCTTCCCACGTGCCCATGCGCAGATAACCCAGCGCGACCGCACGTTCCGGGCGATCTTCCGCTTTGGCGCGCTTGTCGGCTATCTCATCGCCCGCAAGCTGTTCTTTCACGAAGAGATCGTAAGGCTTGTCTTGATTGAACGCGCGAATCACATAATCGCGATACCGCCAAGCAGTGGGGCGCTCACCGTCAATCGCAAATCCGTCGGACTCCGCAAACCGAACCAGATCCAGCCAGTGCCGCGCCCAGCGCTCGCCATAGCGCGGGTCGGCAAGAAGATTGTCGACTAGTTTTTCATAAGCGTCGGGTGCGGGGTCAGCCTCGAAGGCTTGCACTTGGTCCGGCGTTGGAGGCAGCCCGATCAGGTCGAAATAAACGCGCCGGATCAGCGCCCTTCTGTCGGCCGGAGGGGCGGGCGCGAGGCCTTTCCCTTCCAGGCGCGCAAGGACGAAAGCGTCAATAGGATTCGCTACCCAGGCAGCGTTCTGAACCGCCGGGACTACCGGCATGACCGGCTTGTGCAGCAGCCAATCCATGTGGGAATCGCGTTTGCGCGTGACTACCGGCACCGGCATCATGGCGTTGACGGCAGCAGTCAACTCGGCTACCACTGACGGCGCAAGCTTTCCTCCCAGCGGCATCGACGGAGTCTTCTCGCCGCGAACATATTGGAGCAGCAAGCTATGCGAAGCGTCGCCCGGATTGATCGCCGGTCCGTGCTTGCCACCGGTCAGCAGCATGTCCAAACTCGCCACTGACAGGTTACTGGATGGGTTCGCGGCGGAGTGGCAGGAGGCGCAGTTCTTGGCTAGCACCGGTGCCAGGCGATCGCGGAAGATTTCGGGGTTGGTGGCGGCGGTGACCGTCGAACAAGCGATTAATGACAAGCCGAGCAGCGGGCGATTGAACATGTGCACCTCGATTGTGAGGGTGCCTCGATTTTATCAGGTAACTCCGCGCGTATTCGTCTACAATCGAATTTCCATGAAGCGGCTCCTTATTTGTTTGCCTTTACTGACCTTATCGTGCAACCGCGAAGTCGATATTTCACCCGCGCTCAACTCCATCACCGCAGCGGGCCTACTCGACAAGATCAAGACGCTCTCGTCCGACCAGTTCGAAGGCCGCGCACCGGGCACTCCGGGAGAGGACCTCACCGTTGCATACCTGGAATCGCAGTTTCGGCAAGCCGGATTGAAGCCTGGCAATCCAGATGGCACTTACATCCAGAAAGTGCCATTGGTGGGGATTCAAACTACTTCCACGGCCACGTTTACCATCCACGGCAAGTCACTCGACATGACTCCTCGGAAAGATTACGTCATCGGGTCTCGCCGCTTCGCTGAAGAGGTGCCACCGATCACCATCTCTCCCGTGGTGTTCGTTGGATACGGCGTCGTCGCGGCCGAGTACGGCTGGGACGATTACAAAGGCGTGGACGTGACCGGCAAGACCATTCTGATGCTGGTGAACGATCCAGCCGTTCCCGACCCAAACGACCCCTCCAAACTTGACGAAAACATGTTTAAAGGCCGCGCCATGACTTACTACGGGCGCTGGACTTATAAATACGAAATCGCTTCCGAGAAGCACGCCGCGGCCGCAATCATTATTCACGAGACAGGTCCGGCGGGATATCCGTTCGAAGTGGTTTCCGGGAGTTTTGGGCGCGAGAATTTTGAGATTCAGCGCTCTGACGGAAACGCTGGCCGCGTCGCCGTGGAAGGTTGGATGACTGCCGACAAGATCCGCGAACTATTCCGCAAAGCGGGTAAAGACTTTGATGATTCCAAGAAGGCCGCGGTCCGTAAGGATTTCCAGCCGGTGGATCTTGGCGTTCAGGCGAGCTTTACGATTCACAATAAGCTGCGGTCGATTGATTCGCGCAACGTGATTGCGAAATTGGAAGGTTCGGATGCCGAACGCAAGAATGAATATGTGGTTTACACGGCGCACTGGGACCACTTAGGGCGCGATGCCGCGTTAAGCGGCGATCAGATATACAACGGCGCGGTGGATAACGCTTCGGGTACGGCGGCACTGCTCGAGATCGCCCAGGCTTACACCAAGCTGCAGCCAGCGCCGAAGCGCTCTATCCTTTTTCTATCGGTGACCGCTGAAGAAAAGGGATTGCTGGGCGCAAAATACTATGCCGAGCATCCGCTGTATCCCTTGAACAAAACGCTCGCGGACATCAACATGGATGGAATTAACCAATGGGGGCGCACTCGCGACCTGGTAATTGTGGGCAAGGGCAATTCGAATTTAGACGATGTGGCCGCCGCGCTTGCGAAATCGCAGGACCGCACTACCATTGGCGACGCCGAACCCGAGAAGGGGCATTTCTACCGCTCCGACCACTTCGAATTCGCGAAACAAGGGGTTCCCGCGCTGGATGCGGAATCGGGAGTCGATTACATCGGGAAACCCGCTGGTTATGGCACGCAAAAGCGGCAGGAATACACGGCTAACGATTATCACAAAGTGAGCGACGAGGTGAAACCGGATTGGGACCTTTCCGGCGCCGTCGAAGATCTCCAGCTTCTTTTTCAAGTTGGCTACCGGGTGTCGCTCGATGCGCATTATCCCGAATGGAATGCGAGGGCGGAGTTCAAGACGAAACGCGATGCAATGATGAAGTAAAGGAGCAATTGTTTTACAAATGAATTATTAAACTGTGATTAATGACCCAGATTCTTTGGACTTGATAAAACGTTAGATTAATTCCTGCAGTTGCGCGGGTGTGACTCAAGGTCGTTTTGTTGTATCCTGTTAGCACTGTGTTTGTGAAAACTTTGGATCGGGAATCAGCAAAAAAACAAACCGGTAAAGCCCAAAAGAGGAGTGTGTGTATGAAACAAAGATTGCTGCCGGCAGTGATATTAGTGGGTCTGGTTGGCAACTGTTTATTCGGTCAGGGAATGAACACCAAAGCTTCCAAAGGGGATTGGGAAGAAATTAATTTTGAATTCAATTCGAGCGTGCTGACCGACGGCTATCCGAGCTTGCTACGGATCGCGGATCTGTTGAAATCTCACCCCGACTATAAGATCAAAGTCGTAGGTAATACCGATAGCATAGGCTCCAATCGTTACAACGATAAACTCGCCATAGCGAGAGCCAATACTGTCGCTCAATTTTTGCAGAAATACGGCACGTCGTCGGGACAGATCCTGGTGAACGGCGAGGGCAAGAAAGATCCTGAAGTGCCCAACAGCAGCAAGCTGGGTCGATGGATCAACCGCCGTGTGGTGATGACCGTGACTGGCCCTAACGGGAATGTGATCGCCGAGGGCGGCGCGCCCGAGGTGATTAACGACTTCGAGCAGTATGCGCGCAAGCAACTTTCGAAATTAGATCAATTGCAAGGAATTCTTGATCAGTTGAAAGCTCTGCAAGACGAAGTCAACCAGTTGAAAACCGGCGAAGATACCATTCTGGCATCCACCAAGGAAATCAAAACCGACACAGTTGAGCTAGTAAAACGGCCTCCGCCACTGACTTATCAGCAAACTGACGAGATTGCGCACCGAGCCGCCGACTACGCATTGACGCAATCTGCGCTTCGCAACAAGAAGTATTCTCTCATTGGATTGAACGTCGGCCCGACTTTCCTTCCTGGACGTCCGGGTAATTTCAGCGCGTCCGCTTACGGCAGGTTCCTGGCGCCTTTCGGAAACGGTAAAACTCCGGATCAGGACGGCACACACGCGGTGCAGGTCGATGGCGAGTGGAACTACTTCCCGTATGTTTCCGACGGCCAGATCAATGCAGGCCTCTCGGAACGCTATGGTTCCGTGCAGGCTGGAATGTTCGTTTCGTTCCTCCACTCTAATTTCCGCAACTATCACGGCGGAGGAGCGATTGGTCAAGGTGCATTCACTCTCGATTGGGTATTCAGTGGCGGGAAAATCGGCCTTTTTGCGGCTAAAGGATTCCGCAACTATACCGTTATCAATCGCGGCGAATTCGGCAGCGGTCCCCCTCCCGCTTATGTGCGCGTTCAGGATCAAGGAGGGTTCCAGGCTCAGGCCGCGCTCTTCGGCGATACTTACGTGGAAGGCGCTCTCGCATTCAAGAAGAGCGTGAGCACCTACTTCCCGAACCGCCCTTACGGCATGTTGCGACTGGTCGTTCCGCTCGGCGAAATGTTCGCCATTACCGCGGAAGGCAGCGTGAACACTACTTTTCAGAACGTGAACGACGCCGGGCGTGTGGTCTTCGGTTTCGAGTTTGGAAACTGGCTTCGTCCTAAGGACTATGGCGACACCACGGCTCCGGTGCCGACCTCCGTTCCGCGTCTGCACTATCAGTTGATCCAGCGATAACAAGAGAAGTAAGCCTCACGCCTTAACAACAACGCCGGTAGAGCTCTGAAGCTCTACCGGCGTATTTTTTTTGGCCTGCCCGACTATAAGCCGGTTTTTGTACCCTTGCGGGCGACAGTCATTCATCTCGACCGGATATTACTATCCGGCTCTAGCAACCTACCCGAGAGTCTAACGGAACGGGCCGTTCCTCCCCTCCTATTTGGTCTTGCTCCGCGCGGGGTTTTCCCTGCCAGCTCGATCGCTCCAGCCGCGGTGCGCTCTTACCGCACCTTTTCACCCTTACCCGACGGCCGGAGCCGCAAGGCGGTATATTTTCTGTGGCACTTTCCGTAGAACCCGCCTTGAGACGAATCCCCCCGGCCGTTAGCCGGCGCGCTGCCCTTTGGAGACCGGACTTTCCTCCCGGCCGAAACCGGGCGACTATCCGTCAGACAAGCCGTCCCCATCTTAGCGCGTCTTGGCGTGTCTCATCGTTCCAATCAGCGTCCGGTGTAGCCGCCGTCGACCATCACATGCGCGGCCGTCATGAAGCTGGACTCGTCCGAACCCAGGAAGAGCGCCACATTCGCGATTTCCCGCGGATCACCCACCCTGTTCAACATATGCAACGGGGCGTTCAGCCCGATCCACTGCTCCTTGGTTTGTCCCATACGCTTCCACTCGCGCTCGGTGGCGCTGGTCAGCACGCAGCCGGGGCAGATTGCATTTACGCGGATGTTGAACGGAGCCAGATCCAAGGCCATGCATTTCGTCATGGTGAGGATCGCGCCCTTGCTTGAGTTGTAGGTGGCGAAATTGGGCTGCGCGATTATACTGCTCATCGACGCCATGTTCACGATAGAGCCGCCACTCGCCTTCATGTGCGGGATGGCGTACTTCGAAACCAGCGCCGTTCCGATGACGTTCACGTGCAGCACGCGCTCCCAATCCGCAACTTCGGCCTGTTCCACGCTCTTGGTGGTGAAATCCGCCGCGTTGTTTACTAAAATATGGATCGAACCGAACTCCTTGATGGCGGCCTCGCTAATGGCGCGGGCCTGGTCGTTTTTTGAGATATCCGCTGCAATCGATACCGCGCGGCCGCCCCGCTCGCAAATTCCGCCGGCAGCAGCTCCCGCGAGTTCCGCGCTGATATCCACCAACACAACTTTCGCACCTTCCTCGGCGAAGCGAATTGCCGTCGCTTCGCCGATTCCCGCGCCCGCGCCGGTGATGATCGCGACTTTATTAGCGAGTCTCATTTCCGTCTAAAGGCCGCTTAGGATGGCTTCGCGACCGGGATCGGAGCCAAATCGCGGCTTGAAATCACGCGGTCGATCATTCCGTACTCCACGCCCTGCTCCGGGCTCATGATGTAGTCGCGATCCACGTCGCGAGCAACCCGCTCTACCGGCTGGCCACTGGCGTCCGCCAGGATCTTGTTGAGAGTCTCGCGCATCCGCAG
>JANYJA010000079.1 GCA_025358575.1 Terriglobia bacterium
TATAGATAATCCGGCCATTCCGGATCATAGAATCCACTGTAATGGCTTCGCGGTGCGGGCCTTCCGGAGCGATGCCGAAGAGGCTCTTCTGCGCCACGACTGAAACATCGTCGACCACTGGGCAAGCTCCAGTGGCAAGCCATTGAAATCTGCTTCCATCGCAGTCTCCGGCCGAGAGGATGGTTGGATGATTCGCGTCGAAGCCTTCGTAGGACCACGGCTCCGGTTCTGCGATCCACCGGGCATCCTCGAATTGGGGCGGTAAAGCCGACGCGTCCATTGGCCAACAGCGCGGTCCTTCCGCTCGCAGAATGGCCTGCTCGTGATCGGTGAGCTGCCTCCACGCGGTGTCCATTTCATCAAGGACCTCATCCTCGGCGGCGGACTCTTCTCCCGCGTTTTGCCAACGAACCAGCCAGAGGCGGCGCTCCAATCGTCGATAATGCACGAACTCCCTGGTCACGCGAGATGCTTCAGTCATGCGCTCTGGCCCAGAACGGACGAGTCCACGACAGATTCTCTTGATACTGCTCGAACCCGCAGATGAATGCGGGCTCAATCATCGCATGCGGATATCCGTCCACTCGAACGAAAAGGCTGGCCGGGAGCGCAGCGGATGAAATACTGAACTGGGTCGCGGCCTTCACCTCCAAGCGACTTAGGCAGACGGTTTTTCGGGAGGTTAAGAGCTACGTCAAGAGCCACTGACATTCCACCAGTCGTGGGCGAAACGGTTCCCGGGGGAGAAATCGGAATCTCGCGATTCGGACCATCGGTTCGCAGACCTAAGGTGCGGGCAGAAGGTCCTACTGCGGGGAAACCATCTGCTTGCGCCTTCATGGCGCGGTACATCGATTGCCCGGCGATAGCTGGCTCTATTCCACCGGATAACTGTTCTCTAAGCACATAAAAATGCTAACAGAACGAACAGACAAGTACGCAACACGTCATATCAGCCGCAGCCGAGACATCCTTCCGGCCTCCACGCTCACGCCAGCGCCCTTCCATACAACGCCAGCAAACGGCTCCATGCCTTCTCGGCCTGAGACTCGTTGTAGACCTTCGAATCCGGAGGGCACCAGCCATGGGCGGCGTCCGTGTACACTTCGATCTCCGCACTCAAGTTCGCTTTCGCAAAGGTCTCTTTCAGCGTGGTCTTGTCGTTGGGCGACCGCTTGTCGTCGTTGTCCGCGATCGCGACCAGGAACTGCGCCTTGCTCTTCGCCGCCTGAAGGTGCGGACTGTTGGGTGCATCGGTCACAAGGCCGCCGCCATGGAACGAAGCGACGGCTCCGACACGGTCAGGCATGGCCGCCGCGGTGCGAAACGCCATCGGGCCCCCCATGCAATAGCCCTGTGTGCCGACCTTCTTATCCTTCGCAACCGACTTTTGCCCGTCCAGCCACCCGATGAACGCTTTGGCATCCGTCATCTGCGTCGTCTCGTTTAGCGCTCGCGCGAACGGAATCAAATCCGCAATTGGGGTCGCGCTGCCGGCCTCCGCGGTCAAGGCTTTCTTGACACGATAGAAAGGATTCACGACAAGCACTGAGTATCCCGATTCGGCGAGCCGTTTGCCCATCTGGCGAAACGCCGGTCGCAGCCCAAAGATGTCCGGCCAGATTAGGACTCCCGGAGCGGCGCCGCTCGCCGGATGCACGAAGTAACAGTCGGCAGTCCCGTCCGGCGTCTTTATGTTCACGTCCGTTTCGGTTATAGTGACCGCGTTTGCGGCTCGCGGCAGCATCATGGCGACGCCCGCTCCCAGCATGGCGCCGAACTGCTTTCGGGTCACCAAACCGCGCGCTTCGTACTCTTCCCGGTCGTTCTCGAAATGATCCTGATCACACATAGACCCTCCTCATCGCCTTCCAGTTATCTTTAAGCTAAACCGTCTCCCCCACTAACTCAATCGGAGCCCCGGCCGATACAAACCCGGGCTTCAACACGCGCGCATACATTCCACTCATGCCCCAGCGAGGCGATGAGACATCTCCGGCTTTCACCTGCTTATCGTAGATCGCGTTCTTAATCGACGGCCCGTAAACATCCAAAGTGATACAAGGCGCGCGCACTTTGCTCAACTCAACCAACGCGTCGCCGACCCGGAACTGCTGACCAATGCGCCATAAACGACGGTCCAAGCCGCGCGTAGTCAGATTTTCGCCAAGCGCTCCGGCGAACACCGGATACCCCGCGGCCACTAACTCGTCAATCGTTTCCGAGGCAATTAGTAAAACCGCCTGATTCGGTCCGCCATGTATCTTTGGATTGGCGCACGAATCGCCCCGGACACCCAGCGGTGTAAGGATGCCTTCCAGAATTGACCGCTTCGGAACCCCGCCGGGCGAGATGTTCACTTGGGTGATAGTGCCGAGCATTCTCAGGCCAACGGCGGTAGCTAGGTGATGTTCTGCAAAATCCAAACCGCGCCGCCTGTCGCGACCGCTAAATCGGTGTGTCCGAATCCCGTAAAGGCCCCTACCACAACCCCAGTTGCGGGCGTATTTATGACAAACGCGCCTGCTTCTGAAAACGTTCCTGGAGTGGCCTTGTTTCCGTAAATCGTCACGTCACGGGTGACGTCGTTCACAGTAACGAAGTCGGGCAGCAAATCGTGCGTAAAATCGGCGACAGCAATCGCCGAGGGACTCGATCCGTAAGAGTAGTAGCTCACCGGAGCCTGAAAAGTGCCGTTGCCGTTATTTATCAACACCGTTGAATCGTCCGAACCCGCGTTCCCGGTAACCAGATCGGCGAAGCCGTCACGGTTGAAATCTCCAAACGCAACAGCAACCGGCGTAGTTCCCGTGATGAAACTTTGCGGCGTTCCGAATGTCGTGCCGCCGGTATTGAGAATGACTGAGACCGTGTTAGCCGTGGAATTCGCGGTCACGATGTCCGCCTTGCCATCGTTATTTACGTCGACCCCGATTACCGATTTGGGCGAAGTGCCTACTGCAATTATTTTCGGCGCGGAAAAAGTCCCCACTCCCGAACCATAGAAAACCCCGACGGTTCCCGCCGAAGCATCCGCGACCACGAAGTCAAGCTTGCCGTCCGTGTTGAAATCTCCCGCCGCGATCGAAGTCAGTTTCACGCCATAAGCGATCGTGTTCGCGGTTTGGAAAGTGCCGTCTCCGTTTCCAATCAACATCGAAATGCTGGTCGCGTTCGCCACCGCGAGGTCTTTCTTGCCATCGCCGTTGAAATCGCCCACGATTAAGGAAGCAGGTTCCGCGCCCACCGGCAAGGTTGCCCCCGTGATGAAGGTGCCTAGGCCAGTCCCCAACAAAATAGTGACGGTTCCGCTACCCGAGTTGCTTACCGCCAGGTCGGTCTTTCCATCGCGGTTGAAATCGGCGGCAACAATGGCCGAAGGCGATGCACCCACGGGGAAGCTGCCGATCAATGAAAAATGGACAGTAGGCGGCGCTTGGCCGAAGGAAACACTGGCAGTGAATAGGGCGGAAAACAAAACGAACAGTTTCAACACAAAAATCTCCTTGTGGGCGCACCGATTTTCGGCGGTATTAAATGATACCCCAACCGCGGAATAATTTGCTGCGGCAGTCAGGCATACTGGCTCTATGCGAATAGCGGGATGGGCCGCGGCCCTTGCCACAACGGTCGGAGCGCCGCTCTATTGTCAAACGGCCGCTGCCACCAACCAGGAGTTTCCGCCATTTCAAGTAATGGCAAACGTGTACTACATCGGCACGGCTCAGCTCGCGTCCTACCTGATCACCGGGGACCAGGGCAGCATCTTGATCAACCCCGATTTTGAAAGTTCAGTGCCATTTCTACAAGCCAGCGTTAGCAAGCTTGGGTTTCGTTTCAGCGATATCAAGATCGTCCTATTGAGCCACGCGCATGACGATCATGCCGGAGGGACGGCGCTCATCAAGAAACTTACGGGCGCGCGGCTCATGGTGATGGATGGAGACGTTGCCGAGATTGAGGGCGGGGGCGCCGGCGATTTTCAATATCATTCCCACTGGCCCCCCGCGAAGGTCGACCGCACCCTGCACGATGGCGATGAGGTCGCGCTCGGCAGCACGCGGTTGATTGCTCATAAGACGCCTGGACACACTCCCGGATGCACTACCTGGACCACCGAGGTGCGTCAGGATGGCAAGCGCTACCAGGTTGTGATCGTCGGAAGTCCCAATGTAAATCCTGGATATCGCTTGCGCGGGAACAAGCAGTATGCGGGGATTGTTGCCGACTTTGAGCGAACTTTCCGCGTCCTCCACAGCCTTCCCTGTGATATTTTTCTCGGCGCGCATGGCGCCTATTTCGATCTGCCCGCGAAGTATCAGCGGTGGAAGGCCGGTGACAAGCTGGCGTTCGTCGACCCCGAGGGCTATAAGCTTTATGTGAACGACCGGGAGAAAGCTTTTCGTGAAGAACTGCGGCGCCAGTGAATGCGCACCAGCATTTTTGAACTGTTCAAGATTGGAATAGGACCTTCCAGTTCGCACACCGTGGGCCCCATGCGCGCGGCACGCGAGTTTATTCTCGGTCTTGAAGCCCGCGGAAGTCTGGCCAAAACCAGCTCGATTCGAACGGAGCTTTACGGTTCGCTTGCGCTCACGGGTATCGGACACGGGACCGATCGCGCCGTCCTGCTGGGACTCACCGGCGAAACTCCCGAGGGCGTTGATCCGGGTCAAATTGAGAGCAAGATTGGCCAGATTCGCGAGACCGGCCGCATGGCGCTCTTCGGCGCTCACGATATCGAGTTCTCGGAATCGCGCGATCTACTCTTTCGGAAGGATCTGCTGCTGCCCGGCCATCCGAATGCCATGCGTTTCACCGCACTTAACGGGCAAGATGAGATTCTCGACCGACAAACCTATTTCTCTATCGGCGGCGGTTTCATCCTCCGGGAAGGCGACCGCGCCGACACTGCGTTAACCCGGGCCGCCGTGCCATATTCATTTACAAGCGGTGCGGATTTGCTGGCGATCGGCCGCCAACACTGTCTTCCGATCTGGTCCATCGTCCTCGAAAATGAGAAGGCGTGGCGGACCGAGGACCAGATTCGCGACGGTGTTGCTCGCATTTGGACCGCGATGCAGGACTGCGTCCGCCGCGGACTTGAAACCGAGGGTATCCTGCCCGGCGGCCTCAACGTCCATAGGCGAGCGCCGCGCCTTTATGCGAAACTCCGCCGGCATGGATTCGCGGACCCGCTGGCCGCTATCGACTGGGTCAACGTCTTCGCTATTGCCGCTAATGAAGAGAATGCCGCCGGCGGTCGCGTGGTGACGGCGCCTACCAACGGCGCAGCCGGAATCATCCCCGCCGTGGCCCACTACTATCGCGATTTCATGCCGGGCTATTCGGACGACGGAATCTTTCGCTACTTTCTGACGGCTTCAGCCATCGGTGTCCTCTACAAGGAAAACGCATCGATATCGGGCGCGGAAGTGGGCTGTCAGGGTGAAGTGGGAGTCGCCTGTTCCATGGCCGCCGCGGGCTTAGTGGGCGCGCTCGGCGGCACGAATGAGGAGATCGAGCATGCCGCCGAAATCGGCATGGAACACAACCTTGGCATGACCTGCGACCCCATCGGCGGCTTGGTGCAGATTCCGTGCATCGAACGTAATGCCATCGGCGCGGTGAAAGCCATCAACGCGACGCGCATGGCCATGAACGAATCGGGCGAGCATAAAGTTTCACTCGACCAAGTTATCAAGACCATGTACCAAACCGGCCTCGACATGCAGAGCCGCTACAAAGAGACGTCCCTCGCGGGCCTCGCCGTAAATGTGGTCGAGTGCTGAGCCGAGTGCACCCGGGGCCGAGTTTGACACTCGCGCATCACGCCAAACACCACCAGGCAAGCCACAATTCCGAGCACCACCGCGCCGGTGACCACTCTGCCCGTGCGCGCATCCGTGCTCGCGGCTAAACTGATGCCGATCACGGGCGCGGGTCCGCGTGAGGTGCGCGACACCCTGCGCGGCCGCTCGTTCACCGCCATTGGCATCGTGATGACCTGCCGTTGATGCGGCCAGACCGAGCCTGCTTTGTATTCGAGTTCCTTGAGCAGTCCCACAATCAGAACGGGATCGGCAATGCTCGATACTTCGCCGATGAACCGCCTCGGAATCCAAATTTCCTCGCCCGTGCGGCAGTTGCCGACCAGAATCTCCGACCACGTCGCCTTGCGATACATCCACTCGTTAGACTGCGTATTCAGAATCGGCGGAAAGAAGGAAAAGTGCCGTTTTCCGAGGTGATCCAGCGGCGGGGGAATCGGAGGGATGGACATCGCCTGCGCTCATCATAGAACAAGCTGGGAACAAGCTGGCTCTAGATCAGGTTGAGTGTGACCGCAATGGCGGCGAGATCCTCGCGCCGGATTGCGATCGGACCGGGAGGCGGCAGCGGACCTGGCCCCTCGTCGAGCGCTTGAAAAAAAGCCATCTTCGCCAGCGCATAGCGCTGCGTCTCGGTAAGACAGAATTCATTTTGGGCTTCCCATGCCGCCGCTACCTCGCTGGCGAGAACCAGCGTGAGATCCATTTCAGATGCAGCCTGAGAACAGACACTGAAATGGTACCGGGTTTCAGAAGGCGCGCTTTCCTGACCCCGGAATTGGTACTGATACACGTACCCTGTTTGAGCGGAATATGTTTTCTGACGCGACATGCACTAATTGCCTATTGACATTAAACCGTCACAGGAGCAGACTGAAATCGAGGAACGCACCGTGTTCCCGAGTTTACCTAAAAAAGTCGGCCGGACTTAGGGCTGGCGGGAGGTGAATTATAGAACCGGATCAGAAAGAGGGCGGTCGGTTTTCAAGTTTTCGGACGCGCCGCGGCACTGCCACGGCAAGGCCCGGAGGTAACGGTCGGATTCAAAAGTGCGCCGCCATTAGTGGCATTTGATGTCCGTTATCCCCGCGTCCTGTTCGTCGCTTGAAAACTGATCGCCCTTTCCATTTGTAGCTCCCTCCTCCATGCAATACTAGTTTGTTGCTCTCGTAGACCTTTTCACCCCTTATGTCTCATCCCAGTTTGCAGGAAATCGTTAGCGCCCATAGTCCCGATTCTGACGATGCATTCATGTTTTACGGGCTGGCCACCAAGAAAGTGCGCTCATCAAAGGTCGCTTTCCGTCATGTCCTATCCGACATTGAAACCCTAAATCGAAAGGCCATTGAAGGCGAGTACGATCTCACTGCAATCTCCTATCACGCCTACCCATACGTTGCGGAAAAATACGTCCTGATGGCGAGCGGATCGAGCATTGGCGATGGATACGGGCCCATGCTGGTGGCGTCCCACCCCATGGAGTTGTCCGAGGTAAAGGGCAAAAAGATCGCGATCCCTGGAAAACTCACTACCGCGTATCTGACTCTTAAGATCATGGAGCCCGATTTCGAGGCCGTGGTTACCCCTTTCGACCAGATCCTGGAAGCCGTGCAGACCGGCGCGGCGGACATCGGATTGATCATTCACGAAGCGCAACTGACTTACAACAAGAGCGGCTTCCACAAAATTATCGATCTCGGTAAATGGTGGAAAACCAAATTCGATCTGCCGCTGCCGCTGGGATGCAACGCGCTGCTCCGTTCGCTGACTCCTGAAATCCAGAGCGAGTGCTGCCGCATGATGCGCGACAGCATTCAATATGCGCTGGATAACCGTGAGGAAGCGCTGTCCTACGCCCTGCAATTCGCCCGCGACATGGACCCCCGTTTGGCCGAAAAATTCGTCGGCATGTACGTGAACCACTACACCGTCGATTGCGGCGATGTGGTCCCCAGAGCCGCTCAAAAGCTGCTCGATTTAGGACACGAAGTGGGTCTGATACCCAATCGCGTCGAAGTAGAATTCATTCGATAACAGCCGGTCCGGGTTCCTGCCGAATATACGCCGTCCGATCCCCTGCGCGCACGCTCGCGCCCAGCGTTCCCACGCCTTCAATCCGGGCGCGCACCGTATCCCCGGGTTGAATCCGCGCGCCTTTCGGACATCCGGTCGAAATGAGATCGCCTGGCTCTAGACGCATATAGTCGCTGTGGTAACGCACCAGGTCGTATGGCCGCATCCGCATATGGCGCACGAAATCGCGCGAGCAAATTCCATCGTTGTGCTCCGTAATCACCTCAAGACCATCCACGTCCGCAACCTCATCCGCCGTCACAATCACCGGCCCGAAGCTGAAAAACGTGTCGAAGCTTTTCGACCTCGTTAGATACCTTGGATTCTTCCGCAGCACGTCCAACGCGGTTAGATCGAGCGTTGTGGTGTAGCCAAAAATTACTTCGCGCACCCGCTCTTCCGGAACGAAGCGACAGGTCTTCCCAATTACCACGCCCAGTTCGCCCTCGGCATCTACGTCGTTCGAAAGATCCGCCGGGGGCAGCACAATCTCGCCCCCCGGCTGGAACATGCACGACGCGGGCTTCATGAAACTGCCCGGTTCCTCGGGCTGCACAGCGTTGATGTCGTTGGCATGCGACAAATAGTTCAACCCGATGCACCAGATCTTGGGGGGCACTTCATAGGGAAGCCGCGGCGTCAAGTGATCGAAGGGAATTGGCGCCACGCCGCGCGTCGGGATGTCACTTGCGCCGAGACGAATAATCTCCAGAAGATTATTCGGAAAGCGCGTGCGGTGCTTGGTGTTGATTTCGAGTATCGGTGCCACCCCGCCTTCCACCAGCACTCCGGCATGCTTCTGACCGCTGTACAGAAAAGTAAGCAGCTTCATATCAAGTCCATCAAATCTATGTATACGCCATACGCGGTTTGTTCCACACGGGGCGAGATGGAAACCGTCCCGACCGTCCCCATTTCTCGCGTGTGAAGCAAAATCAAGTTCGAAGTTCCTTGGATCGAGGCAAGCATATCGAATCGATCAATCTCCTCCGGGCGCACGCTAAGCGCTACTCCAGACTCCGTTCGGCTGCCTCGACTGACCAACCTGACCGTCTTCCCCGCCCCACTAATTTCCGCAATCTTCGCTGGCGTTAATCCCCCGATGCCGCTTCGCTCAACGCTTTCCGGCGTAGTTCGGGCACCCAGCAGCACATTCGCGAGCGCCGCCGTCTTCGCCGCTGAATCCCATCCGTCAATGTCGTAACTGGCGTCCGCTTCCGCCACTCCCAAGGCTCGCGCCGCCGCCACACCGTCCTCTAAACTCAAGCCCCTTTCCATTGCTTCGATCACCAGCTTTGTGGTCGAATTCAAGACGCCAGTGAATCCCTCAATCCGAACGCCTGGCAGATTGTTGCGCACTTGATTGAACACCGGCGCGCCATCCATCACGGTGGATTCGAAGCGAAATTTCACGCCGCGGCGCTCAGCCTCCTCGCGCAACTCTTCGTAGGCGAACGCGATCGGCCCTTTATTGGCAGTCACCACGTGCATGTTGCGAGCGAACGCGCCACGGATATGCGAAATCGCCGGCTCACCCGACTTCGGGTTCAGCGTGGTAAGTTCCACCATTACGTCGGCGCGGCTATCGTCCAGGAATTCTTCCACGGTTGCCGCAGCCGGGTGCGTCCGCGTATGCACGCCCGCGATCTCAAACGGATGCTCCGCGTGCTTCTCTCTTAGGATGGTTTCGAGCGCGCGAGCCACATGCCCGTGCCCAATCAGTGCCAGTCTCAACTTAGAAATCCATCTTCTGTAGATCTGAATCGAGGGTCGCTTGCAGCGCGCCGCTCTGGGTTTGAAGGGCCGCTTGACGATCGCGCATTGCAGCCAATTCCGTTTCCTGCTTGGCCAACTGACCCGAGTAGGTCTGCACCAGTTGCTGCTGGCCGCTGACCTGATTCAGGCTGTTGATGTTCTGCCGGATTCGGTCCTGATCGCGAATCAAATTGTTCACACGGCTCTCGACGATGCGGTACTGCGAGTCCGCCGCGGCAATCTGATTCTTCAAATCGACGATTTGCTGGATCTGTTTGCGCGCCGCGTCGCTCAGGTTCTTGTTCTGGACGTAAGTGAGAAGCACATCGGGAGTCATGCTGCTGACCGTGGTGGTATTGCTATAAAGATTCTCTTCCGTAACGGGAAGCTTTTCGGTAGAATTCGGCGGCAGCGCAACTTCGAAGCGATACACATTCGAGGCTGTCTCTTTGGGCTTCGGACTCAACAGCGTCAAATCGCGAACGGGATGCTCAATGATCAGCGTCTTGGACTTGGCATCCACGTTCCGAATCGTATAAGTCTTGGTCTCGACATATGAAGTCCGCGTGGTCATCACACCGCGCTGCACGTGAATCTCGCGCACCACCGCGCCTTTCGAATCCACATTCGTGGCAATGCGGGTGCCCAAGTCCACCGCATAAGTGATGAGCCGCTTGTCGCCCATTTTCACTGTTTCGACCAGCGCCTCACCCGCATAAGAGCCGGCATCGTATACCGTAATCGGTCCGCCATCCAGAGTCTTGCCGGTGGTGTTGGTCAACTCCGCCGCATTTTGTGGATTGACCGCGGTCGGATCGGAGTAAACCACCAGCTTGCGCGAACTGATTTTCTGCTGCAGAAATGGCAGCATCGCGGACTCATTCTGCTTCACCGTCACGGCCGTCGGGATTCGGTATTCGAAGAGCTCTCCGATCTCCCGCGCCGCCGCGTTGACCACAACGGATTGCGCTGCCATTGGCGCTGGCGCTCTTTGCGCCCTTGAGAACTGCTGAAGTTCCTTGAACTTCGCTGCCCCGCCAGGAACTCCGCCGATGACTCCGCCAACAACTCCGTTCATAGCCAACCCGGCGGAAGGCGCTGCCGCGAGCACGTCAACCTCACTCGTGTTTCCCTCGTGAAGCGTCGGTTCCACCGACGCATCCTCCGGCAATTCCGCCGTTTGCCGGTTCACATAACGCGGCTCGTACAATGCGCTGATGAACGAAATTGGCTTTCCAGACACCAGCGCCAACTGTACATTGGTCCAATCTTCTCCCGTGGTGTTGTCTACGATGGCCCACCCTTCCAGAGTGGGCGTCGCCGTATTATCGAAGATCAGCCGGTAACTCGATTTCCAGATCGGCGTCGGAATAATATAGCTGACCTGGACATCGCGGCCCTTGGCATCCGTGGAATCGATATACAAGCTGCGCTTCTCTTTGGATCTAGACGTTGCCAGAGCCCCCAAGTAATCGCGGAACTGCGTCTGCAAGCGCGCATCCGTGAAGCGGATCGCGACCGCCGCGGCCAAGTCGAAAACGCGCAAATCTCCAGAATCGAGCAGCAGCGTGACCTGCTCCCGCTCGGCCCGATCTTTATCGCCCGGCACCACACGTGCCGCCACAATGGCACCCGCCACCTTCTCGGTGCCGAATTGCATTTCGACGCGCGCGCCCTTGAGTTGGTCCAGCACGGCGCTGAGCGGCTGTCCGTTTTCGATCCGGAATGGATAGCTCTCCAGCTTTTGCGCCAGCGGAATGCTGGAATCGTAACGGAGCCCGGAAATCTTACCGGTACCCGATTCCGTGACCGTCAGCGACTTCAGCACATCGTTCATCTCGGCAGCTTTGAAATCCAGCCGCGCCGATTCTCCCGGACCCAGCGACCCGGCCCTCTCAAAAAAACCAATACCGTGCTTATACAGCACGACCTGCCGAACGGGCAGTTCTGCCCCGAACGCGGCAATACCACAAAGTGCGAATGCTAACGGGATTCGGAGGAACATATCAGCTAGACGGTACTGAACCCTAGTATGTTCCCTCTGGACGGTACCCAAGTGCCTTGACAGGGCAAGCGCGAACACGTGAGACTGGCTGAAGAGATGCGTTTTCCGTCGGCATTGCAACTGATTCTGTGCATTGGATTTTCCGCCGTTCTGCGGGCTCAGGATGCAGATCCAGCGCCAGTTCCTGGGACTGCGCAAACCCCATCGGAAAAGTCGCCCGTGGAAGCATCTAGTAGCGACGACCAAAAGCCCGATCAAAGCGCGACTCCAGAGTATTCCGGTCCAGCGGTCTTGAGCCGCAGTTATGGCTCGAACATTCCGGCCGTGCCGCGCAACATCAAGTTTCGGCCTTTCTTCGGGATTGCAGGCGTTTACGCCTCGGGATTGACCGGTGACACGCTGTCTACGGTCGGTGCGCTCGGCAACCAAAGTTCCTATGGCGTTGAGGCCAATTTCGGAATAGGCGGGCGCCGTTTGTGGCGAAAAGATATTCTGAGCCTCGACTATCGCGGCAGTTACTTCCATTACACGCCCAGCAAACACTTTGACGGGTCCAATAACGTTTTGACGCTCGACTTCAGGCATCGGGCCTCCAGGCATGTTAGTCTCAACTTTACTGAAAACGCGGCCATCTACACGAATAACTACTCGCTTTTGAACGGCATCGGCACCAGTGACCTGAGTGTCGGAAATACAAGCTTCGCCGTTTCTCCAAACACCCAGGTTCTGGACAACAGTACCATCTCGCTTAGCACAGGCGCGGACTTGGTGTATCACAAGAGCGCACGGCTTTCCTTCGATTTCGGCGGGTCGGGATTTGTGGTACGGCGCAAATCCAGTTCGCTTTACGGCACCGTCGGATTTCAGGCGCGGGGCGATATGAATTATCGCATCACGCGACGGACCAGCCTCGGACCGTACTATGCTTTTTCGCATTACGCCTTCAACAAGGGTTTCGGCGGCTCGGATATCCACACCGCGGGGTTGAACTACTCTTTGGCCCTAACGCGAAATCTGGAACTGAAGCTGCGCGGCGGCGTTTCTCGAGTGGAGACGCTTGGGTTGCTGCGTGTGGCGATCGACCCCGTCATTGCCGCGATTCTCGGCCAATCCTTCGGCATTCAAAAGATTTATTCCCAGACCCTCATCCCCGATCTTTCGGCGGACTTGACACAGAAGTTCAGACGCGGCGGGCTGTCGTTGCAGTACATTCGCGGCGTTACTCCCGGCAATGGCCTTTACCTCACCTCGCAACGCGAAGGCATCTACGGCACTTTGGACTACACCGGTTTCCGCGTTTGGACTGTGGGGATAGGCGGCGGTCGGGATACCTTGAGCAGCCTGGGCCAGACTCTGGGACAGTTTCGAAGCTACGTGGGTCGCGCCACCATGGGCCGTCGTCTTGGCAGGGTTTTCACCGGAACAACGGCGTTCGAGTTTCGCCGGTACAACATTGATGGAACAAACTTTCTGCGCAACCAGTTCCGCGTAACCGTGGGCCTAACTTTCAATCCTGGCGAGCGTCCGCTTTCCATCTGGTGACTCTGCGGGAGCGCCTAGGCAGTCATTTTCTTCTTTGCCGCCCCGACGGACCAAATGTGGCCAAATGGGTCGGTCAACTGGCCGTAGCGATCACCCCAAAACTGATCCTGTAATGCAAACCTTACTGTCGCGCCGGCGGCGAGAGCTTGATTGAAGACTAGATCCGCGTCATTCACTTGAAGGTGTAAGGTGACCGGCGATCCGCCCAGCGCGTCGGGGGCGAATCGCTTGCCTCCGGAATATTCCGGAAACTCGTCATTTAGCATCAACATCCCGCCATTGATCGACAACGATGCGTGCATGATGCGCTTTCCGTCCGGCGTATGGTGACGCGTTAACTCGGTCGCGCCAAAGGCGGCCTTGTAAAAATCGATGGCCGCCGACGCATCGTTGACAACCAGGTGCGGCGACAACCCGGGAAGTGCCTGTTCGTAAGGTTCAGCCATTGCAAAATCTCCTTTCGCGGCAACTATTTTAAGCGACGCGACGGCGACATACAGATCCAGACGCGACCAAGCGTAGATGGCGAGGCGGTACCGTCCATCATCTAAAATAAAAGTATCAATGCTTCTGAAACGCCCCCGTCCGAGCGTTATCGCGCTGCTGTTCGCAATGTCGCTGCAGGCCACGCCCGCCCGCGCGGAAAATATTGAGCCGCACTATGCCGGGAGCAAAACTTGCGCGTCATGCCATGCGGAGCAATCGCGCTGGCAGCATACGGTGTCGATGGCGAACGCAATGCAATTGGTGGCGGAATGCCCGATTTTGATTGAACATCCGAAGCTAACCTTTCGCGAAGAGCCTTATTCCTATCAGATTGTCCGAGACGGGAGCAAAAGCATTTATACGGTCACGGACGGCAAGGAGACTATCACTGTCCCTCTTTCTTATGCGTTCGGTTTGGGAGAGGCGGGACAGACATACGTGTTCGAGCTCAACGGAAAATTCTTCGAGAGCCGCGTGAGTTTCTTCCACAAAATCAACGGCCTCGACCTCACGATGGGCGCGCGGAATACCAAGCCGAAGTCACTCGAAGAGGCGGCTGGCCGGCAACAGGATGCGCAGGATGCGCGCGAATGCTTCGCGTGCCACACGACTGGCGGCGTGCGCGCAAACAAGCTGCATCTGGAAACGATGACGCCCGGGATTCAGTGCGAGAACTGTCATGGGCCGGCGGCGGAACACGTCGCGTCGGCGCGGAAGGGCGGAGGGAAGCCCGTGATTCCCGCCAAGCTTCACGATCTTTCGACCGAGGAGCTTTCGGATTTTTGCGGCGGATGCCATCGAACTTGGTCTAAGATCGCGCTCAGCGGACCGCACGGAATTCCGAATGTCCGGTTTCAACCGTACCGTTTGACGAACAGCAAGTGTTACGATTCCGCCGATCCGCGGATTCGTTGCACGGCGTGTCACGATGTGCATCAAGATCTGCAGCGGGATGCGGCGGCGTATGACGCGAAGTGCCTGGCTTGCCACACAGCCGCAAAAGGCGCGGCGCAAGTGGCGGCATCGGTGCCGCAGCAAAAGGCGTGTCCCGTCGCCAGGAAGAATTGCACCACGTGCCACATGCCGAAGTACGAATTGCCGGGCGCGCACTATCAGTTCACGGATCACACGATTCGCGTGGTGAAGGCCGGCGCACCGTATCCAAATTGAAAGAATTTCCACGATGACATTGACTAGAAGGCAATTACTGACTCTCGCGGCGGGTTTCCGCGCGGTCCCGGCGCTGGCGGACGGGGTCTCAATAAACCCGCCACTTTTTGAAGAGATGCCCGCGTCGTCGACAGGAATCGCTTGGGTGCACGAAAACGCGATGTCGGGCGAGCGCTTTCTTCCCGAGACACTGGGGCCGGGCTGCGCATTTCTCGATTACGACAACGACGGATGGATGGATATCTATCTGGTCAACAGCGGCCCCAGCGATTTCTACAAACCCAAGAAGCCTCTGCGGAACGCGCTGTACAAGAATAATCGCGACGGAACATTTACGGACGTTACCGAGAAAGCCGGCGTAAGGGGCGGCACCTTCGGGATGGGCGTCGCGGTGGGCGATTACAACAACGACGGATTCGCCGATCTTTTCGTGACAGCATATGGCGCCCCGATTCTGTATCACAACAACGGCGATGGCACGTTCACCGATGTCAGCGAGAAGGCGGGTTTCGGCGCGAAGAAGTTTCCGTCGAATTGGACCACGAGCGCGGTGTGGTTCGATTACGACAATGACGGAAGGCTGGATCTATTCATTTGCAGTTTCGTGGATTACGGGATGGGAAAGCATCTATCATGCGGTGACAACAAGCTTGGGCGCAATTATTACTGCATCCCGCGCGTGTTCAAGCCGACGCCCAGCCTGCTATATCACAACAACGGTGACGGGACGTTTACCGAAGTCGGCAAAGGGACTGACATTGAGCGCGCGCTGGGAAAAGCCTTAGGCGTGGTGGCGACGGACTTGAACAATGACGGCCGCATGGACCTCTTTGTTGCGAACGACACGGTTCAGAATTTTCTCTTCATGAATCGGGGGCCGGACAAGAAAGGCAACTGGAAGTGGGAAGAGATGGCGCTGGCGGCGGAGGTCGGGTTCAGCGAGAATGGGCAGGCGCGGTCGGGCATGGGCGTGGATTCGGGCGATATAAATGGGGACGGATGGGAGGATCTATTCGTCGCGAATGTGGATCAGGAAATGTTTTCGCTGTATCAAAACAACAAAAACGAGACATTCTCCGACGTGGCGCACCGGAACAGCGTAGCGCAGGCGACGCGGCTGCTGAGCGGGTGGGGCCTGAAGTTTTTCGATTACGACAACGACGGAGTACTCGACTTGATGCTGGCGAATGGGCATCCGGACGATATGATCGAGAACTATTCGCAGCAGGTGAAGTACAAGGAGCCGCTGCTGCTTTTTCATCAAGAACAGGGGAAGCTGCGAAATGTGAGCGCGGATGCGGGGCCGGCATTCACGCACGCTTTTCCGGCGCGAGGATTGGCGGTCGGCGACTTCAACAACGACGGGCGTCTGGACGTGCTGATCGCGAACAATGGCGGGCCGCCCGTGCTGCTGAAAAACAATGCGGGGATTGGAAATCACTGGATCGGGCTGTCGCTCGAAGGCGCACGATGCAATCGCGATGCGGTGGGAGCGCGGGTGACGTGGTCGTCCGGAGGTGTAACGCGCACTCGCTTCAAGAGCAGCGGCGGCAGCTATCTTTCTTCGCACGATCCACGGATAGTGCTCGGGCTAGGGGCAGCCGAAAAGATGGATTGGGTGGAAGTGAAGTGGCCGCAACCGAGCGGCAAAGTGCAGCGGATCACGGGTTTGGCGGCAGATCGATATCACAAGGTAGTGGAGAGTAGCAGTTAGAATGTAGGGGTAGTTCACATGGCCTCCGAAATCACGAACGGGACGCTGCCGCAAAAGGGGCTGCGCCTCACGCGGCAGCGGCAAATTCTGCTTGAGTTGATCGATCAGACGGGGCAGCATCTAGACGCCGAGCGGCTTTACCAGATGGCTAAGGAGAAGGACCCCAAGCTGAATCGCGTCACGGTCTATCGCACGCTCAAACTTTTGAAAGAGGGCGGCTTGGTGGATGAGCTGGACTTGATGCATTACGGAGGCGACCAGCACTATTAC
>JANYJA010000090.1 GCA_025358575.1 Terriglobia bacterium
AATAGTTTTACCTCCGAAGAGCAGGGGCACTTGATCAATTGGGGATACGCCTTGACCGATGCCGCCATGCGTCGGCACATGCTAAATGGCGGTGACCCGGGAAAATGGCCGGACCAAACATATGCACTGTAAAGCTGGTCCGATTAAAGAAGGCATGCATCGCCTTGATGGGCAGGAAAGTGGGGAGGCGCCTATCGTGGAAATATCAAATCTGATCGTTGATATTCTTAAAATCGGTTTTGCCGTGTTCGGATTCTTGCTGCTGTTTATGTTCTACAAGGCAACTACCGCCGTCAAACCTGCGATTCTTAACGCGGCAAATACGCCGCTGCCGGCGCAGTGAGCTGTTCTCGGAACGATAATGACAATCGACGTGTTGAGTACGATTGTTCTCTTGGCCGGATCATGTCCCTATTGAGGCGCTTTGATGCCAAATTTAACAATTGGCGAGCCCTCCGTAACAGCCGGCCACGCGACGTTAGTCGCCAATTGGTGTAATGAATGTCAGTCTGTTCTCTAGAACACTATTGGAGAAAAGCAATTATGGACAAGCCGTCGTCATCCCCCACGTTACCGGATTCCGAAGCGGCGGAGGAAAATTCCATGGAGCCGGTCAGCCGATTGACGCTCGCACGAATGACCCGGCTCCTCTGCGCGCGTGTATATCTCTACGGCGTATTTGCGAGTGTCCCTGCAGCCTTTCGCATCACTCGGCCGCTGTTTCATGCCCGTGATCCGGGGGTCGGCTACGATAAGCGAGTGGTGTTGTTCCATTCGTTTCAGTCGATTGCCTTATCGATAGCATTCGCAGCACCGGCGCTGGTGATCTTTGGGAATCGCGGCGCCTCAGAATCTGGCTACTACGGCTTACTCGGATATGTCGCGCTTTTCGTGGCGATTTTTAAGGTGGGCTTGCTCAATCCTCTGCTCGCTCGTGCCTATTTTTCTAGGCGAGGGCAGCATCGTGAGCTCAGACTCCGCGGACTGGCACCCTTGGTCGATTTCGTGGTGCGGTGGATGTTACCTTCCGCAGAGACGGAAGAAGCTAATGTATGCTATTTCGCAGGTGACAGGCCCTTCGTGGGCCATGGCACAGAAATAAGTGCTTGGACTATAGTGATCGACACGAGTGCGCCGGCGTCATCTGTTTCTGGGTTTGTTGGCGGCGTTACCGATCCTATACCGATCGATCCGGCTACCTTGTACAGAGCTATTCTCGGTTGCTCGGCAATGCTGCGCGTGGATGCGGTCCAGATCGGTTGGCGGACTTTCCTACAAGGCACATCAGCGAACGATCAGCGCAAACGCTCCTCGCTGCGATTCGCGCGACCGCCGCACAGGCTTTCGGCCCAACTGATTGATGAACTGGACCGTGAAGGTGAGACCGGGCGGCGTTACATGTTATTGACAATGGAAAAGGCTAGCCTTGGGTTGATCGCGTCGCAGTTCGTTCGATTTCAATCGAACGGCAAGCTGATATTTTGCGAGTTCTCTTCATACATATTATCGGCTGGCCTACCGCGGCTATACAGACTAGATCGGCTGTTCGAGCTGTCGGACGGTCAGCGTAACAGGGGATCGCGCGCTTGGGATGTGCCGGCATGAGAACCCTGGAGCAAAATTCACCTCTCGCGGCGCACCTTTGACCTTTTCATGACATAGCGATATGTTGGCGTAGCAAACTTTCGGTGCTAACGATCAGGCACCCGGAAACTCCCCGCCCGATTCCGGCGGCCGATCCACACAGCTTGAGACCGCTCGCAGGAAAGCAACATGAAATTGGTTTCTTTGCCCGGCGTCTTGGCGATTACCGCTGCTTTCTTCGCATTAGCGCTTCAATGCGCGTACGCGGTTTCAAGCAAGGACGACTTCCGCATTGCATATTTCACCATCGACAAGACCGGTACGCCGCACCTGCTGCAGACGGATCTCCTCGCTTTCCTGTACTCAACGGAAGGCCGCCCGGTCGCCAGCGCAATCGCCGGGTATTTCAAGATCAATCCCACACAGGTCAACGCGTACATCACGGCCGCACGCGGCATTCGAAATGTAGTGATCCGGAAGAACGGGGAGGAGACATCGGGGCACATCAGCTTCGACTCCCGATACTCGATATGCAAAGTTGTGGCCGCCGGCCCGATTACCCAAGCGTGCGGCTCGCAAATCTCAATGACTATCGGAGGCGCCGATGGCCATCAGGTGTCGTATCACACTTCGGTGCCGGTGAAGGGCATGGCCGACGGCAGGCGCTGTTCGGTCGAGGCAAAATTCGTCGCGCTTATTGTCAGGCGCGAACTCAAGGCCAAATCGCTGTGCGCACCCGGCAATGATCAGGTGATCGAGTGTGCCGGCGACAACTGCGCATTCGGGCCTGGCGTCGAACATCTTTCGTGAGCCTTCCACGCATCAATTTTATGTGACCCGGTGCGCACCTGGCGATCGAAAACGGTGCATGCCGGCCAAGACGGATGCACCACCTAAGCGAAACGCAGGCCTGAATACACGCTTCAGATCCCTTTGATCGGTGAGTTGTGCGCGTGGACTTCGGGTGGAAATAATTCTCCCAATCATATTGTTATTTTTTACAGCGAAAGAATTTCGTAAATACCGATCGGGCAGTCGCCTCGAAGTGGGTGGACGCAGGAAACAAATGCTGCGGATCCAATCGACCCACGACCGCCTCATTTTGGAACCCCGCAAGCTGCCTGACCAGATTGCACACGCGCTTACAAACCAATAAGATAGATTCATCCGGGGGTTCATTACGTCGATACTTTGCGCCAATGCAAAGTACGTAAACGAAAAAGATGGTTGAAGGGGAATAGATGTGACCGCTGTCTATCGCACTGCATTGCATTTGGGAACGGCGCTGCTCGCAGTCGGAATAATTATCTGGATCGTCGTCATTGCCGTGACGGAACGGGTCGCCGCCGCCCACTTCATTATCCTCACGGCACCGGGGTTCATGAACCTCGCCGTTGCCTGGGTGATCCAACACAAGTTCATGGAGCGTGACTAGCCATCGCCAAAGCCTCAGAGGTGAATGGCATCCGATTAAAGACCCCTGCACAGGGGTCTTTTTGTTTGACATCCAGCGATGTAACGGCGATTGCAACCTTTGGCGGGCGCCCCGCGAAATGGTGATGGCTTCGAACAATTGGCGCATTTTGAATTTCCGCCGGCGCAGATGCTCCATCCGTAGATCGGGAACTTGGCCGGCAATGCGCTTGCCTACGCCATTGCGGGAACGCTGTTCAAATACTAATCATATTGGGAGGAAGAAATGGGACGACTCGCTTCAGTCTTCTCGCTTGCCGTGATGCCGACGATTGGCTACGCGGAGGAGCCGCATCCGCCAAAAGACTTGCCGCGATATCAGATCGTCAGCACAAGCGAAGGACTGCACTCGATATTTCGAGTGGGGATACCGTAACGGGTGAAGTTTCCTATTGCTACGTGGTGAGCAATTCAACCGACTTCAATGCCCCCGCTACCGGCGTGCGCTGCCTACCGCCAGCCAGGTAGTTTCCCTGGAAGGTTCATGCGCCAGGGCGAGTCTGGATTGTTTACGCGTTTCATTACCCGCCCGAGAGGTGACCTCGATTGGATCTGAAAATCCATGGCGCCGGACGACGCCTCAAACCCATCGCGGCTGGAGCCGCCGCCGTTCAAGCGGCCCGGATCAACGTGACCGCGAGAAAGACCAGCGTGGCGATCACACCCACAAGATCAACTGTTCCGCGATTGCCTCGGCACGCACTATGAAGCGTTTGCTCCTTGTCGGAGGCGGACACGCCCAGCTATCGGTACTCGAGGCACTGGCACGTGCGCGGCCGGCAGGCGTGGAAATCGTATTGGTGACACCGTCCCGATACCAGGTCTATTCCGGCATGCTGCCCGGCTGGATTGCGGGTCACTACGACAAGGCGCAATGCCGGATCGATCTGGAACCCCTCGCCAGATCCGCTCGGGTCCGCATGCTGACCGATCGCGTCGTGGGACTGGTAGCCGATCAACGGCGGGTCACGCTGCAAGAGGGTCCACCGCTCGGATATGACTTGTTGTCACTGGACGTGGGCAGCGAAACCAATTTGTCGTCGCTGCAGGCGGCGGGCGAAAAAGTATTGCCCGTCAAGCCGCTGGATGGATTCTTCGAAGTATGGCCTGCGGTCGTGTCTGCTGCCTGCGGCAAGCGGGGCTATCGTTTGCTCGTGGTAGGTGGCGGAGCGGCGGGCGTGGAACTGGCACTCGCGGCAAGCTACGCGTTCAGCCAGGCTGGAACGAACGCGCGCGTGGATCTTGTCGCGTGCGAACTGCTTCCCGGCCATGCGCCGCGCGTGCGGAGCCGCGTCATACGTGCACTCGCTCGCGCCCGCGTACGGCTCCACGACGTGGAGGCGACGGGAACGCAGGAAGGCGTGTTGCTTGCCGATGGAACGGCGCTTCCAGCCGATGTGGTGCTCGCCGCGACCGGCGCACGCGCATCGCAATGGCTGGAAACCTCCGGATTGGCGCTCGATGCACACCACTACGTTGCCGTGGACGAGTTTCATCGGAGCCGATCGCATCCGGATGTATTTGCGGCGGGTGACGTCAGCGCCCGCGCGGATGTCGTCATGGCCCGGTCCGGGGTGCACGCGGTTCATGCCGGGCCGGTACTCGCCGCAAATCTGCTGGCTACCCTGCAAGGCGGCCCGCTGCGAACGTATTCGCCGCGTCGGCGGTCTCTGTATCTGCTGGCATGCGGTCCGCGCTATGCAATCGCATCCTGGGGCAGCCTGAGCGCCGAAGGGCAATGGGTATGGCGCTGGAAAGACCGGATCGACCGCGGATTCGTGGCGCGCTTCGCCATCCCGGAGCGATAGTCCCAAATAGCGCCTTGGCCGGCGAGGTTCGGTGAATCCGCGAGGCCGCTCCTGGCGTAGGTGTAACATTCGCGCGTTCGCCCAAAGGATTCCCATGCACGCCACACTGCCTTTGCTCCAGAAAACGGAATTCCCGCATTTGCGTCGTCACCGGCTGACCACGCTGCAAGTGAACCTCGGCTATAAGTGCAATCAATCCTGCCTGCATTGCCATGTGAACGCCGGGCCGACGCGCACCGAAAAGATGGACGCGACGACGCTCGCGCTGATCCCGCGAGTGCTGGAGTCCCGCGGCATCGAGACGCTCGACATAACGGGCGGCGCACCCGAATTGCATGATGGGTTCCGCGACCTCGTGCTGGCGGCGAGGGATCTCGGCGTCGAGGTCATCGATCGCTGCAACCTGACCATCCTGTTTGAACCGGGACAGGAAAACCTGGGTGAGTTCCTGGCCGACCAGCGTGTGGCGGTGGTCGCATCCTTGCCGTGCTACTCGATCGAGAATGTGGATAGACAGCGCGGCAAGGGTGTTTTCGATAAAAGCATCGAAGCGTTGAAACAGCTCAATGCGCTGGGTTACGGTCGCGAAGGCAGCGGTCTGTCGCTGAATCTGGTCTACAACCCGCAGGGCCCGTCACTCCCCCCAGAGCAAGGCAAGCTGCAGGCGACGTACAAACGCGAGTTATTCGAGCACTTCGGCGTCGTGTTCAACGAATTGTTCACGCTGGCGAACATGCCGATCCAGCGTTTCGGCTCGACGCTGATCTCGCAGGGACGGTTCAACGACTACATGCACCTGCTGAAGGCCAACTTCGCCAGCGCAAACCTCGCCAATGTCATGTGCCGCAGCCTTGTCAGCGTGGACTGGCGCGGGTATCTCTTCGATTGTGACTTCAACCAGATGCTCGACCTGCCATTGCCGGACCTGCGCGATGGCGCCGGAACTCCGCATCTACGCGACCTGCTGAATGAAAATCCGGACGGCCGGCCCATCCGCATTGCGGACCATTGCTACGGCTGCACTGCCGGGCAGGGCAGCAGCTGCGGCGGCGCGCTGCACGACTGAGCGAAGCATTTGAAAAAGCTTCTCCTGGTTGCTGCCGTTGTCGTCCTCGGCATTGCCTTCTTCGCGCTGGATTTGCACCACGTCCTGACGCTCGACACCCTCAAGGCCAGCCGCGGTAAATTCGAAGCCTGGCGCGATGCGTCTCCGTTCCTGGTCGGATTCGCGTTCTTTTTCCTGTACGTGATCGTCACGGCCCTCTCCCTGCCCGGTGCGGCGGTCATGACGCTGGCGGGGGGTGCATTATTCGGTTTGCTGTGGGGCACGCTGATCGTGTCATTTGCCTCCAGCGTTGGCGCGACACTGGCTTTCCTGGCGTCGCGTTACCTGTTCCGCGAAAGTATGCTGAGGCGCTTCGGAGGCCGGCTGAAAACCGTCAACGACGGCATCGCCCGGGAAGGCGCCTTGTACCTGCTCACGCTGCGCCTCGTCCCGCTGTTCCCTTTTTTCCTGATCAATGTGTTGATGGGCCTCACGCCCCTTCGCACCCGCACCTTCTATATCGTCAGCCAGATCGGCATGCTGCCCGGCACGCTGGTTTACGTGAACGCCGGCACGCAACTGGGGAAAATCGAGAATCTCTATGGCATCGTTTCGCTGGACCTGCTGAT
>JANYJA010000098.1 GCA_025358575.1 Terriglobia bacterium
GCTGGCGGCATCGGCACCATACAGATAAGCATCGCCGACTCCATGCGCGTGCAACTCTGCCACGCGTGCGTGCGCCATTTGGTGAAGGTCGGAAAGCTCGCCGAACTGGATGGAATCGGTAGGGCACGCTTTCGCGCAGGCCGGCTCCAGATCGCCTTTTAGGCGGTCATAACAGAGCGTGCATTTCCACGCGCGCCCGTCCTCTTCCAACCGATCGACAACTCCGAATGGACACGCTGCCACGCAGTAGCCGCAGCCGTTGCAAATGTCGGGTTGGATGAAAACGGTATCGAACTCGGTGCGCATGATCGACCCGGTCGGGCAGGCTTCGAGGCAGCCCGCGCGCTGGCAGTGTTTGCAGACATCCGAACTCATGAGCCAGGAAAACGCGCGCTGGCCTTCGCCTATCACCGCCGGACGTTCGACGAAACTCACATGCCGCCACGTCGATGCGCCGAGATGCGCGGTGTTGTCGTACGACATTCCGGTGAAGTTGAAGCCATCGTCCGGAAGCTGATTCCATTGCTTGCAGGCCACCTCGCAGGCCTTGCAGCCGATGCAGACGGTGGTGTCGGTGAAGAACCCCTTCGGCATTAAGTCTCCTCCCGCTGGGGCTTATTGCGGGCTTCGGGCAAGTCCCGCCATGCGCCTTCGAAGCCTGGCGCTCTCCCGGCCAGGAGGCGGCTGCGAGTCCGTCGTCCGGGCTCGATGTTGCACGTCAGAGCTTTCGATTCCTGTATCGAGACGTTCGGGTCCCCCACGAATGCAATGAGTTCGTTGGCTGAATCTCCGCGCACCAAGCCTTCCGACCCCCAATGATAAGGCAGCCCGATCTGATGAATTACGCGGCCCTTCATCCGCAGCGGACGCAGCCGTTCAGTGACCAGGACGCGGCTTTCGATCTCGCCGCGGGCAGTCGATATGGTGGCCCAGCCCCCATTCTCGATGCCCTTCTCCCGAGCCAGCTCGGGAGAAATTTCACAGAACATTTCCGGCTGCAGCTCCGAGAGCCACGCCAGCCATCGCGACATTCCACCGGCCGTGTGATGTTCAGTGATCCGGTACGTGGTCAGCGCGTACGGGAAGCGCTTGTCCTGCCACGCCTTGTGATAGGGATTCGCCTTACGGTCCCACTCTATCCTCGACGGATTGCATTGCTGGCCGTAGAGCGCGTTCTGCACCGGCGATTCCTGCGGTTCGTAATGCGTCGGCAACGGGCCGTCCTTTAATCCGTTCGGCGCATAGAGCACGCCTTTACCATCCCCGTTAAGCATGAACGCGTGGTCTCCCGCGATGGTGTCGGTTCCCTTGGCCCCTTCGGGCGGCCGGTACGAGGGAGGGCGGTCTTTCGGAAAATCTGGAACGTCTTCGCCGGTCCACTCATGCTTTTCTTCATCCCACCAGACATATTTCTTTCGCTCCGACCACGGTCTCCCATCCGGATCGGCCGATGCCCGGTTATAGAGGATGCGGCGGTTCGCCGGCCAGGCCCACCCCCATTCCGGCGCGACCCACGTCTGCTGGTCCCCTGGTTTTCGGCGCGCGGTTTGGTTTATGCCATCGGCATACGATCCGCAATAGATCCAGCACCCGCAGGCCGTCGATCCATCGGCCTTCAATTCGGTGAAGCGGGGAATCACTTTGCCTCCGCGCACTTCGTATCCGTTAATTTCACGAAGCACAGCCTCGGCAGACGGATCGTCATTGGGTCCAGAGGTTGGATAAGCCCACGTCAAGCTCTGGATGCCGCGGTCCTTCGGGTCGGTCGACTCGGCATAACGCGCCTTCAGCCGCTGGCCCAAGTGATACATGAAGTGGAGCTCGCTGCGGCAGTCGCCGGGCGGTTCTACGGCTTTGTGATGCCATTGCAACAGGCGCTGCGTATTGGTGAAAGTTCCGTCCTTTTCGGTATGCGCGGCTGCCGGAAAGAAGAAAACTTCGGTGGCGATGTCCTGCGTTTTAATATCGCCGCTCTCGATCTCGGGGGCCTTTCTCCAGAACTCCGCCGTCTCGATCATTGCCAGATCGCGCACCACGAGCCACTCCAGATTCCGCAGGCCCTTGCGCTGAAGCGCCCCGTTCATCGACCCGACTGTCGGGTTCTCGCCCATCACGAAGTAGCCCTTGATGCCGGTTGCGTCACCCGCCATATCCGCGACCGTAGTCATGTGCGAATGGTCGCCAGTGAGGTGCGGCAGGTAGTCGTAACCCCAGCCGTTGCCTTCATACGACGCATCGCCGTACCAGGCTTTCAGCAGAGAGACCGCGTATTTTGGGAATTCGGTCCACCACCCTGCGGTTGCACTGTTCTTTTCGCAATATTCCTGGAAGCTGGTATTGTGCGATGCTTTCGGCATCGGCAAATATCCGGGCAGCAGGTCGTAAAGTGTCGGAATGTCCGTCGAACCCTGAATGCTGGCGTGCCCCCGCAGTGCCATGATTCCGCCACCCGGACGCCCAATATTGCCAAGCAGCAACTGCAGGATCGCGGCGGTTCGGATGTATTGCACCCCAACCGAGTGCTGCGTCCAACCCACTGAATAGCAGAACGCGGTAGTGCGCTCTCGTCCGGAGTTGTTGCAGATCGCTTTCGCAACCTTCTCAAACGTCTCGGGCGGAATTCCGCTGATCTCTTCCACCATTTCGGGCGTGTAGCGTTGAAAATGCCGCTTCAGTATCTGGAAAACGCACTTCGGATCTTGCAGGGTCGAGTCAAAGTGCTTCGCCGCGTGCTGCGTGGAGCGCTCGCTGAACGCTTCGCCGGTGAACATTTCGCGGGAATCCGCTGCGCGCCCCTTCTCCGCGTCTTTGTACTGCCAGCTTTCGATGTTGTAACGACCGTTTTCTGTCTCCCACCCGCTGAATAGTCCGTCGAGATCCTCAGTATCGCGAAACTCGTCACTAACAATCGCGGACGCGTTGGTATAGCTCAAAACGTATTCGCGGAAATAACAATCATTCTCCAGAACGTAGCGAATTAAGCCGCCTAAGAATGCGATGTCGGACCCCGCTCGGATCGGGACGTGCAGGTCTGCGACCGCGCTGGTGCGCGTAAAACGAGGGTCCACGTGAATGATGGTCGCGCCCCTCCGCTTGGCGTTCATTACCCACTGGAAACCCACTGGGTGGCACTCGGCCATATTTGAACCCTGGATCACGATGCAGTCTGAATTTTGCAGATCCTGCTGAAACGTGGTCGCGCCGCCGCGCCCGAGCGTGGTTCCCAGACCGGGAACCGTAGAGGAATGTCAAATCCTGGCCTGATTTTCGATCTGCACCATGCCGAGCGTGGTGAACAGCTTCTTGATGAGATAGTTCTCTTCGTTATCGAGGGTCGCGCCGCCCAAGTGTGCCATTCCCATGGTGCGCCGAAGCGGATCGCCCTTCTGGTTCTTCTCTTCCCAGGCCAACTCACGCGCGCGCATCACCCGGTCGGCCACCATGTCCATAGCCTGTTCGAGCGGAAGCCGCTCCCACTCGGTTCCGAAGGGCCTCCGGTAGAGCACGTGCCGCACGCGATGCGATCCGGTTACGAGCTGGAAAGTAGCCGATCCTTTGGGACAAAGGCACCCTTTGGAAATCGGCGAGTTGGGGTCGCCATCGATATTAATGATCTTTTCGTCTTTCACGTAGATCTGTTGCCCGCACCCGACGGCACAATAGGGGCAGATGGAAGGCACCACGCGATCTGCGCCGAGGGTGCGCGGCTGAAGCCGGTCCGACTGTTCGGACGATACTCTGGCGGCGTGCAATGCCGTAACATCTCCATGCCGAAGTTGAGAAAGAAACGGCCAACGCATGTATTTAGAATATGCCTGGAACGGGTGGGAAGCTGCACTTGTAGGATCCGAACCGTGTGGGAATAAACAGTATTGCTTCACCACAAAGCGCCGTCCACTTGATCATGAAGGCCATTTAATGGAGTTTTTCGTCGGTTTCGCCCAAAAATGTTGACGGGAGCAGCGTGGAAACGATATAGTCTGTAGCTTGCAACAGAGCGCGAGTGCTCCTTTCAACGAGGGCGAGATTCGTTGAAGACAAACAATTTACTTGACACTGAGCTGGGGTTTACGGTATCTATGTTTTTGCTGCATCAGTACTGGCGGGCAATTTTGGTTTCAAAGTCGGCGAGCCGAAAATAGGTATTTCTAGATAAAAATGAGCTTGCAGACCGCGGTTAGCACGTCCCGGATTGTCCACTTGAGGAAATCCGGCAATTCTGGATCTCCGCCCGACACGGAGAAAATTCCTCAAGTAGTAAAAGTATTTGGTTGTAGTTGAGGCTCAGGTTGACCAAGCACTTCGACCGATTCAAATTTTGAAAACTTTCAAGGAGAAAGAAATGGCAGATTTTAGAAAAAAGATGTTAGTGCTCGCCAGCTTAGCCGTAATCGGGGCAGCCTCGGCCAGCGCGCAGACGAATTTTAACTGCACTGCGGCTGTTGCTAACCCGCTGCAGATGCGTGCGGAAGGTCTCACGGAGCCCGCAGGCGACGTGGTCCTTAATTGCAGTGGCACTGTTCCTACGGGGCTATCGCAGTTCAACTTAACTGTTTCGCTGAATACTGCTATCACCAGCCGCATTCAGGCCAGTGGTTTGAGCGAAGCGACGCTGCTCGTGGGCGAGCCAGCTCCGGGTTCGCAGTTCTCGGTTGGACCAGTCGCGCCAGCAACTACGCCGGCTCAGAACGTGTACTACGGAACTCAGACTGCCGCGAACCAGGTTACTTTCCTCGGTATCCCAGTAAGCAGCCCGGTTGTTTACCGCATCACGAATATCCGCGCTAACGCAAATGCGCTGGGTGTGGCGACGGGTATTTCGCTGCCCAATAATGTGGTTGAGAATGTTTCGTCTTCTACTGGCTTCCTGATTCAGAATCCGACGCAGGTTGTAGGTGCTGTGCAGCGTGGTCTTCTAGCTGCCGTCGTTTCCGGCTCCGCGAATTTCTTGCAGTGCGCCAGCCAGTCTGGTGCTTCCGCCTTTGGGCTCACGATCACGGAAGGCTTCGGTACTGCCTTCAAGGTTCGTGAAACTCCTGGTCAGCAGAATACCCCTGGCTTCACTCCCAATACTGAATCCATGTTTGAAGTCGGTGTTCCGGCTGGCACGACTACGCCTAGCGCTTTCGGCGCTGTTGGTGCTGCTGACTTCGGCACTCGGTTTCAGGTCAACTTTCCGTCGGTGCCGACGGGTGTGACTGTGACTGTGCCGCTGACGCTCACCGCGCCCGACGGTGCCGTCGCGCAGCTTGTCACTTCCGCCACTGGTCCGATCGCCTTAGCTGCTTCTGGGACCGTTACGGGTAATGTGGCTGTGTATGAAATCACGACTGCCGAGCCCTTCGCGATCGACGTATTTACCATCGGGACCACTGTCTCTTTCACTGGCAATCCCTCCGCGAACAGCCCGAATCTGGGAGTTTCGAGCACTTCAGTGAGTTTCGCTCCAACCAGCACGGTTACGGTTGCCTCAAACTCGACGGTACCAATCCCCCGATTCGCCGACACGTCTTCGCCGATCGACACCTTCTCCGTCAGTGCTTGCTCGACGACTCTTCTCTTCCCGTTCGTCAGCAACATCGCTGGATTTGACACAGGTATCGCAATCTCCAATACCTCGACCGATCCGTTCGGCACCAAGGGTGCTCTACCTCAGTCCGGTACTTGCAAGCTGACGTTCTACGGCTCCGGCGCTCCGGCGGCCTTTACGACGGCGGCTGCGGTTGCGTCCGGCACGTCTTACACCACACTGGCTTCGACCGTTGCTCCTGGCTTCCAGGGCTACATGTTCGCTCAGTGCGCATTCCAATTCGCTCATGGCTTCGCGTTCATCACCGATGGATTCGGCGGCCCGGGTCGTGGTCTCTCGCAGGGTTACCTTGCCCTTGTGATCCCCGATCCAACGCAGTTCTCTCGCGTGCCGTCTCCGGGTAGCTCCGCCTTGGGCAACTCCGGCGAAGCATTATTCCAATAGAACGCTGTAAAGTTAAAAAAGGGGGAGCTTCGGCTCCCCCTTTTTTTTTGCTTATTGATAGAATGAATTGTCCGCGTCCAACTTGCTTCAGATCCCCGTGTCCTTAAGGAAGGAAAACTAATGGCATTTACCCTTTTTTCGAAGAAATCTCTTGCGCTGAATGCGCTCCTCCTGATTTCGACCAGTGTCTGCGCGGCCCAGACGGTTTCGATTGTTTCAGGCAACGGACAGTTAGTTAGATCCTACTTCCAGTCCAACGTACCGCTTACCGTCTTGGTGCGAGACGCATTAGGCAATCCTCTTCCCCACGCGACGGTTACTTTTACTTTGAGCGGTCAGGGTACCCTCCTCAACAACACCGTGGTGACGGATAATTCCGGCCAAGCTTCTACCCTTGTTGTCGGGGCTGCGCTCTTTGGCACGTCGACTGCTTTCGTGGCCTCCACAGTTACGGCGTCAATAGGATCTTCATCTGTCGTTTTCACATTCACAACTTTTGGTGTCGACGCTCATAGCGCTGCCCTGATTCAGGTCGTGATCACGAACCCGCAGTTAAGTAATCCGATCCCACCCGGAGCGGCGGGATCTTCGGGCACATCCCCTATAACGGTGCATGTGCAGAGTATCAATAGCTCTCAAGTAGGCGGTATCCCTAACGTGGGTATTAGTCTCACAGCTACGAGTGGCTCTGCGACAATTGCATGCCAAGGTGGAACGGTCCTGTCAAACTCCAATGGCGATGCATCTTGCACTCCGGTCTTTGGCTCGACGCCAGGCTCGGGATCTTTCACGATTCATGTAGGAAATTATTCTGACTTCTCGAACTTTCCCTTCAGCGTGGTGATCGGGCAGCCCGGCCTGATCAGCATCAATAGTGGCAACAATCAAACCGGAATCGCCGGAACAACGCTTCCCTTGCCGCTGGTTGCCACCGTGACTGATGCAAGCGGCAATCCGCTCCCTAACATTCCGGTGGTGTTCGAAACAGTGAATGCCGGAACCGCGACTTTTACCAACCTGCGTTCCACATCGGATTCGAGTGGAAAAGTTTCGGCGAATGTCATTCTCGGTAACACGGCGGGGCCAGTGCAAATCCGTGTTCGTGCCGCCCAAAATAGCAATGTGGCATCGATCTTCACTCTCACCGAAACCCTGGCATTGGGTGGACTCGTCAAGATTTCCGGCGACACTCAGACGACTTTGTTAGTGACAAATTTCGCGAACCCGCTCATTGTGCAAGTGAACGACACGAACGGACACCCGGTGCAAGGCACCACCGTCCAGTTTGCGCTGACTTCCGGGTCGGCAACCCTGTCCAATAACTCGGCCGTGACAAATTCCGCCGGGCAAGCAACCATCAACATTGCCGGGGGCACCACCGCCGGGCCGGTCGTGGTAACGGCCACCGTAAGCACAATATCGGTGAGCTTCTCGCTGACGGTCACTCAGCCCGGTCCAGTTGTTACCTCGTCCAGCTTCTATAACGGAGCAGGTTTCCAACAGGGCGGTATCGCTCCCGGCGGAATTGTGACAATCGTGGGGGCTGGCATCGCTCCTACGCTTCAGGGATCGATTGTCTCGCCCAATGAGATCGGCTTGCTTCCCAACATTTTGGCTGGAGTTTCGGTCACCTTCAACGGCGTGCAGGCTCCCATCTACAACGTTTCGAATGTAAGCGGCCGTCAGTCGGTCACCGTTCAAGTCCCGTTTGAAACTCAGCCAGGGGCAGTCCCGGTGGTGGTGAACGTGAACGGCGCAATGACCACGGTTACAGTAACGGTGCTTGCGGTCAGCCCGGGGATCTTCGAATACATTCAATTGGACGGAGTAAAGCGCGGCATTCTTCTCCATGGGGATGGCAGCTTGGTTACGCCCGCGAATCCGGCGAACCGAGGCGAAACTTTGCGCATGTTTGCGACCGGTCTGGGCCAGACGTCGCCGGCCATGCAGACCAATCAGTTCTCGCCCTTGGGCATCGACCCAATGGTGGCTCTGCCGGTCATCGTTGGAGTTGCAAACGAAGCCGTACCGGTTCTCAACAGTATCTACGCGCGGAACTTACTCGGGGTCTACGAGATTCAGTTCCTGATTCCCAACGACATTCCGTCGGGCAGCACCATCCCGCTGGCCATAGCTGTCCGAGGGGGCAACGGCAACCTGGTGTTTGGAAACTCATCGTTGATTACCGTCAAGTAGAGAAGAAGCGAATAGGGGCGGGCGCTCAGCATCGCCTGCCCCTATAATTTATTCAAACTTTACGTGCACGTCGATCAATTGATTCGACGGCATAACGCGCAATCGAACCACTCCGGATTGATAATCGCTGCCGGCTTTGGCACTAATGGTGACCGTTGCCATCTCGCCTTCCTTCAATTGCTCAGGCTCCACCCTCAATGCAATCAGCTTGTAATTGTCGCGTTCGGGTGTCACTGTAATGGGTCCCGGCATATCGTTACGAACCGTGACGTGACCGCTCGCTCCAGCCTTTCGGCTCAATCGGATCAAGGACGGCTCGGCTTTAACAGAACTTTGCACAGCTTCAATCGAAGGGGCTTTCGCGAAGGCTACCGCTGGATCGATTGGTTCGCCAGCAGTCTTGACACCGGCCTTGCCGAACGGCGTCATGCGCGCGGCGTCCTGGTTGATGTACCAGCACCATTGACCCTTTTCCACCATCCAATAGCTGGGAAAAGGCACGTCCATCGGGCCATTGCCGAACCCCATGATGCCGATGACCATCTTGCCGATGATCGTAGCTTTGGCCTTTTTTAAGTCATCGCTGTAGGCGATCTCGGAGATGCGAAAACTTTTCAGCGGCGGCTTGTTGGCGGCATAAAAGCCATCTTTCGATTCCTCCGCCACCAAGGCCTCCGCCAGCCGGAACTTCCCGTCGACGTGCGCCTGATAGAACTGCGTAATGCGTGCGCGCAGAGCGTCTTCCACATCAGGAGGCGCTTTTTGCAGCAGGTCTTGGGAGAAGGCGGAGACGGCGAATAGCAGCAAAAGGAAAGGGCGAATCATTCCCCTATTTTAAGCCTTTCGGTACTGAATTACTGGAATTAGAGAGTTCTTGACGGCCGAGGGGTCGGTGGCTCGCGGCCGAGCCGACAATTCCCGGTTGAGAGTCAGCACGAAGTCCTCGATCTGCTGATGCATCTCCGACATCTTCTCGCGCATGTTCAAAATAATCTCAACGCCCGCCAGATTCACCCCTAAATCGCGCGTGAGGTGCAGGATGACCTCCAGCCGTTCAACATCGTCATCGGTGTAAAGACGGGTGTTTCCTTCGCTGCGCGATGGCTTCAATAGACCCTCGCGCTCGTAAAGGCGAAGTGTTTGCGGATGAATTCCGTACTGCTCGGCAACCGAAGAGATCATGTAGGCAGCTTTGGCTTTGCGTCTCATAGCGTTACACTTTAGCCCAGAGTTCGGCACGCGGGTCGTTGGGATGCAGTTGCGCCAGTTCGCGCAGAATCTCTTTGGTGCGCTCGTCTTCCACTTTGGGCGCCTGGATCGCAACCTCGACAATCTGGTCGGCGCGCAGGTTTTTACGCGTGTTAAAAACGCCCTTCTCGCGCAGGCGGAACTTCTGCCCGTTCTGGGTGCCCTGCGGAATCTTCAGCAGGGTGCGCCCATCAATGGTAGGAACTTCGATCTTGGCGCCGAGGCCAGCCTCCGTAATCGTGATAGGCACTTTGATGAGGATATTATCGCCCTCGCGCTCGAAGAAGGGATGCGGCTCGACGCGCACTGTAATGTAAAGGTCACCGGCGGTTGCCCCGTGCGTTCCGGCGTTCCCTTTGCCCTGAACGCGAAGTCGCGAGCCCGTCTGGGCACCAGCTGGGATGCGGATTTCGACCGGTTCCGTGCGGGCAATACGCCCGTCGCCGTGACACGTGGGACAGGCGTTCCGAAGCCGCCCTTTGCCGTTGCAGCGCGGGCACGTCAAGTTAAATTTCATCGCGCCAGCCATCTGCGACACGTTGCCTGTGCCGTTGCACTGCGGGCACGCTGCCGACCCGCCGGTGCCGGACGCGCCTGTTCCCGAGCATGTGGCGCAGACCTCGTGACGCGTTATGTCAATTTTGGCTTGAGTGCCGCGAATCGCCTGCCAGAAATCAATATTGAGGGCATATTCAAGATCCGTGCCCTTTTCGGGAGGTCTCTCTTCCGCCTCCTCGCTATCGCCGCGGAAAAATTGCGAAAAAATATCACGGAATGCGCCGCCCGATTCGGCTCGGCCGCCGCGAGCGTCGCCGGTCTGATGCCGCTCATCATTTGAAAAATCGAAGCCGCCGAAGCCCATATTGGGCTGTGGACGGCCCTGCCCGGCTCCCCCTGGCGCGCTGCTGTGCGGCTGGTAGCCGTTCTCAGAATAAAACCCGACCTCGTCATACATCTGCCGCTTCTTGGGCTCGCTCAGAATGTCATATGCTTCCTGCACATTCTTGAACCGGTCCTCCGCCGCCTTGTCCCCCGGATTCAGATCCGGATGAAATTTGCGGGCCAGCTTCCGGTACGACTTCTTGATTTCTTCGGCTGAAGCCGTCTTCGGGATCTTCAAAGTCGCGTAATAATCATGCTTGGGAGCGGCCATATTATTTTCAAAAAAACGGTCCGGCAACCCAGCGAGACTTCCGCGTTGTTGCCGGACCGGACTGCACTGCTCTTACTTCTTGTCTTCTACATCTACGAACTCGGCGTCCACCACATCGTCCTTGGACTTGTCGCCGGCGGAGGATCCGTTGGCCGACCCGCTGGCACCGGAAGCGCCCGCCCCATCGGCACCAGACTGCTGCGAACTCTTATACATGGCCTCAGCCAGTTTGTGGCTCGCCGCGGTCAGCTTGTCGGTCGCCGCATTCAACTTCTCGTGGTCGTTCTCGCCCATCGCCTTCTTGGTCTCTTCGATTGCCGCCTCAATGTTCGTCACCTCGTCGGCGCTGATCTTGTCGCGATGCTCTTTGAGCGTTTTCTCCACGTTGTAGACCATCGCGTCCGCGCGGTTACGAGCCTCGATCTGGTCCTTCTGCTTGCGGTCGTCGGCCGCGTGCGATTCGGCGTCTTTGGCCATCTTCTCGACTTCGTCCTTCGCCAAACCCGACGAAGAAGTGATCGTGATTTTCTGTTCGTTGTTGGTGGCCCGGTCTTTGGCGGTTACGTTCAGAATGCCGTTGGCGTCGATGTCGAAAGTTACCTCGACCTGCGGAATCCCGCGCGGAGCCGGAGGCAGCCCGATGAGCTGGAACACGCCCAGCATGCGGTTGTCCCGCGCCATCGCGCGCTCGCCCTGGTATACCTTGATCTCGACCGATGTCTGATTGTCCGCCGCGGTCGAAAACGTCTCGCTCTTGCGGGTCGGAATCGTGGTGTTGCGATCGATCAGCTTGGTGAATACTCCACCCAGCGTTTCGATACCGAGAGAGAGAGGTGTCACGTCGAGAAGGAGCACGTCCTTCACTTCGCCGCCAAGCACACCACCCTGAACTGCCGCGCCCACCGCGACCACTTCGTCGGGGTTCACGGTCCGGTTCGGATCTTTACCGAATAAGTCCTTCACCATCTGCTGGATCTTGGGGATACGGGTTGAGCCGCCCACCAACACGACTTCGTCGATATTCTGCGGCGTCACGCCAGCGTCGGCCATGGCCTGCTTGCAAGGGCCGATCGAGCGCTGGAAAATGTCATCGCACATCTGTTCGAAACGCGCGCGCGTCAGCTTGAGCATTAAGTGCTTCGGCCCGGTGGCATCGGCTGTGATGAACGGAAGATTGACTTCGGTCTCAAGCAGCGTGGAAAGCTCCATCTTGGCTTTTTCAGCCGATTCCTTCAGCCGCTGCAACGCCATCTGATCTTTTGAAAGATCGATGCCCTGCTCCTTCTTGAACTCGCTGATGATCCAATCGATAATGCGCTGGTCGATGTTGTCGCCGCCCAAGTGCGTGTCGCCGTTGGTCGATTTCACCTCGACCACGCCTTCGCCCACTTCGAGAATCGAAACGTCGAATGTGCCGCCGCCGAAGTCGTACACGGCGATGGTTTCGTTCTTCTTTTTATCGAGGCCGTAAGCTAGCGCAGCCGCTGTCGGCTCGTTGATGATGCGGAGCACTTCGAGGCCCGCGATCTTCCCCGCATCCTTAGTCGCCTGCCGTTGCGCATCGTTGAAGTAAGCCGGAACCGTGATCACGGCCTGCGTCACCTTCTCGCCGATGTAAGCTTCGGCTGCCTCCTTCAATTTCGTGAGAATCATGGCCGAAATTTCAGGGGGCGAGTACTTTTTCCCGTTGATCGACACGCGAACGTCGCCGTTATCACCGGGGACTACCTTGTAAGGGACCATCTTCAGCTCTTCGCTGACTTCATCGGGGCGCCGTCCCATAAAGCGCTTGATCGAAAAAATTGTGTTTTCCGGATTGGTGATGGATTGCCGTTTGGCAACCTGCCCCACCAGCCGCTCGCCTGTCTTGGTGAAACCCACGACCGACGGAGTGGTCCGCGTTCCTTCCTGATTCGCAATTACGGTCGGCTGCCCGCCTTCCATGACCGACACGCAGGAATTCGTCGTGCCGAGATCGATACCAATTATTTTGCCCATGAGTGAATTAATTGTCTCCTGTACGCTGCGGCCTTAGCAGCTCGCCTTAGCTCAACACTAGTATGAAACCTTAGTGTATTATTGTCAAGTATAGCGCAAACTTTTTATTGGTCCCAGGGTAATTTCGCCCGTCGGACCACCCGTGATACGATTTCACCGATGAACGTAAGAACCGTCTTCCAAGTCCTCGAAGAAACCACTCGTAAGCTTGGAGACCGGATGGCCCTTCAACAACCCTCGACTGAGGGGGGCCTGCGCAAGTATACGATCTGGACCTGGAATGAATATAAAGAAGCCGTAGAAGAGATTGCCGCGGGCCTCCGGTCCCTTGGAATCGGGCGCGGAGATATTGTGGCGCTCAATTCAGAGACACGCGCGCAATTCTACCTGGCCGACCTTGGCGTAATGACGAATGGATCGATAGCGGCGGCTCTTTATCCCAGCTACCCGACGCACGAATTACTCAAGACCATCGCCGCTTGCGATGCCCGCGTCTTGTTCGTGGAAAACGAGAAGATGCTGCGACAGTTGAAGGCAGCGCCGGTGGAGCACTTTATTTTGCTTACGGGTGAAGCTGAGGGAGCCATGTCGCTGGACCAATTGCGCGCGCGAGGGCGCGAGGCGATGGAGAAAGACCCGGCGCTGCTTCCGCGAATCCACGCAGATGTCGAGCCGGCTGATTTCGCAGTTCTATATCTGACCTCGGGAGCGACCGGCGAGCCCAAAATGGTGATGGTGACGCATTCCGCCTTGGTTTCGAACATTGAAATGGGGCCGCACGCGCTTCCGTTGACGCCGGACGATATTACGGTCGCCTTTCTGCCCTCCGCGCACATCGCTCAGCGCGTGGTCTGTGAACTCTTGCCAATTCTGAGCGGGATGCCTGTGTCGTTCGCTGAAAGTCTGCTGAAGATGCCTCAGGACATCAAGACAGTGCGCCCCACCATGTTCCTGGCACCGCCGAGGCTGTGGGAGCGCATTTATTCTACTATCTGCACAGAACTCCGCAAACGCCCCGCACCAGCTCGGAAGCTTTTCTATGCGGGGCTGGGGCTGGGGCTGGCGGCGGCGAAATACAGGCGGCTTGGCAAGCCAGTCCCCGCTCATATTCGAGTGCCGCTGAAGGTCGCAGACAAACTGATCTTTTCGAAGGTCCGCGGCCGTTTCGGAGGGCGCTTGGCGGTTGCCGTTTCGGGCGCGGCGCCACTAAGCACGGAACTTGCGGAATTTTATGAAGCCATCGGGATGCCGCTGATCGAGGGGTATGGGTTGACCGAGGGCGGTGTCACAGCCTTCAATCCCATCGCGCGGGCGAAGCCTGGTTCGATCGGCAAGCTGCTGCCCGGCGTCAAGATGCGCATCGCGGAAGACGGCGAGTTGCTGCTCCAAACTCCCGGTCTTTTCTCGCATTACTACAAGGACCCTGAGGCGACGGAATTCGTAAAACGAGACGGATGGCTGCACACCGGAGACGTCGCGCATGCCGATTCCGAGGGGTATCTGTTCATCACCGGGCGGAAGAAAGAACTGATTGTCTCGTCGTCGGGCAAGAAGATATTCCCGTCGAGAGTTGAGAATCTATTCAAATTCGAACCGCTGATCAGCCAGGTGCTTCTGGTGGGTGATCGGCTTCCTTACCTGACCGCGCTGTTCACCATTAACCCTAGCGTGGCCGAGACGCTGCCGGGGGCGGAATCGCTAGTGGGGCGCGATTACGCCGAGGTTGCCGCGGCCCCGCCAGTTCAGGCTGAAGTTCAGAAGCTAGTCACGCGCATTAATAAGCAACTCGCGCCGTTCGAGCAGGTTCGCAAGTTCCGCATCCTCGATCGCGATTTTTGCATCGAACAGGGAGAATTAACCGCCACAATGAAAGTTCGACGGCAGTACGTTTTGCAGAACTTTCAGCGCGATATCGAGCTGCTTTATGCGGGCAGGGAGTAGCTTTAACCACGTTTGTTCGAAGTGGCTGGATGTGCTATAAATTGGATTCTCCAAAATTTATTTTCTTATGGCTTACGTAATTGCGGAACCTTGTATCGGTGTGAAGGACATGGCGTGCGTCGATGCATGCCCCGTTGATTGCATCCACCCCAAGAAAGACGAAGCGGGATTTGACCAAGTGGAAATGATATATATCGATCCGGTAGAGTGCATCGATTGCGGTGCCTGCGTTCCGGTCTGTCCCGTTTCCGCTATTTTTGCTTTAGACGACCTTCCGGAGAAGTGGGCTGATTTCACGGCGAAGAACGCGGAATTCTACGCTCGCTGATTCTGAGTCACGGCGCTTTGATCTGAAATTACCCTCGCAGTTTTAATCACTTAGCCACAATCTCTCCCAGCGACAAGCGGGCGGCCCGGTACCATGCGGTTGAGGAGATCGCATGACTCTAACGTCCCTGGGGCGGGTGAATGTGGTGACGCCGGGAACACCGGTTCGCATTACCACCAACACGAGCACTCTAGTTTCGAAGATTTACTTTCAGGTGATTCCGGGCCTTACCGGCAAGGGGTATATTGGCGGGTCCGCCCTGGTGAAATCCACTTTGAGCGGCGTCACGCGCGTTCTGTGGCCGAATGCCAGCGGCGGCATTTCGGATCAATTTTTTCTGGAGACGGCGGATGGGGCTGATGCCTTGGTGCTCTCGGAATACTATGTCGATATGGACATAGCCGGCGAAGGTCTTCTCGTCAGTTACTGGACCGAGTAGTTTAACGGGCGGGAATTACTTGGGGAGGCCGGTACGACGCATAAGTCACGTCGGTCTCCCACAATTTTACTTCGCTGACTTCCACCGCATTTTCCTGCTGCAATCCACCGTGGATCTGGTCGTAGAAATACTTGGCGATGTTCTCAGCCGAGGGGTTCAGCACATCAAACGGCGGCAGATCGTTGATGAAACGGTGGTCCAAGTAATCCACCACCTTGCCGATCAACTGTTTCACTTCCTTGAAGTCCACTAACAGCCCGATTTTGTTCAATTCGGGACCTTGGATTTTCACCTCCACGCGGTAATTATGCCCGTGAACGTTCTCGCACTTGCCGCGATACTCGCGCAGCGCGTGGCCCGAAGCGAATGTGTCCTGCACTGAAACTTCAAACATCGAAAAACTTCTCCACTTCACTGAAATTTGTCGTGAATCCGTAATCCGGCAGGCTGTCGAAGAACACCTGCCCGTATGCCTGTTTGGTGATGCGGCTGTCCAGCAGCGTCAGCACCCCGCGATCCGATCGGCTGCGGATCAGCCGCCCAAATCCCTGCTTTAGTGCGATGGCGGCTTGCGGAATTTGGAAATCGTAAAATGCGCTTCCGCCGGTTTCTTTCACATTGCGCATCCTGGCCTCCACCACCGGGTCGCTGGGCACGGCGAACGGCAACTTATCAATAATAACGCAGCTCAGTCGATCGCCTGGAACATCGACACCCTGCCAAAATGACGATGTCGCGAAGAGTACGCAATTCGGCGTGCGGCGGAATTCTTCCAACAGCGCATTGCGCGGCCCCGTTCCTTGCATGAGCGTCGGATACTCTACCGATAGCGATACCCGGTCGTACACCATTCGCATCTGCTGATAGCTGGTAAACAGCACGAAAGCTCTTCCGCGGCTGGCATTTAGAAGCCGGATGATTTCGGCACCGGCCGCCTTCGTAAACGCCGGATCGCGCACATCGGGAAGATCTTGCGGCACGTAAAGCAGAGCCTGGGTTCGGTAGTCGAAATGGCCCGGCACAATCAGCGTGCGAGCATTCTCCAGCCCCAGGCGTTTTTGCACATAGCTAAAATTCCCGGCAACGGCCATGGTGGCTGAGGTGAGGACGACCGTGTCAATTTTGTCGAACATACGGCCAGAGAGGATTCTTGACACATCAATCGGCGTGGCTTGAACAAATACGCCGCGGCCTCGCCGTTCAGTCCAGTGAACGTACTCAGCGTCGTCCTCTTCCATCACGAACCGCAGCGACTCCCGGAGTTCCAGCGTCCGCCGATGCAGCGGAATGATTTCGTCCGGCGCGTCTTTAATCATCTTGAGATAAGATGCGGTCAACTCCAGCGAAGCCAGAACGTCGGTGTAAGATTCCAGATTCGTATCGACAAAGGCCTGCCGCCGCGGGAAGGCAGCCCGGCCTTCCGGTGCATCGATCCGCGCGAAGAAATGTCCCGCCAGCTCTTCCATTCTCTCCAAAACCCGATCCAACTCGAGGGACCCGAATTTCTTCGCGCGTGACAATGCCGAGACATCGCGTCGCAACTCCTGAAAGCGGTAGGTGCTGATCTGAACGCCGAAATACTGGCCGGCGACATCTTCAATCTCGTGCGCTTCATCGAAAACTACCGCATGATACTCAGGCAGGATGCCGGTGAAATCATCGCTCTTAAGCCCCAGATCAGCGAAAAAAAGGTGATGATTTACGATCACGATATCGCTGGCGGCGGCGCGCTGGTGCATGGCGGTGACGAAACAGCGCTCGAACTGAGCGCATTTTTGCCCAGAACAGAGATCGCGCCGGGCGTCGATTTTGGCCCACGCCGAACTGTTTTCCGGCAGCGTCTTGATTTCGGCGCGATCGCCAAACTCCGATGTCTTTTCCCAATCTTGAATGATCTGGAAATCGGCATACTCTTCGAGCCCGGTCAACACGGCTTCCCGTTCAGCATCGTAAATCTTTTGACGGCAGGCGTAATTCCCGCGGCCCTTCATGTAACTGACCATCAGCGGGCGCGGAAAGTGTTGCTGCAGAAAGGGCACATCCTTGAAGAAAAGCTGCTCCTGCAGGTTCTTCGTGCCGGTGGAAACTACCACGCGCTTGCCGGACATCAGCGCCGGGACGAGATAAGCGAGAGTCTTTCCGGTTCCGGTTCCCGCTTCGACAATCAAGTGCTTCTTATCGCGCAACGCCGATTCCACGGCTTCGGCCATTTCCACTTGCCCCAGCCGGTACTCGTAGTTTGGATGCCATTGCGACAGCGTTCCGCGGCGCCCGAAAAACTGGCGCGCTGCGCTGGCTTTCTCCTTTTTTACGGGGTTCAGGGGCACTTACTCGATAGTAGGATAAAGCGCGCGGTGCTTGCTATCATTGAGATTCATGCCGCAGGACAATCCCACGGTAGTCATCGTGGGTCGGCCCAACGTAGGGAAATCCACTCTCTTCAACCGCATCACCGGCGAACGCCGCTCCATCGTCGGGGACGAGCCTGGGATCACCCGCGACCGGATTCACGGCCAGGCCCGATATGACGACAAACCTTTCGAGCTCATCGACACGGGCGGAATTGTGGTCAGCGATGCGGATTATATTCCGGGACAGATCCTGAAGCAGGCTGAATACGCCCTGGAGCGCGCCGACCAGATCATTTTTCTGGTAGATGGCCGGGCCGAAATTACGGGCTCGGACCGCGACCTTGCGCAGATGCTGCTGCGCATTGGCAAACCTGTTTCCGTCGCGGTAAATAAGGCCGACACCGGAGCCAAGGACGCGCTGGCACACGAATTTTACTCGCTTGGGATGTCGCACGTCTTCCCTATTTCCGCTGAGCACAACATGGGCATTGACGCGCTGCTGGCTCACGTCACGGAGAACTTTCCGGATGTGGAGGCCGAGCCCAAGCCCCAAGCGATTCACGTTGCGATCATCGGACGTCCCAACGTCGGAAAATCGACTCTGCTGAATGCACTCACCGGGGAAGACCGCGCCATCGTCTCGCCCATCGCGGGAACTACACGCGATTCGGTGGACGTGCACATGCTGGTCAACGGCACCGAGTACATGTTCGTCGACACCGCCGGCATCCGTCGCAAAGGCAAGACCACGGAAATGACCGAAAAGCTCAGCGTGGTGATGGCGCGCCGGAACATTCGCATGGCTCACGTGGTGCTTTTGGTGATGGACGCGACCGAGGGAGTGGTCGGACTGGATGCCACTATCGCCGGTTACGCGCATGAGGGCGGGCGGGCGATCATCATTTGTGTCAACAAGTGGGACCAGATTCCCGTCGGCCAGAAGCGCGAGTTCGAGCGCAACCTTCGCGATGAGTTAAAGTTTCTTGATTACGCGCCGGTGGTCTTTCTCTCCGCGCAATTAGGAACCGGCGTCAAGGAACTTTTCCGTGAAATCCGAATTACCTATGAGTCGGCTTCGAAGCGCGTGACCACGGGCGAACTCAATCGTTTCGTGGAGTCGCTGCACTTCGAGGAACGCAAAATTTTGTATATTACGCAGGCTTCCATCCGTCCTCCGACTTTCATCGTCTTCACCGACAAAAGCGGACCGATGCATTTCTCGCATGATCGATTTCTGGTCAATCAGCTTCGCAAGCGCTTCGGATTTATCGGCACTCCCGTCGTGATCAAGACCAAGGCCCGCAACACCAAAAAGAAGCACGCTTAAGCCTGTAATTCGGGAGTTTCAACGGGTACATCCGCTTCGTGCCAAGTCCGACGGCGAGTGTGAATTGCCGCGAAAAGAATTGCAAACGCAGCCAACAACCCCAGGGACGCACCGAGGCCGATATACTCGGATTCCATCGCGCGCGCCGGGTAAGCGGTTCGCATCACAATGGAAAAAACCACGTTCACGACGACCGGGATTCCGGCCGCCAACAGAGGCAGCCAAGGCCGGTTAAGCGCGAACAGCGAGCGCGCGGTGATTTCCAGCAGGCTCAGCCCAATCAGGCTCGGCGCGAATCCAAGAAAGACTCCCGACACCAATTGAGTGGATTCCGTCGTGAAACTTCCACGTTGGAACAATAACGCGATCACGGGTTGGCGAAGCGCAATCCCAATGAGGCATGAAACCACGGCGGCCACGGCAGCCAGCGAAATGGTCCGATCAATAATGCGAAGCGCCGCGCGCGATTCACCGCGACTGCGCAAACGCGCAATTTCCGGCAGCAGCGAGTTCGAGACGGGCGACACTAGATACGCCACCACCACATTTACGCAGCGCATTGAGTAGTCGAAGGCCGCCGCCATGCCCGGCCCTGCCTGGGTCGCGTAGGCACGCGTGACGATCACGTTCAGGGCGATCAATCCCGCGTAAATCAGAAATGAACCCGGCTTGGCGATGAGCTCACGAACAGGAATCGCGGCAACCGAGAAGTTTTGGCGCGTCCAGAGCGGGCGCGCATAGTAGCTGACCAGAGCAAACTGGAAGCATGCGCCGCAGGTATAGCCAATAGCGAATCCGTAAATGCCACAGACGCGCCACAGCAAGAGTGCGCCGGCTATTGTGAACAGGTTCAAATTCGCCTGATAAAACGCGCTCGGGCCGAAGCGCCTCTGGGTAAACAACAGCGCCGACTGAATCGCGGCCGAACCCGCAGCCAGCGTCGAGAACGAGGTAATCCGGAGAATGTTAACGGCCGTCGAAAAGTGTGCTGAGGTAAGCCCCGGCGCCATTAGCCGCATCAGCCCGGGAGCAAACAGCAAGATCACCACGGTGAGACTGCCGAAAATCCAATTAAACAGGCGATTGGCTTGTCGAAAGACGGCGATGCGATCACTGCCGTCGCGCAGCATTAGGAAAGGAACGAAGGCGAACACCATGGTGTTCGTGAGAACTCCGTTCAGGGTATCGATAGGCCCAATCGCAACCGCCAGCGCGTCGGCGGCCGCGCGTGTCCCCAAAAAGTATGCCGTGACCGCAACCCGAAAGAAACCGACTAGGTTGCCGATGACAATACCAGCCCCGATTATCAGCCCGCCCCGCACCAGAGGGTTCTGCGCGGCACCACCGATCAGGCGGTCGAAAGCCCTGCTCAATACTGGTCGTGCGTTTGACAGGGGATGTCCTTGCACTCCGTCAGGAGCTTTTGGCGGCTTTCAAAGCAGCGTCGTAATTGGGATGTTCGGAAACTTCCTTCACGTACTCCGCGTGTTTGACGGTGTTGTCTTTTCCGATAACGAAAATCGCGCGGCTCTCGATGCGGAGTTCCTTGATGAGAGTACCGTAGTGCTCACCGAACGAGCAGTCTTTGTGATCGGAAAGCATCTTCACCTTGTCCACACCAAACGCGGAACTCCAGCGTTTTTGACCGAAAGGCAGATCCATACTAACTGTGTAGATATCGACGCCGGGAAGGTTGGATGCTTCCTCATTGAAGCGCTTGGTCTGCGCGTCGCACACCGGCGTATCGAGCGAGGGCACCACGCTGATGATGCGCACATTGTTTCCTGTATCGGCCAGCGTAACCGGCTTCATACCGCCGTCCACCACGGTGAAATTGGGGGCTTTGTCGCCCGCTTTCAGTTCGGGGCCAACCAGCGTCATCGGCTTGCCCATCAAAGTTGTCGCTCCTTCGCGCTCCATCATTTCTCCTTAAGTTGTAAGTCCACTTATTGTAACAACTCGGCCAAAGTTGCCGGGTCCGTAATCGGCAATTGACAGGCGAAATTCTCGCAAACATACGCTGCCGGTTTGCCATCCACCGGCAACATCGAAGCGATGGTGGAGTTGAACCTCGCTAGGATCGGGCGGGAGGCGTTGTCGGCCAGCATCAGAATCCGGTGTGGCCGAAAATGGGCATGCAAAACATTTAGTAGTGCCTGAGTCTCCGGAGTGCCTCGCTCGCCCGCGACGATGATTTGTTGGTGCGGCGCAAGACTGAATTCGTACGCCGCGAGCATCTGGGGAACCCCAAAGGCCCCACCGCTAATCCGTGCGGCAAAAGCTCGCAGTGTTCTATCTGCGGATGCCTGGAAGTCCACGCGGCCCGTGACACGCGAAAGCCGAAGGAGGTTCATCACCGCGATAGAATTTCCGGACGGTTCCGCGCCATCGTAATCTTCTTTCATGCGCAGCACCAGATTGGCATCGCCTTCCGAGGAGCTGAAAAACGCGCCATGTTCCTTGTCTTCGAACAGATCGGTCTGTTTTTCGGTCAGTCGAATGGCAAGGTCGAGATCGCGCGTGTCGAACTGCGCTTCGTACCGATCGAGCAGCGCCTGAACGAAGAATGCGTAATCGTCCAGAAAACCAGGAATGGCGGCATCGCCCTGCCGGTAACGACGCAGCAGCACTCCTGTGGCCGGGTCAAACATTTGCGTAATGGTGAAGTCGACGGCTCGCTGCGCCACCGATGTGTAGCGCGGCTCTTTTAAGATCACGCCGCCTTTTGCGAAAGCCGAAATCATCAGTCCGTTCCACGAGGTCAGCACTTTATCATCCAGATGCGGCCGAATCCGCTGCTCTCTTTCGGCCAAAAGCTTAGCCGATGCCTCGCCCAAAGCCGCCGCGACGATTTCCTCGGAAGCATCGAAGTGGTGCGCGGTCTCCGCGATGCTATAAGCCTCGAAAAGAATGTTGCGTCCAGGAAACTCCCGGTGCGGATCGTTGTCTACATTGCCATCGGGCTTGACTCCAAACCGGAAACAAAACCACAGCGCCGCGGGATCGCCGACGATGCGTTCGATTTCTTCCTGGGTCCAGATGTAGAAGGCGCCCTCGCCCTTTTCGCGCGGCCGCGCCGGATCGATCACGCTGTCCGCGTCTTCAGCCGAGTAGAATCCGCCCGCCGCATCCTGCAAATCGCGAAGCACGTAGTCAAGCGTTCGGCGCGCCACTTCGGCATACTGCGGATCCCGAGTGATCTGGAACGCTTCCAGATACGAAACGATCAACTGGCCTTGGTCATACAGCATCTTTTCAAAGTGGGGTACAAACCAGTGCTCGTCCACCGAGTATCTATGGAAACCCCCGCCAAGCTGATCGTTCATGCCGCCGCGCGCCATCGCGCGAAGCGTTTCGAGTGTCATGGCGAGGGCTTCTTCATTGCGGGTTCGAGCGTAATAACGCAGCAGGAAGTTGAGCGCGACGGGCCGCGGAAACTTGGGCGCCTGGCCAAACCCGCCCAGCTTGGAGTCGAAACTGCGCCGCCAAACGAAGAATGCCGTCTCGAGCACCGCCGGAATCAATTCCGTGTCCGAGGGAGCCACTTCCGAAGACTTTTTCAATTGCTCCATCACCTTCGAAGTGGCCGTAACAATCTGCTCCCGCTCATCGCGCCACGCCTGCGCGATGCGCTGCAGCACCATGGGAAAGCCCGCCCGGCCGTACCGGTTTTCCGGCGGGAAATAGGTGCCCCCGACGAATGGCTCCAGCGACGGCGTCAGCCATACCGACATGGGCCAACCACCGCCTCCGGTAGTCGACTGCACGTACGCCATGTAGATCCGGTCGACGTCCGGGCGTTCTTCGCGATCGACTTTTATGCACACGAATTCGCGATTCAAAATAGCCGCCGTATCTTCGTTTTCGAACGATTCTCTCTCCATCACATGGCACCAATGGCAGGTGGAGTAGCCAATTGAAAGAAAGATGGGCTTCTGCTCCGTTCGCGCGCGCTCAAAAGCCTCCGGGCCCCAGGCGTACCAATCCACCGGATTGTGAGCGTGCTGCAAAAGATACGGGCTCTTCTCATGGATCAATCGGTTTTGGGGCATGCGATCTGCTTTTCATTGTCGTTCAGGATTCGCGACAATAAAGCCGTGGTGCAGAACTTTCGAATCGAGCGCGACACGATGGGCGAAATGCTCGTGCCCACTAACGCTCTATATGGCGCGCAGACCGCGCGCGCGATTGAGAATTTTCCCATCAGTCAGCTTCGATTTCCGCGAGAGTTCATCCGGGCGCTGGGTCTAATAAAGTGGGCAGCGGCTAAAGTGAATGGACTGCCGGGCGTCGAGCGGGCAGCAGCGGAAGTGGTCGAAGGCAAGCATGACGCCGCGTTTGTCGTGGATATTTTTCAGACCGGCAGTGGCACCTCCACCAACATGAACGCCAACGAGGTGATCGGAAACTTGGCTGGCGCGCATCCGAACGACGACGTAAACCGCGGACAATCCAGCAACGACGTGATTCCAACCGCTATGCACGTCGCGGCAGCCGAGCGCGTTCATGGCGATCTTCTGCCCGCGCTTGAGCAATTGCAGAATGGTCTCGAAGAGAAGGCGCGTAAATTCGAAGACGTCATTAAGATCGGACGGACACACCTGCAAGACGCGGTTCCGATGCGAATGGGCCAGGAGTTCCGCGGTTACGCGCGTCAGATTGAACTGTCGATTGAGCGCGTCAAAGCTTCGTGCCCAGGAATCTACGAACTTCCGCTCGGCGGCACCGCCATCGGCACTGGATTAAACGCGCCTAAGGGGTTCGCGGCCGCGGTAATCGCGGAACTTGCGCGCGTAACCGGGTTGCCCTTCGTTGAAACGCGCAACCATTTCGAAGCACAGGCCGCGAAAGATGCCGTTGTTTTCCTCAGCGCTGCATTGCGCTCGTGCGCCGTTTCACTGACCAAGATTGCCAACGACATTCGATGGCTCGCCTCAGGTCCTCGATGTGGGCTGGGGGAGCTGCGTTTGCCGACCGTTCAGCCCGGTTCGAGTATCATGCCCGGCAAAGTAAACCCAGTTATCGCCGAAAGCATTTTGATGGTCTGCGCCCAGGTGGTAGGCTACGATGCTGCCATCGCGTGGTGCGGAGCGGCCGGAAATTTCGAGCTGAATGTGATGATGCCGATAATGGCATACGATGTGCTTCACTCGATCGCGTTACTGGCGGCAGCGGCCAAGAATTTTCAGGAAAAACTAATTGCGGGCCTGGAAGCGGATCGTGAGCGGGCGTACTCTTTTGTCGAACAATCGCTGGCTATGGGGACGGTTCTGGCGCCGGAGATCGGTTATGATCGTGCATCCGCGCTGGTCAAAGAGGCCCACCAAACGGGCCGCACGGTTCGCCAGGTTGCGGAAGAAAAGAGCGGCATTGCTGCCGAACGGTTAACACGATTACTCGACCCGGAAGGGCAGACTCGATGACTCCCGCGCTAGTGCAAATGCCATTTGAATATCCCGAACCCGACATTACCTTGCGGATCGGCTGCGAACTGGTTTACGAAACTTCGGTGCCTACCCCGTCCCTAATGGTCTTGCGCCCGCGAAGAATGCCGGATTACCGCATAGAGAATGAAATGCTAAAGTTTCATCCCTCACTGTCAGCCCATGAAGAGATCGATTCGCATGGAAACGTGGTAGATCGTGTATTGCTGAAACCGGGTCGGAACGTGATCCAGCACGACGCCATGGTCGCCGTCACTTCCGAATACGAAAACATACGAATGCGGGATGAGTATGTGCCTCTCGAACGCTTGCCGGTATCGATTCTGCGCTACACCCTGCCCAGCCGCTATTGCGATTCGGACAAGCTCATGGATTTTGCGTGGCAGCATTTCGGCCGCTACCGGCAAGGCGCGGAACGGGTACAGGCCATCTGCGACTGGCTGCACAACAATCTGGAGTACCGCTTTGGATCGGGCCGCCCGGACATCTCGGCATCGGAGATCATCGCGCGAGGCTTTGGAGTATGCCGCGACTTTGCACACACCGCCGTCGCGTTGTGCCGAACGTTCAATATTCCAGCGCGCTATGTGACTGGTTACTTGCCGGATATTGGGTTCATCGATCCCGGAGCGCCGATGGATTTCCACGCATACATGGATGTATTCCTGGGCCACTGGTACGTGTTTGATGCACGATTCAATCAGCCGAGGATTGGGCGCGTGAACATAGCCTGCGGCATGGACGCGGTGGATGCCGCATTCTCCACCATTTACGGCGAAGCCCGTCTCACTAAATTTGAGGTGTGGGCTTATCAGGTCGATCCAAACGAGGTCTCGGTCGGCGATCCGATAGATATTTCGAAACGGCTTGACGGCACGGTAGTGGTCCGCCGTTTCTAAGTCGCGTATTTACTTCAAGCCGCAGCGTGTTACATTCGAGCCGTGCGCCTGCTGATTATCGACGATGACGCAGAACTGTGCTTGTTGCTCACGGAGTATCTCGAGCGAGCGCAGTTCCAAGTCGAATGCGAGCACGAAGGCCGCCGTGGTTTGGAGCGTGCCCTGCGCGGCGAGGTCGATATCGTAATACTGGACGTGATGCTCCCAGGCATCGACGGCTTTGAGATTCTGCGGCGATTACGTGCGCAAAGTAAGGTGCCGGTGCTCATGCTCACGGCGCGAGGTGAAGACACCGACCGTATTGTCGGCCTGGAGCTAGGGGCTGACGACTATCTTCCAAAGCCTTTCAACCCGCGCGAGCTAATCGCTCGTATTCGCGCCATCCTTCGCCGTTATGAAAAGCCTAAGAGCGGCGGCGGTGTCCTCGAAGTGAACGGCATTCGAATTGACCCTGGAACGCGAGAGGTTTTTCGACACGGCGACCCGGTCGAGGTAACTACGTTTGAGTTCGACATTCTGGAAATGCTCATGCGCGCCGCGGGGCGCGTGCTCTCCCGCGACGATTTGATGGAGCAGATGTATAACCGCAAGGCCTCGCCCTTCGACCGCTCGATCGACATGCACGTCAGTCATTTGCGGCGCAAACTGGAAGGCGACAAGCCCCTTATCAAGACCGTGCGGGGCGTGGGTTATCAGTTCTGCGCCAGTCCCCAGGAGGGTTTGGAGGAGGACACTCCCGAGTGAGATCGCTGTTTGCCAAGATCCTGCTTTGGTTTTTGGCGACGGTAGGAGTTACTTTCGTGGGCGTCATTGCGATCTCGACGCTCAACTTCGCTTCCCGGCAATTACCGATTTCGCGATTGCTATCTTTCCAACTCGCTGAGGCGCGCCATGCCTACGAAGCGGGCGGGCGCGAGGGACTCGGAATTTTCCTCCAACGCGTTCGCGAAGGGGCGGAAGCTGATGGCGTTCTTACCGATTCCAACGGGCGTGATGTTCTGACCGGTCAGGACTGGTCCGAAGTGGTGCAGAAAGCGCGCCGTCCGTTTTCAATATTCGGGCGATCGCTGCCGTTCTTCCGGCGCAATCGGGCTGTGCTCCCGCGTGGCGCGCCCGATGGCAAATATTGGTGGCTCTTGCTGATCCCTCAACAGAATATAGCCTTCTGGCTGATTGCGCCGCAAAGCCTGTGGATCTTGCTCGCCGTGATCCTGCTTTGTTACGCACTGGCTCTCAATCTGACGTCCCCTTTGAGGAAGCTGCAGAAGACACTGGAGCGTTTCGGGCAGGGCGATTTCGCCGCACGCGTTGGGTCGAAGCGCCGCGATGAGCTCGGCCAGTTGACTCGCACCTTCGACCAGATGGCTCAACGCATTCAGACCCTCCTCGATGCCGAGCGCAGGCTGCTTCTGGACATTTCGCACGAGCTTCGCTCTCCACTGGCGCGGCTGGGCGTGGCGATTGAACTGGCGCGTGGACACGAGTCCCCGGAACTTCAACTCAATCGAATCGAGCGAGAAGCGGAGCGGTTGAACGCGCTAGTAAGTGAACTGCTCCAAGTCACCCGCGCCGAGGGCGATCCGACTTCGCTAAAGCGCGAGCCGATTGCCTTGCATGAGTTGATCGAGCGCATCGTGGATGATTGTCGCATCGAGGCCGAAGCGCAGGGCTGCGAGATTAATTACCAAGCTGCTTCCCGGCCCACGGTCCTAGGGGACGCAGAGTTGTTGCGTCGCGCCGCGGAGAACATTTTGCGGAATGCGATTCGTTATTCGCCCTCTAAAAGCGAGGTCGGCGTTTCCCTGTATTTGCAGAAGCCGTGGGCGTGTGTCGTTATCAGCGACTGCGGTCCAGGAGTACCCGAAGTGGCGCTGGGCCGGATATTTGAACCGTTTTATAGGGTCGAAACGGACCGCGACCGGAACAGCGGTGGCGTGGGGCTGGGACTTTCCATCGCCCGACGCGCAGTTGAGTTGCACGGAGGCCACCTCCGCGCAGTGAATCAAAATCCGGGGTTGCGGGTGCAAATGGATTTGCCCGCGGCTTAACTGCTTTCTTTTTTTAAAATCTTAATTCCAGAGGGCAGCGCAAAAAGGCTTTCCGAAAAATTGTTGTTGATTGTCACGGTCTCCGCGTAAAGTTCGAACACCTTCTCGGTATCACGCTCACGTTGGACATCCAGCGGCCACATGACGCCACCGCCGATATCCCGATACTTCGACCACCGCGTGACTTCTTCCAAACGGTCTCTTGTGATTGGCTCACGCCGATAGAATTTCTGGCTCACGGGAAGGTGCGTGGACCGGCTCAAATACACGGTGATGTTCCGTTGGTCGGTGTCGAAGACGTCGACCGCCTCGACTTGCTGATTTTCGAGAACCTCAAGCCCGCGAGATTCAAAACCGAGGCCCGGTTCGCCGAGGCGCTGACGCAGCAGGTAGAAAAAATCGTGCAACGTGGAGTCTTTGAAGCGCGCCACCAGGGCATCGGCCACAGGCCGGGCGCCACGAAAGGTGACATCGAAGCCCTGATCTTCCCGAAATAGAACCGAACTTTCCTGCTTCTTGCCAAACACTTGTTTCTCTCGAATTCCGAAGAACGCCACGGGGGCTGGTTCAGGGCGGGAGAGATACTGCGTGTAAATGCGAGCAATCGAGAGGCCCGACATTTGCTCACGATAGAAGGAATAGGCGCGGCCCGTTGCAAAACGGTTGTTCATGGCACGGAAGGCACCGCCGCCTAGAGCCTCAACCGTATCGTCAATCAGTTTGCGCCCGCGATCCTGGCTGGATTCGGCGTGCAGAAACGGCGCGGGTGCCAGACAAACGAAAGATCTGCGAGTCATGGTTTCTTGCGGAGTTCCTCTGACTTCAGCCCGGAATTGATCTTGTAACTCTGAACCGTGATGTCGGCGAACTTCTGGCCGTTTTGCGTGATCGTCATCTTGAGCGGAAGCTGCACTCCATCCACTGGTTGGTAGTCGCTGAACGTCTGCTCCACCGTCGCGGGCGGTCCCTGGGGTTGCAAAGACTGGTAGGTCTCTTTTAGCGGCAAACCGGTGCCTGGGTCCAAGATGAGACGGACCGAATTGCCGATCTTATCCTGTATTTCAATCTCGTTTTCGGACACCGCGTTTACCGTCCGGTCCGGCGAACGGTCGCTAAGAAGAAGCGGCACAAACACGCGAAAAAGCTCGGACTGCATCTGCTTCGTTTGCGCCTCAGGAATGGGGCCACTGCCCTGCGGACTGGCGGCCCACCCGGATTTTCCGTCGAAAAAAACCGTGATCGTCCCCATGGGCATCGTGTTGGTCTGGCGAAAAGCGGACGGACCAATCCACTGATTCGTCTGACCAATCTTCATATTGCCCCGTTGCAGTTGCGCCTCCGCGTGTGACTCCACGTCGCGGACCGCAGCCAGCTTCTCGGCGCCACCAGCGGCTTCTTGGGCGCGCCGTAGAATCTGTTTGCCCTTCTCGATCGAAGCCTCATCCGAGGCGGCAGCTTCCGCCTTGGGTTCGGGGATGGTTATATCGAGAGGAGTCACCGAGCCTACCTGCGTCATTGGCTCGCCGAAATCCTTGGGATTTCCCACGGCCACAAAGATCAGATTTTTAGGATCGATGTATTGCTTCGCCACTCGCAGGATGTCTGCACGAGTCACGGCGGCGACAGCTTTCTGATACTGGAAGATGAAGTCCTTGGGGTAGTCGTAGTATTGATATCGAATTAGGCGGTTGAGCGTTTTTGCCGGGGTGTCGAAGTTGAACACAAAGCTGTTTACAACGGTTTGTTTAGCGGATTCCAGTTCATCCGCCGTGACCTCGCCGGCGCGGATGCGAGCAATTTCTTCATTGACTACTTTGATTGCCTCGGCCGTGGAGAGGCTCTTGGTGCTGCCTGAAATCTCAAAGACGCCCGGATGATCGTAAGCCGCGCCCCACACCGCCGAAATGTCATACGCGTAACCAAGCTGAGTGCGCACGCGCTGAAAGAGCCGGCTGTGAAAGCCGCCGCCCAAAATATCAGCCATTACTTCAAGCGCCGGATAATCCTTATCCCGCAGCGTTCCAGCGCGCTGGCCGATGACGAACGACGTTTGGGTAACGTCCGTTTTGGTAGCTACATACACGCCTGGCGTTATCTTGTCGCTTACAGTCGGAAACGGCGGCACGGGCAGCTGGTTCACATTCCAATCGGAAAAGAGTTTTTCAATTTTGGCGCGCATTTGCGGCGCGGAGAAATCGCCCTGAATCGCCAGAACTGTGTTGGCTGGAAAGAAATAGCGCTTGTAGAATTCCTGCAGATCGGTGCGTTGGATCTTAGCTACGTTCGCATATTCCATTTCCCAGCCGTAGGGATTGTCGCGGCCATAAATAATATTGCTGAACTCACGAGAGGCGATCCCGGCCGGTTCGTCATTGCGCCGCGAAATTCCGCTGCGAAGCTGATTCTTAGCAAGCTCGATTCGATCTTCGCGGAATTCCGGATTGGTCATGACGTCGTGGAACACCGCGAGAACGTCGTCGGTGTTTTCTTTGAGGGCGGAAAAAGTGACCGACCCAAACGTCTCGGCGATGGATGATTCCACCGAAGCCGCAACATTTTCCAATTGTTCGTCGAGTTCGTCGCCCGTCTTTGCCCTCGTCCCGCCAGAACGAATGATGATTCCCGTCATCGTCGCGAGACCAATCTTGTCGGGCGGATCGAAAAGGTTGCCCGTTCGGATCAGAGCGGAGCCTCGCACCAATGGAAGTTCGTGATTCTCAAGTAGCGAGAGTTGCATCCCGTTGGGCAGCGTAACCGTAACAATCTGAGGGATCTGCACTGAGCGCAACGGCGGATATTTCAGATCTTTCGGTGAGGTAGGCACGGCTGAGCGGGACTGCCCTGGCAGGAACGCCGCGCCCAGCACAAGAATGGCAAGACCGCGAGTACGCCTCGAAATCACTTGGCCCCTCCTGCGCCGACCGCCGCTGGCTGAGCCAGAAACGCAATGGTCCGCCCCTTTTCCGTGAAATACTGCCGCGCAACACGCTGCACGTCGTCGGCAGTCACCCGGTCAATCTCATCGAGCGAAATGAAGATCTTGCGCCAATCTCCATAACCACCATACGTCGCGGTAATGAGCGCGGCCAAACCGGCGTTGCTGTCAAGTTGCCGAATCACGCCCGCCCGCGTAACGATTTTGACCCGCGCCAGAGTTTGGGCATCCACCTTTTTATTTTTTAGCTGATCCAGGACGGAATAAAAAGCTTTTTCGTTTTCGGTGGACGTTTTTCCGATAGACGGAACCAGGAAGAACAAGTAGAGGTTAGGGTATTTTCCCCCCGGATAGGTCGCATCGCCGCCCGCGGCGAGCGAAATCTTCTTATCGCGAACCAGCTCTTTGTAAAGCGTTCCGGTTCGTCCGCCAGACAGAATTCCATTGATCACGTCGAACACCGGATCGTCTTTGTCATATTGGTCCGGCCGCTTATAAGCGATGAATTCAATCGGCTGGCTGGGGCTTTCCACCTGCGCCGATTTGGGACCGTCCTGCGGAGGCTCCTTAGTTATCACCGGCGATGGAAGCGGACGCGAGCTGATCGGACCGAAATATCGATCCGCCAGCCTGCGAGCCTCGGCCGGATTCACGTCGCCTACTATCGCGATGTTGATGTTCGAGGGTCCGTAATATTTCTGGAAGAACTGTTCGGCATCTCCGATTCGTAAGTTTTCGATATCGCTGGCCCATCCGCCTGGTCCTCGATTGTACGGATGCGCCTCGAACGCCGTCGAACCCAACACTTCAATCAGTTTTCCCTGAGGTTCGGATTCGACGCGCAGACGGCGCTCCTCGCGAACCACATCGCGCTCTTTGTAGAACTCCCGGAAGACCGGCCTCAAGAACCGCTGCGATTCCAGAAGAAACCAAAGCTCTATCCGGTTGGCGGGCAGATTGTAGAAGTAATTCGTGGAGTCTTCGCCCGTGGAGGCATTCAGACCCACACCGCCATTCTCTTCGATCAATCGCGGATAAAGATTCGGGACTACATAAGAGTTAGCCTGATCCATGGCAACTTTGAGCTCTGCCCGAAGAAGACGCACTTTATCGGGATCGGCTTTAGGACCTTTGTAACGTTCGGCGTCTAGTTGATCGTATTTTTTCTCTACTTCCGCGAGCGATTTTTTCTCTTCCGCCCAGTTAGTGGTCCCCAAAAACTCAGTTCCTTTAAATGCCATGTGCTCGAACATATGAGCAAGACCGGTTTTTCCTAGCGGGTCATCCACTGCGCCGGCATTGACATAGGTATGAAACGAAACCACAGGCGCTTCGTGGCGCTCCAAAAGGGTAAAGTGCATCCCGTTCACGAGGGTAAACTCAGTGACTTTCTTTTCGAAGTCCTTGAGATTTTGAGCTGGCAGGGCGGAAACGGTCATTAACAGGACGACGACAAACTTCATGAACTCAATGTAGCAGGAGACCCCAGTCATTATTAGATTTCCGCCGACCTTCCCGTGGGTGATATCGCTTCGAGAGTTGCTCCGTTCACTGGTATGCCGCTTTCCTGGGCGTTGCGAACCCAGGCCTGGAACTCGCCGGGCGTCATCGCGACGGTGGTGAACTTTTGCTGATTAAAGCCATCGCCGTTATACATGGTGTTCTCGCCCATGAATCGGCCTGGCCTAGTCGCCTCAAGGTTGAGTTGTGTAACCATGCCCCCCATGACGGAT
>JANYJA010000114.1 GCA_025358575.1 Terriglobia bacterium
GCTGAGGCGCGCCAGACGTTTTTTGCGCCCCAGTCACAGCCGATTCGGGAGGACGACAAGGAGGTCTCCGCGGGCCGGGTCCTCCGAATCGTGTCGCGGCATGGGCTTTGGTTTGGTTTCATAAACCGGGGAGCGGAACTCGAGAACGTTTACATTGACAGCCGTGGATACCGAGGCGACCCCGAAGATCTTATGCCAGAACGACACGTAAGATTTGAGATTGGGAAGAATGAACGAGGTCTATTTGCACGGAATCTTGTGATCGTCGAGGCGGCTACCTCGCAAATCCCTAGGAAATAAGTGGTGTGGTTCGCAGTCACTTTGCCGGAACGCCCTGTGCGCCGACGCGGCTACCCCCTTCCGAGTAGGTCGTCGGCGATCTGGAAGTTGGGCTTGGTCGCAATCTGAGCGGTTCAGATCACTCCTCGTAAGTCGGCTTGTGACCGCTAACCGTGTTGCTGCTCCCGGGTCACGCGCCAATGGGAAGTGACCCGTATCGGGCGTTGACGAACTGGTTGGCCGACAATCCAGGAATAATCAATGATAAAAGCATTCCTCGATGGTGAACGCACCTAACCTCGCGGCTGAATCGGCTTCAGCCGGAAGCGGCCATATGTAACGAAAGCCGCTACCACGCCGACCAGAAAGGGAAACAACGCAGCCCAGCCCATCGGCATTGAAATAACTGTAGCCCCAGCCATGATGATCACCAGTCCACAAGCCGCGATCGGCGTCAGCCCCGGCCAGAGGCGAAACAGTGCAGGAGCGATTAGACCGACTCCCCCGAACAATTCCGCCACACCGATGAAATGAAAGAACCACCCCGGCAATGAATTCTGTTTCGTCATCTCCGCGACGGGCATCACGAATTTCATCACCCCTGCAAACAAAAAGAGGACGGCCAAAAAAATCTGCGCTGTCCAAAGCGCCACCGACAAGCTCTTGGCAGCGCCAATCGGGCGAACACCCTCATCCATTTTTCTCGTTTCCATATTCACTCTTTATTTCTACCGCAAACCAGTCTTTGAGGGTGGCCGACTCCCGTCCGCGGTTGCAATGTCCAGTCTTCCCGTCTTGGAATTAGCGGTGCGCGCATCCGGGCCAACAACAGGGGCGTCGTTTTCCATCCCTAAGGCTTGAACAGCCCCACTCGATCCGGCGGCTTCTAGTTTCTGCCTTCTTAGCTGACTCAATCCAACATATCCACTCGTTGCGTGCGAGCGGAGTAATATCCTCCCATGCTGTTAATGCTTGCGGGTCCAATCTAAGTGCTTTGGTTAGATCCTCGGGGACGTCGTGTACCACACCGCTAGAAATCTTTTTATTCGGCATAGTTTAGTTAGTGGAAGTCGATTGACGCCACTTCGCCCGCGGTAGTGAGCAGGGCGTTCTGCCGGGCGAAATATTCGATGATGGCGTGGCGTGGTGCGGGCAGACGTCCGCACGCAAGCGTGGCGTTCGAGGCTCCGATGAAAGTGATCTGGGCGGGGTCACGGATCAGCAGCCGCAGCGTTTTGCCACTGGCGGTGTCGACGATCAGCCGGAGTTGCTTGCCAACGCAGTCCACCTGCTTCAGCGTGCCTTCTACATGGGCATCGGGCTTGGGCCCTTCCCACCATGCGACTGGTTCGGCGGAAGAAGACGTTTTGCCGCCATTCACCCGCGCTTCGGCAGCCCGCAAATCAGCTACAGCAGAGGCTTTCAGACGATTGATGTCACGTTCCTTTTCCTCGATGATGCGGCGACGCTCGGCGTCTTCATTATCGAGGCGCTGTTCTTCGATGGCCATGCGGGCAACGTGCATGCGCTCGCGCTGCGCAGGGTCGCTGGCGGACTGTTCAGCCGCGCGCCACGCCTTGGCGGCGTCGGCGAATTGTTTGCGATCGACATCGAGCTGCGCAAGGGCGGCCCAGTACCCGGCGTTCCGCGGATCGAGGAGGACGGCGCGCTTCCAATGCTGCTCGCGCTCGCCGGAGTCGGGCGATTTTTCGCCGAGGAGAAACTCAGCTTCGGCGGAATTCGGATCCGCCATAATGGCTTTTTGCAGGGCGCTGCGGGACTTGGCGGGATCGGATTCGATGCGCGCGTACGCCACCAGCGCGGTCGCATTCTTGCTGCCGGCTGCTACCGCACTAGTGAGAAAAGCGTTGGCACTGGCGGCGTCGTTTTTCGCGAGTGCCAGCAGGGCGAGGCCTTCGTTGGCCTCGGCAACATGCACTTTTTCGCGCAGCATGGCTTGGTAGACGGCGGCGGACGAGGGTGTCAACAGGTCCGCCAGCGCGAGGCGCACGGCATCCTCATCTAAAGGCTGGGCCGTGAGATCGCGTTCGGGGCTTAGGGCTCGACTCGGGGCGTCGGAGGGGGCGAACGTACGCGCGGCAAAGTGCGCTTTCACTTCGTCGTCAATCTGGGTTGGAGATTTGGCCAGGGCGTTGCGATATGCGGCGTCTGGAGCGATGCCTTTGTCCAGATTGAACAAGAGCACGTGAAGACGCCCGTAGTATTCGGGGGTGGTGGCGAGGAGGTGAATGCGGGCCCAATCGAGATCGGGCGACGCGGGGGGCGCGCCCCAAGTGACGCGGGTGCCTTGGGAATCGATGGTGGAGAAGAACGCCGCAATGCCGGTTTCAAACTCGGCGGGCATGCGGCCGGCGTTGCGAGCGAGGAAGAGACGGGTGCAATCGCGCAGAACGGCGGGCGGGATGGGGGCATCGGCGGAGAGGGGAATGGTGTAGCCGTCGCGACCGCGGACGAGCATGGGCGCGGCTTGGGCGGCATCGCGTTCGTTGGCGGTTTTGAACAGTGTGATGCGGATCGGGGGATCGACGGTGAGATTGGTCTTGCCGAGGAGCTGGCCGAGGGCGTTTCGGAACTGTTCGAACTTGCTCAGCATGTCCTTGGCCTCTCTGGGGCTGGCGTCACTGATGAGAGTGAAGGGCCCGGAGCGAACCTGCACCCAGCGTGTTTCGGCAGGCAGCGTTGCGGTGACGAAGAGGAGAAACCACGCGAGCCGCATGTACACGATTATCGCGCGTGGGTTAGAGGCGGGGCGGAACGGTGATGACGACGGCGCGTCCACCGGACTTCAAGCCGCGGTAACTGTGCGGCTCAGAGGCATCGAAGTAGACACTGTCCCCATTTTTCAGCACGTGGTCCTCGGATTGAAAGTGGATGGAGAGGGAGCCTTCCAGCATGAAGAGGAACTCGGAGCCTTCGTGGAAGTGTTCTTTCACGGCATCGGCCGCGCGAGCGGGAAACTCAGCCAGATAGGCCTGCATGCCTTTGCCTTGCGCGGCGAAAGCGAGGCACTCGAAGAAATAGGACGGCACGGGGGAATCGGCGCGTTCGGGAAACTTGATGCGCTCATCGGCGCGCACTACAGTGAAGAGTTTGCGGCGGCGGCGGTCGTCGAAAAAGTGCTCAAGGCCGACATCGAAGACGGCGGCGATTCGCGCCAGCGTGGGGAGCGTCGGAACCATTTTGCTGGTTTCGAGCTGCGACAGCATGGAGGCGGAGAGTCCGGTGTGCCGTCCGAGATCGACCAGCGCGATCTTCTTGCGCAGCCGGAGTTGTCGCAGCTTGGCTCCCAGCTCGTAAGAAGACAGCAGCCGCTGGATCGTTTCCTCACTATTTTCCGTCACGCTTAAAGTCATATTATCATAACTTAAACTTACGCTCTGATTGTTATCACAAATTAAATCACTTTCAGCTGCAACGGATTTTGCCCCGTTTTCGAGGCTATTCTCAAAGTGCACACAAATAGGACGGTATCGATATGACGCTGATGCAAAAGAATTCTCCGGAGATGGCGGCCTGCGCGGAGAACGACTTGGTCAAGATGGCACAGGAAGGGCGCGAGGAGGCTTTCACGGAGTTGTTGCGGCGTAATTATTCTTCGTCATTCAAACTGGCGATGTCGATTTTGCGCGAGCGGCAGGAGGCGGAGGATGAGGTGCAGAACGCTTACTGGAAAGCATATCAGCACATCAATCAATTTCAGCAGGATTCGAAGTTTTCCACGTGGATGACGCGCATTGTAGTGAACCAATGCCTGATGCGGTTGCGGCAAACGCGGCGCGCCAAATTTCTGTTTCTGGACGACACCTTGATCGGCGAAGAGCGAGCCACCATGGAGTTGGTGGACAAAAGCGAAACTCCGGAGGCGCAGTTGGGATCGCGCGAACTGGCGGAGCTGCTGCGCAAAGAGATCCGCCGAATTCCACCGCTGCTGCGGAATGTTTTCGTGTTGCGCGATGTGAATCAACTTTCCATGACAGAGGTTGCGGAAGAGTTGGGGATATCGGTAGCGGCGGCGAAATCGCGGCTGTTGCGTGCGCGGCTGGAACTTCGGCAGAGGTTGGAGAAGCACTGCGGACGTTTGGGACACGCGACGCTGACGGCGTAGGGTGTGTATACTGAGGGGGCGCGGCGCTATCGTCTAATGGTTAGGACGGAGCCCTCTCAAGGCTTTAATACGGGTTCGACTCCCGTTAGCGCTACCAAATATCCTTTTTGTTTTCAATTGTTTAGGTTAGATTTTGGGGACTTCGCGCAACACTGTGCAACACTCTGCCACCGTAGGTGTGGCCGCACGGCGGATCAGTCTGTCCCACGCTTCAGCAGCTCGGATGTCGTCGCCATGCAAGTTATGGCTGTATACTCTGGCTGTGATACTTGGGTCAGCGTGGCCTAAGCGCTTGCTAACAACAGGGAGGGGTACTCCCGCCGAGAGCAGTTGATCCATGGCTATGGCGGAGACAATGAAGGCTAATACCCGGCAATCCGCACTTTCGGGCCAACTGGCAGACTGCCGCGGTGACTGAGTCGGGCTTCAAATAGTTTCCCTCCAGAGTCGCAAAACCAGATCTAGGCCGGTGCTGTGTTCATTTCCCAAGAACTTGGCGTTTTCGCTCTGGCGTTCTCGGTGAATCTTGAGCGCCTCGACGCATGAAGCCGGTAGGGGGAAGCTTCGCGGATCGCCGCTCTTCGGTGGTTTCACGCGTAATCCACTTTTCGTTTGTTCGAGGGACCGCCTGACCTCCATTGTTCGCGTCCCCAAATTTACATCTTTCCAAGTTAAGGCCAGCAACTCGCCGCGACGGCACCCTGTTGCGGCACCTAGTTCGAGAATGGGATGCAAGAACGGATGAGACCGTGCGGCATCAATAAACCACAGCAAGCCGCAGTCTCTGATGGGCACGGAAGCCCGAGCTTCAGTTGGCATCCGGGCATGGAAGTTCGCGGAGACAACGAGCTTGCGCAGTACCTAATGATGCGGCTGTTGGTCTCGCGAAGGAGGAGCGCGGACTGCCCGGCCTCGGTGCTGAACTCACCGGGAGCTATCGCCACCTAACCGAAACGTCGGCCGTGTGGAAAAAACTCGCCAACGCTCAGAATCCCCAACTCCGCACATATCGAGAGATTCTCGAACGGATGATCGGGACGCGCACCGCGGCACGTGATCAGATTCGGAGCATCTCAGAATCCAGGCAACTGTAAGGCGCGCGCTCGATTTCTTTAAAGCGGGCCAGAAGTCACTGATCTTCTGCGTGTACACCAAGACCGTAGAGGCTATTCGTGATCAGCTGGATGTCGCGATCAACGCATATCTCAGCGAGAAGAGAAAAGAAGTATTCGGTGAACCATCCGCATTCGAGAACTTCCGCCGCCGTTTTTTCAATCGACCCGAGGCCCTGTTTTCACTCATTCAGGATCATCCACTTCTAGGAACGCTTCGTGGGCAGCGCGTCGGAATACGTCAAGACGTCGCTCTTTCGACTGAAGAACTTAGGCAGGTAGCCTCGATTCTCGTAGCGCGCCGTGAGCGTTCAGACTCGGACAAGCCAGACCGACGACTTCTCCTCGCGGCGACAGAGCATGTAGCAGTCAGACAATGGCGTGACCAGCCAGAAGGGCAGAGGTGGCTAGCCGAAGTCCTGAGTCAATGTAAAGGACTCGAAGATAAGATCTCCGACGCCGGGCGGCTGGAGGCACGGGTACCGCTGTCGAGGAAGGAGCACCGTGGGCGCACCCGCTCCTCAGATCCAGAGGCGCGTGGACGGTCCGCCGATCCACTTGAAGCCGAATTTTCGTAATGGCCTGATTGCCTCGGGAAACCGTGTGCCGCTGCTTGCACAACACCATCGAGGACTTTTCGCGCAGTTCGATCTGGAAACCCGCGTTGTTGCAGGACAAGTGTTCCGTCGGATCCTGATGGCGGAAGAGTTTTTGCTTCGCTACCTGGCCGACGTCGAAAAAGAGCAAGCCGAGCGATGGGCTGACTACCTGTCGGATCGATACAACCGACGCCTCGATGGTCATTTCGAATCCCTCTGCGACCGTGTGAACGCCTACTTTGAAACACTTCTCAGAGCTCAAAAGAATCGCGCTCTGCTTGCCGGGTACCACGCCGGGGCGGATAACCGCAACGTCGTCCAGCTTGTCAAAGGTGATACGGATAATTGTGATCGTTACTTCCTCGGGTTCAATACACCCTATAGTCCCGAAATCCTTGTTTTCACCCAAGTCGGACAGGAGGGAATAGATTTGCACCGGGAATGTCGCCACGTTCTTCATCACGATCTCTGCTGGAATCCTGCGACAATCGAGCAACGCACTGGCCGGGTTGGTCGAATCGGCAGCAAGGTGGAGCGCGAACGCAATGGAGTGGACGACGGCACGGGTCCAACCCTGGAGATCGCCGTACCTTACCTTGCAGGAACCTATGACGAGCGAATGTTTGAAGAGCTCTATCGACGAGCGCAGCTATTTGAGGTGACGTTGGGGGGGACCTTTGGATGGAAGGGCGTATCGATCCGGAACATTTGGCCGCAGAAAGGCGGCTTCGAGAGAAACTCGGGATTGGAACGGAAGATGAAGATTTGGGGCATCACGCCGATGACACCGGTGTGGTTAATCTGCCCCCAGACATGATTGAACAGCTCCGCGTTGATCTATCAGTATGGAAGCCATGAGGGCCATTAAACGCGCTCTGGACGGCTCAATCATCCAAGCCGCCTTCAAACCGATCTCAAATGTAGCGCGCGCCAAAACTTGAGCAGACGGGAGAAGCACCAGATCAGCGCTCGCTAGAGCTAAAATTGATTCGATATTGCGGATCATTAGAACCGCGAGAAGAGAGTCCTATAAGCGCCGGAGCGAAAATAGACCCATAAACGCCGCGTGAGCGGCGTTGCTGGCGGGGCAAAACCAGGCCGCCAGGAAACTGGTTCCATCGAACATTCCCATAGGCTTATGTTTTGTGGAACACCTGAGAGGTGTACACAGTGGAGTTGTATGCGCGGGTGCGGCGAGCGGTCGTCGTCGACAAGATGAGCTTCACGCGCGACCGGGACAATCGACTTCGAGCTTCATCTCCATTTCGTAGGCGTTGCGGTTTGTTGCAGAACTTTGCAGTGTGAGTCTGGAGGCAGTGGGGGAGCCGTACAATGCCGGGGCGGGGGGCAGATGCAGAGTTCGCCGATCGGCCGGGAATCGGCTCATCGGTCCGGCGGCGTATAGAGGTCCGCCACTCGATTGCTTCGGTACGTGGTGCTGCCCGGGGTGTCGAGAACGTACACTATTTTTCCGTCTGGCGTTACTTCGATCGCCTTTCCTGTCGCCGCTCCGTCTTTGAAAACGGCTGTTGTGAAATGATAATTGCCATTTTTCAAACGCTGCGCCGATCCCATAAACGGTGCGTAGACGCCGAGGTTGGCATTGGTGACCAGCGTCGCGGTTCGCGCACTCTCGTCGATCCTCCATACTTGGCCCCGCGAATCCGGATCTTTGTCCTTCGCATCCTTTATGCTGTCTTTATCTTTATCTTTATCTTTATCTTTCTCCTTCCGCCTCTGGCCGTTGTCGAGCAGCACCAGCATATTAGATCCGGGCGGCTGAAATGCCGCGTCGTGCTGATAGGAAAACCAGGGCTTCGGGTCGCTCGACTCGGCTTTGAAATCGCCTTCGTCCCCGAGCCGCCAGAGCACTTTGCCGCTGCCCTTGCCGCGCGCGTAGTCGATTTTGATCACCCAGTCCTGCTCTGGCATCGACAGGGTTAGATTTCCGTCCTCGCGAGTGTAGGACACGGCGTTTCCGTGTAGCCAGTCGTTGGCGACCGGAGTCAGATTTATCGGTGCGCAAGCCATGTTCCCATTCGTTCCGCGGCAATGGCTGTCGCCCTTGGCCTTGCGCTTCAGATCCAGATGGTCGAATGAATTCCAGACCCATTTGACCTGCATGTCCTCGTCCAGGTCGAAGAGCATCGTTCCCGCGATGTTGATCGGATCCTCCGAGTCCTGGGCTCCTGCGGGAATCACCCGTTCCAGCGTTCCGATTGCGATGATGTGTCCGTTGGGCAGTCCGATCGCGTCGTGGTGGAAGCCGGACACGCACTGCTGACCGTTTGGCTTGCAAACCGAACTGATCCCCATCGGCTCAAGCTGCTCGGCAATGCGGGTGATCTGGGTTTCCCGTAGCATGTTTCCCAGCAGATCGACCTCTGAGATTTCCTTCCCCTCGTCGCCGAATGCCAGGAATCTCCCGCCAGGAAGCGCCCGGGTGACTTGTAAATCCGGGGACGGAAGATACCAGACCAGATTGCCTTCCGTATCGGTAGCGAAGGCCCCCATGTGCGGACGTCCCGGTGAGCTGAACAGGATGAACGGTTCAAATCGGCTCGCCTGGTCTGTCGGTGGCACAGTAACGCGGAACCTCCCAAACGTGCCGTTCACCAAGCCGGTCTGGAAGGGAACTGCCGCACCGGCCTCTGTCCGGGCGCCGGTCAGGATCTCGGCGCGGAGCGTGTAGCTGGAATCCGGGCGCATGCCGGCCACGTACAGGTTGCTGGTGTGCGAGGCGTGGCATGGGGCTAGGCTTGTGCGTTGCGTCATCGACTCACCCTGTCGCGCGAAAGCTACCCGGAACTGGCTGCCGTCAGGGCACGCGGGAAAACTAAACAGCGCTACCAGAGGATGCGAGGTGTGAACGGCGACTGGATTCTGTCCCTCCGCTCGGGCGACGATGCGGAAGTTAATTTCCTGTTCCGACATCTGTTTGGTCTTCGTGTTGAGCACGGTCACCTTGACGCGGGCGTCATGCTCGTACAACTCGGGCCGCCAGGCAAACTCGCTTTCGCGGCCGAAATCGCGCACGATGCGGAACGTGTCTGCCTGTTCCGCGACGCTGAACCGGTATCTCATCAGGGGCCGGTACTTGTCCGGCTCGCCTTCGTCTTTCGCCATGGCTGAGATACCGATTACCGTCCCCAGCGGCTGGGGAGAGGTTCGGTCGGTGAAGATCTGAATGCTCGGTGCCGCCGAGGAGACGACTGTGGCTGCAACTAAGCAGGAGAGCATCATTATTTCGCGGCGCATTGCCGCCCAGTATGGCACACGGCGTTAGGGCACCAATTGTTCACTCCGGAAAGTATCTTGAGAGCGCGACCGATCTGATCGAAGCACTCGGAGAGGATCGCGGTTCTGGAGGAATTGAATCGCCGCGAAGGGCGCATGAGGTTATGGACCACCCAGGATGGGCGTGAGATCGAATGCACAAAACGATGATTTCTTGATCAAACTGCCGACCCTAAAACAGAAGTCTCTGCTTTGCCTGCGAAGGCCATCGCCGCGATCATCCAAAACGCGGCAACTTTGCACCAGAGCCGTATCGACTTCCAGCGCCAGGGCACTCCCGTCTATAGACTTTCCCTATCTTCAGCAATCGGATATGCTGCGCGGTTCTGGCCAGCCGAGAGGCACTAATGGGGATGCTCCGATATTTTTGATGGTATTCGCAAACTGGCGAAGTTCACTCCAGATCGAGTATGACGATCGACTTCGCGGGGAGGACAACTTTCAAAGCTCCCGCGTCGATGGCGGCACCGTTAAAAGTGGCCGGTTTGACGACTGTTGGCTGCTCGAACGTGTTGTGAGAGTTGACGGCCGGGGCCGTCAGAATGCGACCGGTAACCGTCGCGGCAGTGATGCCGGAGAGCTTGGCCATGATCGTTGTATCGTGATTGGGATCGACATTTACGAGGCTGATGTGCAGCCGGCCCGCCTTGTCGCGAACAGCGGAGGCGTTTACGGCGGGCATCGTGGACCCTTCTTTGTTATACCAGGGCGATTTGATATCGACTGCAAGGGCGGTAGCGTCCTGGTAGGACTTAAACATCTCAAAGACGTGATAGGTCGGCGTGAGGACCATCTTTGCGTCCCTGGTAAGAATCATCGCCTGTAGGACGTTGATCATCTGGGCTATATTAGCCATTTTGACGCGGTCCGCGTGTTTGACGAAGATGTTTAGATTCAGGGCGGCGACCATGGCGTCGCGCAAGGTGTTCTGCTGGTAGAGAAACCCCGGGTTGGTTCCAGGCTCCGTATCGAACCAGGTACCCCATTCGTCAACGGCCAGCCAGACGAGTTTCTTGGGATCATACTTGTCCATGATGGCGGCGTGACGAGTTATGATGCCGTCCATCCGGAGTGTGGCCATCAAGGTCTTGGCGTATTCGGCTTCGTCGAATACCGTGGCGGAGCCTTTCTTCTCCCAAGTGCCAGTGATGGTGTAGTAGTGGAGGCCGATGGAATTGAAGGAGCGGCCTGCGTCGCGCATCATCACTTCCATCCAGTGGTAATCCTCGTCGGAGGGGCCGGACGCGGATTTGAGGATTTGGACGCCCTGGGGCACCTTAATGAAAGTGGCGTAGCGACGGGTTACATCGGCGGCGTATTCGGCGCGCATGTTGCCGCCGCACCCCCAGAGTTCATTGCCGAGGCCAATATAGGGCAGCTTCCATGGGATGTTGCGGCCGTTGGCGGCACGCTCAGAGGCCAGGGAGCCAGCCGGAGAGGTGATGTATTCGACCCATTCGGCTAGTTCGCGTGGGGCAGCAGACCCGACGTTGCCGCTGATGTAGGCTTCAGCCCCAAGCATCTCGGCGAAGTCGAGGAATTCGTGGGTGCCGAAGGTATTGGGTTCAGTGACTTTGCCCCAGTGGGTATTGATCTTGACGGGGCGCCTGGAGCGAGGGCCGACGCCTTCGCGCCAATTGTATTCATCGGCAAAGCAGCCGCCTGGCCAGCGGATGACGGGGACGCTCAAGTCCCGAAGGGCTAGGAGAACGTCGTTGCGATAGCCGCGGGTATTGGGAATCGTGGAGCCTTCGCCAACCCACACGCCTCCGTAGATGCCTGCGCCGAGGTGTTCGGCAAACTGGCCGAATAACTGGCGGTTGACGTTGGGCCCGGGCTCGGCTGCGTGAATGGTGAGTTCAGCGGAGAGGGGTTGCTGGCCCAAGCAACAAGCGGCTGACGTTACGATGGCCAGTAGGATTCGCGTGCACATGATGTCAATAGCGCCTACATTCTATAGCAAGCGTGGGCGCAATTTTCGACCATTAGATTTCGACCCGCATTGACTCATCAGATTTGTTGCCGGTGCCGACTGGTTGCCTCATGAAAATGTTACCCGTCGGAGTACGCCATGACGGACAACAGAATCGGGAATATCCCGCAGGTACGCCGACAGCCGTTCGTGCTGCGGAACGGTGAGATTATGGCGATGACGCCGCATCAGTGAGAGCAGACCGCGATGCTTGGACCGACCGGATCGGATCTGTTTCCAGCAGGCCAGGAAATGGTGATTGACGGTGCGGATGACGTGGAACCGGTTTATGTAAGCGGAGAATTGTCTTCCTCGACGCATTTTGTTCGAAATTAGATTAGTTGAATTTCGCGGGGCATTTTGCGGGGCGAAGAGTGGCGTGGTGTATAAGCTGGATACGGCAGGAAAGTATACAATACTTCACATCTTCACGGGAGGGACGGACGGCGCGGGCTCCAGAAGTGTGATTAGCGACGGAGCCGGCAACCTTTACGGGACTGCTAGCGGCGGTGGCACCGGTTACGGCGTGGTGTACAAGTTGGATGCGACCGCGCACGAGATTGTGCTATACACCTTCACGGGAGGGGTCGACGGCGCGTACCCCGTCAGTTTCATCAGCGATCCGGCAACGGGAAACCTCTATGGAACTACTCAAAATGGCGGCGCTTACGAAAACGGGTGGTGGATAGGGTATACACGGCTGGTCTGGAAACTGTGTTGCATAACTTCACAGGAGGGGCTGACGGGGCATTCCCGGCGGCGGTGAGTCGCGACGCGACAGGCAATATCTTCGGGACTACCGTAAATGGCGGGTTGAATGGTGGGGGGTGCTATTCAAGCTGAATCCTTAATAGCGTCTTCCAAACGGCTCAGGCACCTCTACGCCACTACTTACTATGGCGGGGAGGCAGAAATCGCGAGGGTCTCGGTCTACTCTATCTTCGGCCGAAATCTCTCGCTTCCAATTTTGCGATTCGCGCAATTATTCGCATGGATCTACATTCCACGTTTTGTTCTGCCCGGGTCCGCCGGAGCGTTCCAACTAGGAGAGGCGGACTTCGATGTCATCCATCTTAATGGACTTGACTCCGTGGTTCAGAACGCTGTCGGCGGCCCGCACCCTTGTCGAAACCGGCTTGCCGGTGCGGGCGAAGGTGCTCCACAGTTCCGCCATGTTACGCGCCGCCCTCACCGATTCCGGCCGCGAGATCGCCATCTTTATTGCTTGGGCCCATTCCCGCGGCGACCAGCAACGCAGGCAGGAAATCGCCCCATCCCAAGCAATCAAAAGCACTGCTAGAGGAAAAAAAAAAGCGCCTGCGGTTCTTGGGGCGGCCAACCCGCCCCGCGACAAAGGCGCGAGCGATCGAGGTCATTAAGTGGTGGGGGGCGGGGCCGCAAACGGCGGGCCATGCCGCTTCCAGGCTGGACTACTTGCCCGGCGCGAAGCATTCCGCAAATGCCTGCTGGGCGGCTGCTAGTTGCTCAAATGGAAACACCACGGTCTCTCCCGGAAACAGCTCACTGATTGTCAGCGTCCTGACCGGCAATGGCAAACCTTCCAGCATCACCGCCGCGTGCCCCGTTGTGCCCGCGCCCCCGTTGCCCATCGTCTCGGTGCCTTCCACTTTGTAAGCTAATGGCGAACCACCATCCACGCTGGCCTTCACCGTCCCATTGCGCGGACTGGGCGCCCACGAAAGCTGCACACCACCATCCCGTGACCCAGCATCGCAGCTAACTACCAACCGATACCTCGATGGCTGCTCCGGATTCTTCGTCACCACTTCGCGAATAATGCTCGCCGTTGTTAGAGGTCCACGCGTGATAGTCCATTCCTGTGACCGTGCCGAGGCCGCAATCATCGCCATCTCTAAGGAATCTGCATCCGCCTTTTCAAACGGCAGGCCCGCCGCGCCCATCGCTCCGGCCCGCAACTTGCTCAACACCATTGCCGCCAAACTTGGGTCCGCTTCGGCTGCGTCGAAATGCTGTAACGTCAAGCCGCCATTCCGCGCGGCATCCGTATGACAAACGGCGCAGTGCCGCTGAACGAGTTCATTCTGCCGCTTCACCGGCATCGCAGCGCCAAGCGGGAGCGCCACAATCAAACAACTCAACGCCGTCACTGAAGCCCATTTAAATCTCACAAAAGTGGTGGCGCTCAACACGCGGTCTCCCAGCCAAAGCCTATCACGAACAGCTCGGACGGCGGACCTCAGCGGCCCTTCGCAGACCGACGATTTTTGCAAAGCTAAACTGTTAGTCTTTGCTCGCGGCAAATCACTTTGAGTATGACCCGCCCCCGCTGCCAGATGCTGCACCGGTTATCAGCGCAGTGAAAAATACACAAACTAGGTCACTAACCCGCGAATGACGGCGTAGCATCTACCGATCGTGTGCGGTTGGTCGGCAACTAGGACGTGGTGCTGGACCACTTAACCCTTGGGGTCGATGCCGAACCGATAAACAGAGTCGCGAAAGAAGGCGTCCGGCAAGAAGAGATCACCCGTGAGCACTGAGGCGCGGGAAAGAATCGCAACTGGGCAGCGGAAGCGTTGGGCCGCGTTGAAAAGGGAAATAAGTGGTGCAGTTTCTCTTTTGTGGCTCGCTGTAGTCTTTGGTAATTCTGGCGAGTCGCGCTGCCGATGCGCCAACCACACAATTGTGTCGTTAACCAGAGTGACGCGCCCCGCGCACCATCTCACCTGAACTCCCCATAACCACAGTTATGGAGTGTTCAGGGCAGTTCTCGGCTCGCAAATCCGAGCAAAGATTCCAACTCTGCCATTGAGAATTTTGGAGTGTTTAGTAATGTTGATCGGACGAGATATCTTCCGTGTTGATTCTGACATACGCGGTTCAAGTGCTCTTGCTGCAAGCCAACGCGGAAGCGCGGGACTTGCCCCCATTGCCGTCGGAACCGGGCTTTCGGTCGGCGGTCGCGACGCAAAGATAAGGCCGAAAACGACCCCGTGCAACGACGGCTATTTGTGAACCTATTCCTTCGGGACGACTTGCGCCGCGAATGTGCGGACGCAGTTCTGCCGCTTCCCCCAGCTTCCCTAAGTCAGCAAAGCACCCAGCGTTTTCGTTGCTGTAGGAAACTTCCCGATACCCGCACCCACCACCTCGTCGGCCACCGTGACATACACGTCCCCAACTGTCCCGGTTACCCGCGTATGCGACCCCTTCGCCAGCTTCTTACTCCCGCCGGCCACAATCATCGCCAGCCCGCTATTTTTGTGCGGATTGGCCTCCGCATGCTCGTGCGCGAAAATCAAACTGGTGTGATCGAATAGATTGCCGTCGCCCTCCGGCACCGACTCTAACTTACCGATAAGATACGCGAACTCCTCCACGTGCCACCGGCAGATATCGCGCAGCACGTGCGTGCCATCAGTCCCGTCCGCCCCTGCGACCTTGTCGGCCGCATGGGTGTAATCGTGATGGCGGGCTGACGTATAGCCCAGCCACGGAAACCGGGTCAAGCTTTGACATTTAGTCAACATGTAAGAAGCCACGCGCGTCTGCCGCATTGCGAGCGCCTGCACCAGCAGATCGCTCTGTAGTTTCGCGATTCGCGGCCAATCCTTCAAGTCGCCGTCGAAGTCCGGCGGATCCAACCGGTGATACTCGGGCGGCAGGCCGGCAATCGAGCGCTCTAGATCCCGGATGCCCGACAGATGCTCGTCCACCCGCGTTTTATCGTCTCCCGGTAGCGTCTTCTCGAGCGCCGACGCGTCTGCCATCACCGTATCCAGAATGCTGTGCTTCCGATTCAACCAACCCTCTTCGCGCGCACCGAACAGCCGGTCGAACAGCCGGTGAGGAATCATCTCAGGCGGCAGCGCGCGTTCATAGCCCGCCCAGCTCATGTTGCGCTGCATGCTCTCGCCAAACGACTCCTGCGCCACCCCGATTTGCAGCGACCGGAAGCGCGAATTGCCGCCGATCTTGCCCGCGATAATCTGGTCGATGGAGGGTCCGCTGGGGCCGCGCCCCGTGAAATCCATGCCCGTCATCAGGCCGCTCATCGAGTTTGTATGCCCATTGCCTTTGCCGCTAGCCGCGGCGTTATCCACCCCGCTCAGCACATGCACATCTTTGCGCCACGCCGCCAGCGGTGCCAAGCATGGAGTCAACTCGTAGTCTTCTCCCTCTTCCGACGGAATCCAGTAGCGCTCCGGTATCCCGTTACCGTTGAACCACAACACGAAGCGGCTCTCGATAGGCTTCTCCACCCCCGGCGTGGCGGCAGCGCCCACAGTGCTCGTCGCGGCAGCATACGCCGTTCCCGTAGAATTAAACATCGAAACCAACGGCGGCAACCCGATTGCGATCCGCGCACCCGCCGCGGTGATCCCTTTCAGAAGCGACCTCCGAGACGTTCTAACGCGGTCCGTGATTATCTGCGACATGCTGCAATTCTCCTTGTTTGTTGGGGCCACTTTGACGTGTCACTGTCCCGGCAAAGTCCCGCGCGACAATTAAAGACACCATAAGCTCTTTGAACCGGTAACCCGAATCTCGGAACTTGTCCGAAACCATCTGAATTGTCGGCCGATCCGCCGCCGTATCCATCCTTCCGGCCTGAAACCGGAAATACTGTTTCACAACGCATTCCTGGCACAGCGGGCTCTTCGCCAGCACCGCGCCCAGCTGCCGCGGAGAAGTGAACTGTGAATCCGGAATTCCGGCCACATATGCGCTCGTATCCAGCGGAAGCGTCACGCTGGGGACCGGCTTGTGGCGATCTCCCTTGTCCTCGTCTTCTGAGTTCTTCCGAAACTCTAGCAGGTATTGCTCTCGACGCTGCCCGATCGCATCGAATTTTTCCAGTCCGAAACCCACCCCATCCATCAACTTGTGACAGGTGGCGCACGAAGCGTTCGTGGTGTGCTCCGACATGCGGTCACGATTGGTCTGCGGTTTGGCCTCCGTCGCCGGAGGCAGGTTCGTGTTCACACCCGGCGGCGGATCGGGTACATGCTGGCACAGGAACTGCTCCCGTACAAACAGTCCTCGGGCGGTAGGAGACGAATCGTCGGGCTTTGCGGTGAGCGCCAGGAACAATCCCTGCCCCACTATGCCCCCGCGCTCCGAACCAGCCGGGAACTTCACCCGGTCGAAGTCTTTGGCCGGTGCCGCAACGCCATAAATGCGCGCCAGATCGGGGCTGACATATCCGTAGTCGGCCGTAAACAGCGTCATGAAATTGCCGTCGTTCCAAACCAAGTCGGAACCAAACATGCGCGCCTCCGTCGTCATCGCGTTGGCCGTCTCGCGCGTGAAGAACGGGAATTTCCGCCGGTCTTTGCTCGCCGTTAGCAGCCGGTCGAAGCGCAGCCACTGGCTTAGGAATTCGTCCAGCGAATCATGTGCACGCGGGTCCGCCAGCATTCGCCGCGCCGCCTTCTCAATACCCGCCCGCGTCTCCAGATCGCCCCGTTTGGCGATCGCAAACAGATCCGCGTCGGGCATGGTGTCCCACAGCGAATAGGCCAACCTGCTCGATGTTGCCCACGGCTTCAACTTCGGATCCGAAGTTGTGTTCAGCCAGAACAGGAAGTTGGGAGACTGCAGCATGGCTTCTACCACCATCTGTGCGCCCTTAAGAAAATTCGGTTCGCGAGCGAGCAACGCCTCATAGCGCTGCCGCTCTCCGGGCTCGAGCGGACGCCGGAATGCTTTCTGCCCAAACTCCCGCACAAATCGGGCACCGCACGGCGCAGAGGGTTTGCACGGGATCAGTCCATGCGTATCGCCGCCTCGAAACGCCGATCGCGCCAGCTTTTCCGCAGCATCGCTGTACGCCTCCACCAACAACGGCGAAAGACTCTGGCCGCGCGACTGATTCCGGAATCCGTTGATGAAGTCTTCCGGCGGAAACTGGTTTGCCGGCGACGTTTGGTCACCCAGCAGATCGCGGACCGTGTGATTGTATTGGCTGTGCGTCAGCCGCCGGAGCTCCGCATCCTGGGCCGCTGCACCCGTGCCGGAATTTTCGATTTCCTGGTACCGCAGCGCCGCCGTTAGTTCCGGCCCGGAAAGCCGCGTTAGTTTGGCGATCCATGCTTTCAGCGCCGTTTCTTCAGGACTGCCCTGCTTAATGCGCTCCCCGCCCGTGTGCGGCACGCGCGCCGTCGGCTTCTTCAGCAATAGCGACGAGTCGGGATGGCTCCGGTCGACAAGGATCACCAGCGAATTCCCGAAAGCTTCGATCTTTGCGGCCTGAGCCTCCGCCTCGGGAAAATGCAGCCGGGAGGCGGACGCGACGCCATCGGTGCTGTGGCAGGCGCGGCAGTTAGCCTTCTCCAAAACCGAATACAAAGTCGTTCGGAAATCGGCGTCCTGCGCTAACAACGCGCTTCCAGCCAAACCGATCAAAATTAGCTGTCTCAGCAAGAGCTCCCCTGTTGTAAAATTCGCCAGTTTTGGGCAGTGTTGGCCAGCATCCGGTAGAATATCACGTTAGATGCGCCAGATTTCTGCGGCACTGATTTTCTTTGCGGTCTCGGCCTTTGGTTCGACCGAACGCGACACGGCCGAGTGGGTGCTGCGCTGGGAGGGCAGCGTCACCCTTGAAGGCGCGAACCGGCCCGTGCGGGACGTGGCGCAGCTCCCCCCGGGAGACCTTCATGTTTCCGCGATCGACCTGACCGGCGCTGTGATGCGCCCCGTCGAGCTCCGCAGACTCACCGGCTTGCCCTACCTTCGCGAACTGTATCTTCCCGGCCCCATTTGGAATCCGGGCGCGGGCAAGGAAGACAAAACCGGCGTCTTTCAGGCGCTCGCCACCCTGACCTCAGTGAAGCGCTTATCCTTCGGCTGGCACTTCAATTCGGAAATCGAAGTGAACGACGATGACATCCGCCAGCTGGCTCCTTGGTCTGGCCTAAAACAACTGCGCTGCTCTCAGTGCAGACTGGAGAAAGTCGACCTCTCCGTCTTCCATGAAATGAGCGATCTCGATCTCAGCCACAACCCCTTCACGGACGCCGGGATGGCCGGGCTCGCAGGTTTGACCAACCTGCGGCGTCTGATGCTGCACGATACCCTCATCACCGACGACGGCCTGAAATATTTGAATGATCTGACCGCGCTAGAAGAACTCGACCTCTCCGGAACGCGAATTACCGATAAAGGGATTCGATACCTCCGCAGCCTCAAATCCATGCGGCGATTGAACCTGCTGGGCGCGCAAGCCAGTGACGAATCGATGAGTGTTATCTCGGGCATGTCATCGCTGGAGGTCTTGAATCTATACCGCACTCGTGTGACGAATTCCGGCCTTTCGGCACTCCGGTCGCTGAAAAAACTTATGGACGTGGACGTGCGCTACAGCCGGGTCACGTCCAATGGGGTTGACTCCCTGCGCGCCGCCATTACCGCGCTCAAGATCCGCTTCGATGGCGCTTCCCCGCCGAAGACGGAGTTGGTCGCCGCCCGGCCCGCTGACTCCTCCGACCCCGCGATTGCATCCTGGGTGAAGCAGATGGGCGGAACCGTGGAGCTTGCGGGCGGGCATCTCACCGCCATCAGCCTCGCAGGTACTTCTCTCAGTGACGCTCAACTCGGCTACCTGAAGGACCTCGGCAGCTTACAAAAACTTGACCTCCAGGCAACCCAGATTTCCGACCTCGGGTTGACGCCGGTACAAGAGCTGACCGGCCTCCGCGAACTTAATCTCAACAATACAACCGTCTCAGACACCGGGCTGGCGAAGCTCACCCCCTTGACCCGGCTCCAGACTCTCAGCTTGGCAGGAACGCTGGTGGAGGGGAGCAGCCTAGCAAGCTTGGGCTCTCTCAAAGAGCTGAATGCGCTCGATCTTTCGGGCTCCCATGTCGGCGATCGCGGCCTTTCCGCTATCGCGATCCTGTCCGCCCTAAGAAGTCTTAGCCTCCGCTATCTCGACATTAGCGACGCTGCTTTGGTGAATATTTCGAAGCTTACCCTTCTGGAGAAGCTGGACCTGACGAGCACCGGGATCGGGGACAAGGGCCTCAAGCGGATCGCGATCCTGACCAACCTTCGCGAGTTGGATTTGAACCACACCGGCATTACCAGCGACGGGCTCGCCACGCTGAAACCCTTGCAGCAGCTCGAACGGATTGAGCTGTTCCGCACCCGCACCACGGACGCCGGTGCCGCCTCAGTATCAGACTTGAAAAATCTGCTGATCGCAAAACTCGACTACACTTCGCTCGATGACGAAGGTGTCGCTTCATTGAAAACCCTCCCCAAACTGCGCGAACTGAGTCTGGATTCGACGAGCATGACCGATCGCGGCGCTCGGGCCCTTCAATCCATGACGACGCTCAGAGCCTTGAATCTTTACCACACGCTCGTCAGCGAAAAAGGAATGCTCGCGCTCCAAGGCGCGCTTCCCGATTGCAAAATTGTGTTCGATCGCGATTCAGCGCTGCCGAACCGGAGGGTCAAACAATGAAAAACAATTGCTCGCTGGCGCTGCTGATGCTCTGCGCAACTCCTCTGCTTGCCGCTAGCCCGAAGACCGGCGAAGACGCGGCCCAATGGATCACGGATCTGGGGGGATCGGTGACCCGGAATTCTCAGGGTAGCGTCACCGGCGTGACCCTGCGTGGAAGCTGGGTCAGCGACAGCGACCTCCACCGCCTGAACCAATTTCGCGATTTGAATATTCTTGATCTCTCGCTAACACACATTACCGACGAAGGTATGCAGGAGATCAAAACGTTGGGCGGCATCACCGAACTCAACCTCTATTTCGCCCAGTACGTCACCGACGAAGGCGTTGCGGCTATCAAGGACTGGAAGAAACTGAAACGCCTGAACCTGCAAGGCACCAAAGCCGGTGATTCGGCCCTGGAACATATCGCGGGAATCACCACCCTCGAATCGCTCAACCTCGGGTCCACGCTGATGACCGACGTGGGGCTGGAGCGCTTGACCTCTCTGCCGAACCTCAAGGAACTGACCATGGGCGGCAACGAACTGGGCGATGCCGGGCTTCAGGCGCTTCGCCAAATGCCCGGGTTGACTTATCTCGACTTGAGCGGCCGGCAGGGCAACGATAAGAACGTCTGGACCATCGCGATGAGCAATTTGGGGCTCCGCGCCGTGCTGACGCTGAAGAACCTGCGCGAACTCCGTTTCGCCTGCACCTCGACCGCCGTAGGAATCGAAGGCTCCAAATTTGGAGAAGTCAGCACCCTGAGCGTGACCGAGGAGTGGCTGGAACAAATGAAAGCGTTACCCCAGCTTCAGGTCCTCCAAGTCCAGGGCTGCAACCGGATCAACGACAATGCGATCGCCGCGCTCGTGGCCATTCCCGCACTGCGCGAAGCCGACCTGAAGGGCACCTCCGTCACGGAGCAAGGAGCCGCAAGGCTGCGTGCCGCCAAACCCGGCCTGCTAGTCTACGTGGGCCCCTGGGAAGCAAAAGCCGCCGGTTATCGTAACAACTGAGCCGTTGATGCTCTATTGACGGTGACCCTGTCCGTAAAGAATTACGCCGGGCCGGGCACCGGAGTGTTTACCCCGCGCCAGCAAAATTGTTCCATTCGCCCCAACGTATTCTACGCCGCTGGCATATTGATGCGGCTTCATGTACGTGGCGTTGTCGATGATTGTGGCCGGGTCGAACACGGTTACATCCGCCCATAAACCGGGTCGCAGCAATCCGCGGTCGAAGATACGAATCTTTGCGGCATTGGCGGAGGTCATCTTGCGAATGGCCTCTTCCATCGACAGCACATGCTCGTCGCGGACATAGCGCCCCAGCACTCTTGGGAAGGTGCCGTAAGAGCGCGGGTGAGGATTGCCGGCTGATAACGGCCCCTCGGTTTTGAAGGCCAGCCCATCGGAACCGATTGACACAAACGGCTGCTGAAGCGCATAGCGCATGTCTTTCTCATCGTGGTTAAAGTAGATTGTCGGCACGGTTCCGCCGTTCTCTTCGAGCAGCAGAAACAACGCGTCCAGCGGCTTAGAGTGCAAGTCTGAATTACCTCATTATGCGCCGCCACTCGTATTTTTGGTATGCGGGATTGGAAAGTGACACGAGCAGCATCCCCTCCCAACTGCCAGTTGCGGTGTAGTGGTTGTACCACGAGGAACCCGGGATGCCGTGTTCGATTTCGGTCTCCAGCCGTTGACGCAGTGATGGGTCTTTCAGGCGACGGATCAGAGCGGCCGACCCGCCTTCGTGCGCCCAAGGCGGGATGATAGTGGCAAGGTCATTCTGCCCGGCACGGTAGGGATAAACATTCGCCGTCACCTCGACACCGCTGGCTCGTGCCTGACCGATGCTGGCGATTACCTCTGGCATCTGTCCCCAGAGCGTGCGATCGGCCAGCTTGAGATGAATGATGTCCACCGGCACACCACTTTCACGGCCGATCTTGATTGCCTCGGCGACCGATTCGAAAACACCCTGCCCCTCGGTGCGCATGTGTGTCGAGTAGATCCCGCCGAATTCCGAAGCGGCTTTGCGCATCGCGATCAGCGAATTCGTGTCGATCCACGAGCCGGGCGGTCCGCTCAAGGAACTCGCGACACCGAGAGCCCCTTGCCGCATGGCGTCGCGCACCAATTCCTGCATCTGCGCTATTTCGTCAGAAGCAGGCGGACCGGCCTGTTCGCCGTGGACGAAGGTCCAGACCTGGCTCAATCCGATGTACGTCCCCACGTTCGTCGAGATGCCACCCTTGAGTAATGTTGTGAAGTATCCGTTGAAGTCTTGCCATTCCGCTCGATATTCTTTATCCTGCTGCTTGCCTCCAACAGGCGCCGTGGAACCGCCCTCGCCCAGGATCATCGAGGTGACCCCTTGCCGGATCATGCTTTCTGCGTTCCCGTCGGTGAGCAGCGTGTAGTCGGAATGGTTGTGGATGTCGATAAATCCCGGCGACACCACCAGTCCTCGGGCTTCGATTACCGTCTGAGCGGTGCTTCCAGCGAGCCGGCCCATCGCCGCAATTTTTCCCTCGCGGATTCCTAAATCACCGACCCACGATGGATTGCCGGTTCCATCCACAATGAGCCCACCTCGGATCAGTACGTTGAAGGACTCGGCCTGGAGCAACGCCGTGGCAGCGAGTACAAGGGAAAGCTTCATTACGAAAATTCTACTCTCGGTTCAACTCCGTCGCGAACCGCAAACACTCAACCAGTCTGTCAATCCCTCTTCGGAGCGCGTTGAGTATGTTGTTGGGTTGGCATGTTTCTGCAACTAACCGCAAGGCCTAAGAATGAAGGTGGCGGACACTCACTCCCATTTGCCAGATACCGAAACGTACGATGCAGATTTCTCAAAATTGCCGAAATGATCGACCGAACACTCAATAAGCGCTTGGCCAGCCTCGAAGCTCGCATGACGCCGGCAGTAGTCGCGCCGCTGTCCATGACCATCCATTTCATCGACCCCAAGAAGGGCGTGACAAGCTCCCTTTTGGTCGGGTCCGGCCAATATGTTTGGACAAACCCCGTCGCAGGTGCGACATCAAAAAATCGATTCCAGGGTTTCGAGAAAACAGAATGAGGCGAGAACTGCTAAAGCGTCTGCAAGCGTTGGAGAGTGGCCCTGAGTTTTTGCCTTTCCGCCTTTTATAGTCCTGGGTCCCGATGGCGAAGAAGGTCCAGTATGAGGTTGCGCCGACGAATCGAGAAGTTGGAGCCCGCACACGGACATCCTCCAGAGGAGCTACTGGCAATTTTTGACTGCTCAGGCCATGCGGCGACTTTCGCCGGGCGAAACGATATTCGTACGACCAGGCCACCAGACTCCCGCCTCGAAAACTTGACTCAGCCCCACGAGAAAGCGGTGGCGCGATATCGGGGATGCCTCACACGCGCTCGATCGCGGCGCCCCCATCCACCTGGTCCAGGCAACGCTTGGCCACGCTTCAGTTGCAACAACCAGTCTCTATCTTCACGCGCGACCGGGACAATCGAGCGCGAGCTTCATCTCCATTTCGTAGGCGTTGCGGTTTGTTGCAAAACTTCGCACGCAGTATCGGACCGCCTCGGCCGCGGGAACAGCAAAACACTTGGGAGCCGAATGGGCACACCACACCGTTTCAATGACCCCTTAGATGTCGCGGTTCAAAAGAAGAGGCAGGTTGTCAATCGGTGTATGCTTTCCGCGCTCCGGAAAAAAATCTTGACTGCGGATGCTTACGCCACGGCAGACCCTAGCGACGCGGCCACGTTGGGGATTCTGGGCGATGCGCGAATGGAACTGGGAAGTACAGGGAAGCGGGCGACGCGGACGAACGCATGGTTTGTCTCGGGGCCAATCTCTTCAGCTATAACCGGTTGGCCTATTATCGCTTCGTGACCGGAGATCCCGATGCCGCGCTGGGTTGGATGGCACAGGCAAACGACGCGGGCAGCCCCTCGCTTGAGAATGTGGCATGGTGCTACTCGGAGATGGGCGACATGCTGTTTAAAGTGGGTCGCACCAGCGATGCGGAGACGGCTTACAAGAACTCGTTAGCAACGTTTCCCGGTTATCATCGTGCGTATGCGGGCCTGGGACGTACGTCGGCCGCCCGAGGCAGCCTTAACGCGGAAATCAAGAACTTTCTTAAGGCCCAGTCCGTCATTCCACTGCCGGAGTATGCGGGGCCGCTTGAAACGCTCTTCACCCTAAACCACGGCGCTCCAGGAGCCGCCGGGCAGCGTGCATTACTCGAACGCTTCAAAAGCTGATGGCAGTGAACGGCGAGAAAGCGAATCGCACACTTGCCGTCGTTTACGCCGACAACGAATCGGAACCTGTCGGCGCTCGATCTTGCCCGGGCGAAGTTCGACGTCAGAGATAAGGTCTACAGTTGGGATACTTTGAGCTGGGTATTGTTCAAAAACAAGCAATTCCACGAGGCGATGAGGGCAAGTAAAAAAGCAATGGCTTAAAACACCGGAGCCAGACTCCTATTTTCACGCGGGCATGATCGCTCTTAAGAACATGGACAATAAAAGGGCGAGTACGTTACTCCAGATGGCGCTCGCGTTAAATCCGCACTTCGATCCCCGAAACGGGGCTATCGCGACCGCTACTCTTGACCAGTTGCAGATGGCAGGCCAGCCGCATTTATCTAGGGCGAGGGGCGACGATAATTTTACTTACTGGGTTCCCCTGGGCTGCCCTTACCTGCACTTTGCGCCTTTTTCCGTTTCTTGGGTTGCCCAGCAACTTCGTTGCAGTGCCACGCTTGGTACATCGGACCGGCGGGTACGCCACTTTTCCGGACGGAACCACAGCCACGGCCGGGTTCGTGCACGACGAGGCCTGCCCGGAACACGGAGCGCTCGAAGCAGGGCCTACTCGACGCCCATAAATGGCGAGCACCATCTCCAGCAGATTCTGGCGGTGTCGCGCTAAAAGAAAAGGAACCTAGTACAAAGCGAATGCTTGCTTCTTCAATCGATCGAGTGAACCCTATATCGGCGCCACAATGCACCATCTCGGTGACTGTGTTCTTTAACTAGCCCGAGCGGGCACAATCAAGACCCAACTGTGGAGTTCGCAGATCCCCGGTTGCCACCGAAACCCGGAATCTTTCAGTGCTCGGCGTGAGTCGCGAACCATAACCCTAACGTGGAGTGCCGTGTCGGCCCGCAAGCAGCAACAATAACCAGGGACGTCCAATCGTGCCGGTCATCAGAAGATGCGATTCCACGTACGACCCTCGGCACCTGCGCGATGGGATGGCGGAAATGTTCACCTTGAAAAGGCTGAGCTTTTCCTGCTCACCGATGCTATATCTCCAAGTCAATTGGTCGTCACGCCGCGTAGCTGGTTCGCGACATTCACCCGGAGATCCCACCGCAGGTTGATGAACTTGGCACACGGGCTTTGATTTGTTCAAGCGCTCAAGTTGCCGTTTGGAGTAGCTGGTCAAATAATCTTGAAAGGGCGTGTCGTGCGTCGTGATAAAAATTGCGGCCTGTTCTAGTGCCAGGGCAGACCTCCGAGTTAGGTAGCCAGTTGCAGACGCTGCCGTTCTTTCGCTGCGGCTGCCATTATCACTCCCGGTTCGTGCAAAGAGGAACGTCACCGCTTCACTCAAGGGCATCTGGGTCACGTCCAGGGCTTTCGCGGCTGCCAACCGACTTGCACCTGCGGTCGCGTCATTAGCAGGATGTGACCTCGCCCCTTTAACGGGGAAGGTACGTCAACAATTACGGCCCCCCCGAAAAGGTGGGTTACTCAAGCGACCATTCGAGGGCGTTCAGAAAGCCGATCACTTTTCGAAGTGTCTGCCGGAGGAGCGTGAGGGCAATCTGTTGATCGGTGGCGGCCCGGTCCGACAGCTTACCATGGTGCTCGGGCCCGTTTATCCAGCTTGCAATCATTGATTCGAGGTCGCGCACGTTGTCTGCGCGCGGCCAAGAGAGACCAAGCTCGATGTGTGCCTGCGTCCTTCTGCGCGTTGAGGCGGCAAAGGAGCGTTGAACGGCAGAACCGCGATGAGGCTTATTCGCTGGCCCGTCGGCGGAGTGAAGAGGTTTGACGGATTTCAGTCGGAGTCACGCTCCCACACGCGGCCGCCCCTTGCGAAGTTGATGAAAGTAGAAATGCCGTCCTTCGCTCCGGCGAAGTTGGTGACTCCCAGTCCGGACACTTCGGCCCTATTCGCCACGCTCGTGGCACCAGACAATCCAATCGATTTAAGATGGCGCAAAGCATCTCTTAAGAAGGTGACGGCATCTGGGTTTTCCGTGAGCGCTCGGTCGCCCTCAGTGCCCGCGAGAACGGCCACCGCGTCGAAGAGGACGGAAGGAGAGGCGTTAAGTGCCATATCCACCGGCTGCTTGGTCCCGGCACCGTCTTGGACGCCGCCCACCTTGGTCCCGATGAGGGCGGCCGTCGCACTCTCTGCCTCAATCGCCTTCACCAACTGCTGCATTACTTCCACGTCGAACCCAGGTGCTAGCAGGACACCCACTTTCCGTCCCTTTAACGTCGGTGGATACTTACCAATCATTCGCAGCGCGAGACTCGGAGGCAGTTCCACGTGCGGCACTGTTGGTGTCGCCCTGATTGCTTCCCCCGTCATGCCAAGTTCTTCGGCCACGATCGTGCCGAGGTCTGGGTCGATCACGTCCAGATGCCCGAGCATCTTGCGGCGAATCTCGGGGATGTCCACTTTGCCCAGCTCAAAGGTGAGCGCCTTTTGCATGTGCTTCTGTTCATGCAGCGACATAGAGCGGTAGAACATCCGTGCTTGGGAGTAATGATCCGCAAACGATTCGGCGCGCAAGCGCACTTTCGTGCCTTCTAGCGGTATCGGAGTCGTCTGGAACCCATAGCTGTGTGACTCGCGAGGCGCGGACGGGTCAATGGAGTTGGGTTCGTAGTTGGCGCGGCCCTTGGGCACCATCATTTGCATTTTGGCGTCGCGCTGGAGATTGGCAAACGGGCACTTCGGCGCGTTCACGGGAATTTGGTGAAAGTTGGGTGTTCCCAGGCGGCTCAGCTGGGTATCGAGGTACGAGAAAAGGCGGCCCTGCAACAGCGGGTCTTCGCTGAAATCAATGCCTGGAACCACATGGCTCGGGCAGAAAGCCACTTGTTCCGTCTCGGCGAAGAAGTTGTCCGGGTTTCGGTTAAGAACCATCTTACCGACCACTTGGAGAGGCACAACCTCTTCGGGAATGAGCTTGGTAGCGTCAAGGATATCGAATCGGTAATCGTCCGCCATCTTCTGGTCTAGAACTTGGAAAGCGAGTTCAAACTCGGGAAAAGCCCCCGCTTCGATTGCTTCATACAGATCGCGCCTGTGAAAATCCGGATCCGCGCCGGAAATCTTCACAGCTTCATCCCACGTGACGGCGCTTGTACCCAGAATGGGACGCCAATGGAACTTCACGAAATTGGATTCACCGGCATCGTTCACCAAACGGAAAGTGTTGACGCCGAAGCCTTCCATCATTCGCAAAGACCGTGGAAGAGTGCGGTCCGACATGGCCCACATGATCATGTGAAGCGATTCGGGCATCAGTGACACGAAATCCCAGAAAGTATCGTGGGCCGAGCCGGCCTGAGGATAGCCGCGGTCAGCCTCCATTTTGACGGAGTGGATCAGGTCCGGAAACTTGATCGCATCTTGGATAAAAAATACGGGGATGTTGTTGCCGACCAGATCGTAGTTGCCTTCCTGGGTGTAAAACTTCACGGCAAAGCCGCGCACGTCCCGTGGAAGGTCCACCGAACCTGCGCCTCCCGCGACAGTAGAGAAGCGCACAAACACGGGAGTCTGCACGCTGGGATCGGACAAAAAATTGGCTTTAGTAACGTGTTTCATCGATTGGTAGGGCTGAAAATATCCGTGCGCGCCCGAACCCCTCGCGTGAACGATGCGCTCCGGAATGCGCTCGTGATCGAAGTGAGTGATTTTCTCGCGCAGGATGAAATCTTCTAGGAGTGTTGGCCCGCGCCCGCCCGCTTTCAGTGAGTTCTGGTTGTCGGAAATGGCGACGCCTTGGTTCGTTGTAAGAATGGTTCGGTCGCCCGTCGCTTGCTGGTGAGTTTCACCGCCCTTCGAAGCCCGGGCGTCGCTCTGCGCCGAGCCCTGTTTTTCCCTTCCAGCCTTGTGTTTCTTGTTCATTCTCTTAAGGTACTACCCGCAGCAAACCAAAAATACAATATGTTGTACCAGATTGTGCGATTCCCATCCACTGCCTAGCGAAGCGCGATGTCGAACAGCGCAAGAGCCGACTTTGCACCACGGTGCGCGCTGGTCTAGCTTGCAATGGCTTTTCACGATCAAATGACATACCTGCTGGCTGAACAGTCCGGGGTGCTTTAGGGAGCTTGGCGTGGCGCCCCGATGGTGCGCGTTGTGAAATGGAAAAGCAGAACGCGCCCTAATGAAATTGAGGATTCCGGCAGTAGCCTTCAGGCGCAGGATGTCGCATTAGGTAGCGCGACACTCATCCATGGGACCCGCTCGAAGATCATCGAGAAAGTGAAGCTGGAATGTCGCTTCGAATAACTGGAAAGCAACCCACTGGCGTAAGCTCCATCGCCTGGCCTGGCAAGCCCGCCAGGCAGGGGCGGCGGAGGGGGTGGGTAAATGGAATGGTCGCGAGTGTAACGTTCTGTTCCGATCAGTTTGTGACGAAGGGAGAATCTCGCCGGAGTGATTTTCTTCAAGTTAGTGCTTTCTTGCTAACACAATGACGATAGGTGGGAAACTGATAAGCGCTGAACTGGAATGGCCACCAAGGTTGAGACAACCCCGGGAAGAGGCCAAAATTTTCTGCCGCAGATGCCACGCCCGTCAGCACTGATCCCCGCGAAATTTTATCGAGGGTTGGTCGCCTCATAAGCTTTCATCGTTCCTCGTACTCAGGATTCCCCCACGTTACGCGATTCGTATCGGCGTGCTTTTAAACACAAAGCCAGCTTAGATTTCCAGGAGCGGACTAATGCAAGATGTCCTCGGTTGTCGGTAATTTTAAGATGTGTACTTACCGGATAGCTCCTTACCAATTTGCGGGAGCAAATAGTTTGTAATCAATAACATACAATAACCCACCCGCTGTTCACGGTCGATTCGTGGAAACTGGTTCGGGGCGGACCGAGAGATGGTTTGCGGACCATAAGTCTCTTGATCCCAACCTTGTCAGCGCGGTGCCAACTCACGGGACCGTGCAGCGAAAAACGGCAACAACCGGATGGTGGTCAAAGCCATGTAAGCTTTGTTGCGCGAAGGAGCAGTATCTGGAAACACGCGAACGTTGGTGGACCGGTCTACTTGGCCACTTCATGGATACATTCACCGTATAGGTACGACCATCAGCGTTTCTATGTCCCAGGAGAAGTTGCCAAGATGGGAAAAGAAGCACTTTTAGCAGTGGTCGATAAATCAAGCCAGGAAACTCGCCAAGAACGGAGCGGTGCGGCTGGCAGACGATTTTGACACCTCAATCGGTGTGCTGGAAGCGACTACTCTGCCGCCTTGAGCTGCCGCGCCCGGGCCGATGTCGATGATCCAATCGCTTGCTCCCACTACTCGCATATCATGTTCAACCACGATGACCGTATTGCCAGCGTCTACCAGCCGGTCGAGTTGGCCGACGAGTCGTTCGACATCGGCCGGATGCAGGCCCGTGGTCGGCTCATCGAGGATATAGATGGTATTACCCCGCTGTATGCGCTGCAGTTCGGTTGCGAGCTTGATGCGCTGCGCTTCCCCGCCGGAGAGTTCTGTCGCTGGCTGGCCTAGCCGCAGGTACCCTAAGCCAACTTCTTTTACTACGTTCAGCAGGCGAACCAGCGGGGGTTCCTCGGCGAAGAACTCCGAGGCCGCATTTACGGTCATCCCGAGTACTTCAGCTATGTTCTTATCGCGGTATCTGACCGTGAGAGTCTTGGCATTGAAGCGCGCACCCCGGCACGTGCTGCAGGGCGAATAAACGCTTGGAAGAAAAAGCAACTCAACCATGACAAAACCTTCACCATCGCAAGTTTCGCAGCGGCCCTTGGTTACATTAAAGGAAAAGCGGCCCGCGTCATAATGGAGCACGCGCGCGTCGCTAGTCGCGGCGAAAAGCTTGCGAATGTGCGAAAAAAGGCCAGTGTACGTCGCCAAGTTGGAGCGAGGCGTGCGCCCGATGGCCTTCTGATCCACTAGCACCAAACGCTTCAATCCTTCTAGGCCTTCGGTGATTCGGCCGCCAGTGGTAATGACCGGATCGCGTTCCAGCTCCTCGTCCTTTTCATCTTCAGTCATGCCGTGAGTCCCTAAATGTTCTGCCAGTAACTCCACCAGGATTTGACTAACTAAAGTCGACTTGCCGGAGCCGGAGACCCCCGTCACGCTCGTGAAGACTCCTAAAGGGAACGCTACCTCCAGCCCGTTCAGGTTGTTTCGGGACGCGTCGACCAGCCTGAGCCAGCCGGTAGGGACACGGGGTTCACGCCGGGAAGACACTTGCTCTCCGAAAAGGTAGCGCCGCGTTTCCGATTCCTGTACGTGGCGGAGCCCTTCGGGCACTCCGCTATAGAGCAAAAAGCCACCTTGCTCACCCGCGGCAGGCCCCACGTCGATGATCCACGAGGCGTGGCGAATCACATCCAGATCGTGCTCCACCACGAACAGCGAATTGCCTGCCGCTTTCAATTGATCGAGCACGCGCAGAAGCGCTTGAGTATCGGCTGGATGCAGACCGGCGGACGGCTCGTCGAGCACATAGACCACGCCAAAAAGGTTCGAGTGTACCTGTGTCGCCAGCCGAAGCCGCTGCAGTTCACCCGGCGAAAGGCTCGGTGTGGTTCGCGCCAGCGAGCGGTAGCCTAGCCCGAGGTCGAGCATCACGGTAATGCGCGCCCAGATGTCGCAGGCAATCCGATGAATTACCACGGCCTGCTCGGGGTGGTCCGCAGTCATGTTGCCGAGGTCGACAGCCTTCTCGGAATAATGGCGCAGCAGGCTGGCCAGGCGCTCCAGCGGGAATCCTGATAGGTCGGCAATGTCGAATCCAGCAAACTTCACGGACAACGATTCTCGGCGCAGGCGCTTGCCGTGGCACAGTGAACATTCGCTGTTGAGCATATGCTGCAGAACACGTTTCTTGTTTAACAGGCTTTGCGTGTGGGCGAAGGTGTGCAGAACATGTCGTCTGGCGCTGGTGAAAGTGCCTTGGTAGCTAGGTTCATCATTGCGCTTCAGTGCGCGCCGCGCCTCAGCCGGGGTGACTCCTGCGTAGACCGGCACCACGGGTTGCTCGTCAGTAAACAGAATCCAGTTCCGGCTCTTCTGAGGAAGTTCACGCCAGGGCCGGTCCACGTCGTAGCCGAGCGAGATCAGGATGTCACGCTGGTTTTGACCCCCCCACGCCGTTGGCCACGCGGCGATGGCGCGTTCCCGAATAGTCAAAGAATCATCGGGCACCATCGACCGTTCCGTCACTTCGTAGACGCGGCCCAGGCCATGGCAATTCGGGCACGCGCCTTCCGGCGTGTTTGAGGAAAACGATTCCGCATAAAGCAGGGGCTGGCCGGGTGGGTAATCTCCAGCGCGCGAATATAGCATCCGAAGCAGATTGGAAAGCGTGGTGACGCTCCCAACCGATGAGCGCGTGGACGGCGAGCCGTGCTGCTGCTGCAATGCCACAGCCGGTGGTAATCCGTCGATGCTGTCAACTTCGGGCGTGCCCATCTGGTTGAACAGACGCCGTGCGTACGGGGCAACCGACTCCAAGTATCGTCGTTGCGCTTCGGCGTACAGCGTGCCAAACGCGAGCGACGATTTTCCGGAGCCCGACACACCGGTAAAGACGACCAGGGCGTCACGCGGGATATTCACACTGATGTTCTTGAGATTGTGCTCACGCGCGCCGCGCACCCGAACGAAACCAGCTAGCGTTTTTTCTGTATTAAGCAATTTGATTCTTCCCGACCTGATTGGAGAATACAGGTTCGCGCCACTATTTAGGATCGAAAGAACGAGAATGCTGATATTGCTTATTCTGATTTTGCTGCTGTTTGGAGGCGGGTTCTTCGGTTACAACCGTTTCGGCAGCCGGAAGACCGAGATTCAGAACTGCATCAACCAGCCCGCCCGATTGCAGGAATGGCGGGCATTGGCAACGATCACCTCGTGGCCATAGCTTTGAGGCAAAGCGCTTACCCACAAAGAGTGCGTTCCCGTCTCGAGCGCGATTCGGAAGCTCAAGCTGCTCGCGGAGAGTACGGGGTTGGTTTTAAGACTATCGGCAATCAGATCGGCTGTTCTGGGGCTTCTGGGAGGTGATCGAAACGAGGGCCTATTCTGTGCGTTGTACAGCGACCGCGGCAGCCATTTCTTTGTCACGGTGAAGGCCGGGGAGAAGGTGGATAAGCATCGGTTGACGCAGGTGGGGAGGGCGATGAAGGAGCTGGGAGTGCAGATGATCGCAGCCTCTCACCACAGGCGCGGGCCGGTCGGAGAGGAATTTCGGAACTTGGCAAGGGCGTCTGCCGCAGGAGCTTCGGCTGCAAAAATCACGACCGTGGAAGGCCACTATACGTTCCGTCTGGACCGTGAAGATCCAGTTCAAATCGGATCGGTCCGAACGGCGAAATGCCGTCCCTTTCTGTTCGGCCGCTACCGCGAACTGTTCATTGAACTTGGCGATGTAGCGGGTCCGCAGAAACTCGTTAGCGGCCAAGGACAATACCGTCGCAATCGCGGACTGGCGGTGGCAACTGGACAAGACCCGCTTCCGGCATACCTTGGCCGGCAGTAGGATAAGCGCGCAACCTGCCGCTCCGCCTGTGCGACATGCACTCTGCGGGTCCTCCTCGTATCGCCAGGGGCTCGTGAAGCCGCACCAGTCAACGTAAAATGAAACGAGGCCTCAACGTCCGTCACGTTTAGTTTGTCATAGCGATCAAATCTTGCAATTCAAGCCTGCGGGCGACTATTTTGAAAACGGCATGCGAAAAACGTCAGTCGGCTTAAGCCCAAGCGTCCGATAGGCCTCATGACGGAAAAGCCAGCTCATCGTATCGCTAGTTCGGCCGCGGAGCTCAGGCACCGCCTCAGCGGCCTTATCAAGTTCAAGAAGGAATTCCTCCACCTTAACCGTTGTAATGCCTTGCGCAGCCTTAGCCTGAGCCCAAGCCTTCCACCCATCGTCAAAGGCCTTATGGAGTTCCCGAGGCATAAGCGCGGTGACCGCCGAATTGCGGCTATATGCCTCTAAATCCCGCGCTGCCGCCGACGGAATCATATGTGCTGACTGCACCGCCGTTCCTGAGCCTTCCCGAAAATCTGTCTTTACATTATGTTCTTGAACGGCCATATCCACCTTGGCTCCCGACCGCTCCGAAGGTTTAATTTGGGATTCGCCCATCGGAGGAGCGTTCTTTCGCTTTCCCAATCCATCTGGGCAGGCCACGGGAATGTGGGGTTTCGGCGATTGAAGCTCGCAAGAGATATCACCAGTTACAGGGTCTTCCACCTCGGCGATCTTGTGTTTGTGATGTTCGCCTACGGGCCTGCTCCGATGCCCCGGAATCTCTCCCTCCACGGGACCCGGAGGATGCTGCTTGATATATTTGTTCGCGTCCGTGATCGCTTCTTCAGCCCTCTCCACACCAACTACTTCTCTTGCTGCCCCTTTCGCGGGAGCTAATCCGATTTTTCCGAGTTCAACTGCCACCGCCGGGTTCCTCGCGGCATAGTCCCCTACGAACCGTTCCGCGGTCACTCCACTGCGCGTGACCGAGATCACTACCGTTTCACCTGCTTCCGCGGCCGCCACTGTTCTAACTATGGAGGCGGCTCCGCGCACAAAAGCCACGCCGTCCAACACCGTAAGAACCACTTGCGCTACCTCACCCGCTTTGTTGGCCACCTCGAGAACTTTCACTACACGATTGCCGCCGGTTTGAACGTCGTCACTGTATTGAGCCAGCAAATCGGCGGAGTGCTGGGTTGCAACCGCAGCCGCAATCAGGAAAGCTTGCGCGGCTCGAATATTGTCGCCGGCCTCAAAACCCGAGGCTCGACTTAAGAGTTGACGCGGTAGATCCCAGAGACGGGAATCCGGAAAATCGGCACCTCCAACCAGATCTATCACTTTGGCGCGGATGTACATGTCCGAGCGAAGCTTCCGAAGTCTCCAGTATTCGGCTGATCCGTCATCGATAGCTGCCTCGAGAGCGGCAGCTTGCTGTCTTAGCGCCATCTTTACCGGTCCGCGATAAACCCGATTCCATTGGCCGGCAGCTACGACGCCGATGCCAAACAACGCGTTCCGCGTGATAAAACCGCCATATTCCACCGGGATAGTCCGACTTTCCTTGGCTTCAGGACCCAGAGTAAGCCATGCCTGGTACGCCCTCGGATTTTCCATAAACTTGGATGGATCGTCCGGATCGCGAACAAGTTTAGGACGAAACTGCAGCCATACTCCTTCATTTTCAAGCCATTTCGCAACACTCCGCAGGAACGCCGGTTCATCTGTGTTATCGCTGGTCACTTTAAACGCATCGGGCATCAACAAGCCCTTATGGTCGAGTCGAATACGATAATCCGAGCCACTAACCGGGATGTAGTTCTTCTCGGCCCGGGCCGCCGGCGCATCTAATCTGTCATGATTTACATACGTCAAGCCGTCGTCCAAAATGGTGGTGGCGCGGCGATGAATCGCGTTAATTTCTTTTGTTACTTCTGGATTGACAACCGCTGCATCCAGTACCCTTTGCACTTGTTGAATCTGGTGCTCTGTCATCTGCCCGAGCACCACCGGAATCGCAGAGAGAAGTGCCCGTGCATCCTCGGGGTGTGAGGCTAGCGCTCGTTTGCTCTGCTCATATTCTTTTGGCGCGGGAGTTCGTTGCAGAAATCCAAGGCTGGGGCTTGCCGCTATTGCGGGCGAAGGCGCGGTCGATTGCTGAATAACATGCGTGAGTTCGTGGGCCAGTAATCGCTGTCCTTCCCGGCTTGCCGGATTATACCGATCAGTTCCAAACACAATATTCGAGCCCACGGTATAGGCGTGAGCTTCCACCGCGTTAACTGACCGCGCAGCTAAAGTATCCTGGTGAATGCGCACCCGAGAGAAATCGTAGCCGAACCGCGGTTCCATAAAAGAGCGAAGTGCTGCGTCGAGTGGTTGGCCATGCGAGACCAACACTTGGTGCACGATAGGCGGAGCGGTCCCCCCTACCAAACAACCCGGCCCCGAACCTCTTCTCTGCAAACCATTGGCGTTCGTCTGCTCACGGCACCTGGAGCAACTGCCTCCACAGGCGCATTTGCGCTGGACACCAAAGGCCAAAGAATTTGGTTCGGTCATTCGCATCACTCGATCTGCCACGCGTTCGGCTTGTTGCTCGTGTCGATCGTTTGCATCGCCGATCAAGAGATTCGACATTGTCGGTCCTGTCTCCCGCCCTTCTGGTGCAAAAACACTAATGTCGGAAAAGGTCCACCGCGCTCCACTGGTGCCACCGGATTCTTGCGGTCCGTGGCTAACCTTTGGAGCTATAGGACGCGAGGCTAAGGGCGCCGGCTTCGTTCGCGCCCCTTCTGGCTTCTGCGTTCTTGAAACCGACCTGAAAGTCATAAGGAGAATCCAATCCGCGTCGGGTCGTCGCTCCCATTATTACCGCGCACATACTTAAACGCCAACTCCTCCGCGTAATCCACCGGCCGGTTGTTTAACGCTTAGCTGCTTCAATGTGCGCGTGCAAAGTTCTTCAAGAAACTGCAAGTTCCACGAAACCGAGATGAAGCTCGAAGTCGACTCTCCCGGACGGGCGTGGAGGTAGAGGCGGGTTGTCGCGACTGACAGCATGCCAAGCGTTGCATGAACAATATGCATGGGGCTCCGTGATCGAGCGCATGCGATGCATGGGTGTGCCGGAGCCAATGAGTGTTTATGTTGGCTTTGATGCCTGGCGCGATTCTGGCTTCTGGTTCGTAATCCTGACAGCACACGAGTTTGGTGGTAGTTCAACTTCGCGAGTGACGACCGAGTGACGACGTCAGCCGACTGTGGCGCAATTTGTGGGGCCGGTGCAGTACGGACTGGACCTAAAATGAAAGACTTAGACCCACTTGGACTGGACTGAACTGGCTGTTAGCACGTTCGACTCCCGTTAGTGCTACCATGTTTTCACTGAGTGACGTCGCGCAACGAACCGTAAAAGCGGCGCAGGACAGCCCTTTAAAAGACGCGCCCACACCCCCGGTTGTACCCTACGGTTGCTAACGAATCACCAATCAGCGTTCGCTCAAATTCCAGGCCGTGAATGAATATCTGGAACAAAGAATACTGCGACGATCATAACCAGCGTTTTGCCATCGACGCGGCGTCCGAGACCGATTTCCATCTGCCGATTCCCGGAGCGCAGCGGCTGCGGGAAATCTTCCGTCTGGAAACCGAGCGAGTGCTGGGCAACGATTGGGAGAGCCGCATGAAATCACTTCTATCAAGTCGAAAACCAGAGCCGGAACCATACGCCGGCGAAAAGCAAAGGGACGGTGTGTGAGTGGCAAGACGGGTCGATGGAGATTCATTATCGAGGCCGGAAGCTGAACCAGCATGAAATTGCGGGGCGGCCTCAAAAAACTGAAGTTGTCGAGGCGAAGAGGCGAGGGCCGATCACGCAACCTGCGGCACCTCTGCACCCATGGCGAAGAAGCTACCAGGATATGCATCCACGGTCGCAGATGGGCGTCGTGAGCGGCTTGGTTGGCGCAAGCTCGGCTG
>JANYJA010000130.1 GCA_025358575.1 Terriglobia bacterium
GAGCCGACGCTTATCTCCTGAACCAGATCTGGCTAAGTTTGATAGCGGACTGCATAGCCAGGCTGTGACCCGTAGTTGGAGCCAGCACGACATCGGGGGACCGACCGGCCCGGCGGCACTTGGGCATCTAAATCGCATTACACGAGTGAAAAAACAACGCAATCCACAGTGCTTTCATATAGCCGATTCTGACCAGCATGAATCCGATGTCGCAGCGGGTCAGTCACAGCCGATGTCGTGATTCGTTCCTTGCCTTAGCTCGAGTTATCCACATTGACGGCTCACCACCGATCCCTATACTTATAAAGAGTTATAAACACTTGTTAAGTACTTCATGAGATCAACCAGGATTCAACGGGGCGTCATCCAAGCCGGACTCTTTCCGGCTCTTGAACGCGCCGCGTGCCACCTGACCGCTTCCGACATCGCGATGATGCGTAGCGTGTTTGAATATCGCATGCTGCACATCGATCATCTGAGCGCCTTGACCAATCGGTCATACAAGAAGGTTCACGGGCGATTACTGAAGCTGTTGCGAAACCACTATTTGGCGCGCATCGAACTGCCCTTCCAAAAGCATATCTACGTTATTGGCCGGGAGGGGATCAATGTCCTGGTTAATCAGGGAATTGCTTCCCGCGAATTGATCGAATGGCGATTGCGGCATCGCGAACTCAAGGAACTATTTTTGAAGCACCAGTTGATGCTGGTGGACATTCATTCCATCTTGGACCTTTCCGGCAGGGGAGCCGATACGGTGCTGGAAGCCTGGCGTGAGGGTAAGGAGCTTTGGGATCGGGTGAGTGTTTGGCAGAACCGCGAACGCGTGGACTTGCCGGTCTGCCCGGACGCATTTTTCGTACTGCGCGACCGCAACCGACCTGACGGTAGGAATCAGTTCAACTTCTTCGTGGAAGCGGATCGCTCGACGACGACGCATAAACGGTTTCAGCAGAAACTCGTGGCCTACTGGCAATACATGCAGGACGGCCTACACGCTAAAAAGTATGGCATCAATTCATTCCGCGTGGTTACGTTTACTCTCACATCTGAGCGCGCCAAGGGACTTATGGCTGCCGCACGGGAAGTTTTGCCGCCGGAAGCGCTGAAGTATTTCCTTTTCACCTCAATCGAAGGCATGGATTTTCACATTCCCGATTCAATACTGGCAGACATTTTCATGAGCCCGCGGAAAGGTGAGGGGACAGAAGTACGCCTCCGGCTCGCGCCCGCCGCCTAGTCCGCGCTTTACAGATTGACCCAGCAGGATTTTGATTAAGGAGGCGCGCCTGGTTCTAGCGGGACTACGGGCGCGCCGATCTTTTTGGGATATCCGGCCAACCCGTTCCTGCCGCCTGCGACCAAAACGCCGTTATGGCGCGCACCGGTCCGAAACGAAGAGCAACCGGTGCCGGGATTGCGGATCAGCCTTCTCTTCAAGGCTGCCGCGATTGGACGGGTGGCGGAATCCCGGTAGAACATCAGCTTGACGCGCGCAGCCCACCTGCTACGCTTTTCTTATCTGGATCATTAAGATTTCCATGCTTAAGTCAAAAAACATCCAAACCGTGGAGATCTCGCTAATCTAACCGCCGTGGCGATCACCGTAAAATACGATCCCAAAGTTCCTCTTGTGGTGCCTCCGGCAATTGTCCGCGCGGCTGGATTCAAGGACGGGGAGCTGGTGGAATTTCGTGTGGCTGGCGGGGTTATTACCATCATGCGAGCAAATGAAGGGGAGGCGAGCGTCAATACGCAACTGCGGAACGCACTTCGAAAAAAGGCTAAGCAAACAAGCAAATGAAACGGGGCCAATCTAGCAATGGGGGAACAGTGGCATCGCGCCAAGAGCGACGTCCTTTCGACGAACGTTGGGTCGCGAAACTAATTCGTGAAGCTAAGGCGGAGGAAGCCGCCAATCCCATGACGCGGGAAGAGTTTATTGCTCAAGCCGAGCGTTTTTCGCGTGATGGCGAAAAACTCGCCAAGAAACTTGGCATTAAGACCGATGTGAGAAGCGCAACCCGGATCATTCACGCATGGCGCAAAGCCCAGAGATCGCGAAGCCGCACCGGTAATTGACACGCCTCACGGAGCTGGTAAACTTAAGTCGAACTAATTAATCATTTCAATTGCCATGAACGTATCGACGACTCAGAAACGCGATGCCAAGCGCATGCAGAACGTGGTATCTGCCCTAACGGCACGCACGCAGCTCGGGCAAATCTTGAGGCGGGCGTCCGAGAAGGATGAGCGCTTTGTGGTAGATCGCCGGGGCAAGCCGAGCGTCATCATTATGAGCGTGCGCGACTACATTAGGAATGTGGCTCCGACACCCGCTGCGTACCGCGCGATCCGCCAGGAGGCCAAGCAGAGCGGCACCAGTTCGATGAGCATGCGCGAAATCGACCGTGAAATCGCTGCCCACCGAAGGCAGGCAAAGAAGAAGACTCAACCCGCCGCATGATTCGCGTGGTGATCGACACCAACGTCGTGGTGTCCGCCAATCTAAACGATGAAGGATTGCCCGCGGCTATCTTAGACCTTGCGGCAGGTCGCCGTATCCAGATGTACGTTTCAGAGCCTGTTCTCGCGGAGTACAAGGAGGTCTTGAACCGTCCTCACCTCAAGCTTACGCCGCAGCGCATTGCGCGCTCCCTGTCTGTTATTCGAAAAACCAGTCTGCTCGTCAAACCAACAAAAACAGTCACGGCCATCAAGCTCGATGATCCCGACAACCGTCTCTTAGAATGTGCGGAGGCAGCCGAAGCTAACTACTTGGTGACGGGCAACACGAAACATTTTCCCAAGTCCTTTCGATCAACAATTATCGTTTCGCCCAAGGAGTTTACCGAGCTGATTCTTCCGTTTTTAGCCCAGTTTGACGGCTAGCATCGAGGCGATTTGCGTTGCACGCGCTTCGGGCATAAAATTAGATCGTTGCCAAAGTAGTCGTCTTCCCATGGCCAAACGCATCAACATAATTTTGCTGGAGAAAACGGTTGCAGCCCTGAATCGTGTCACAAAAAAGGGTGACCGCAACCGGTTCGTTGACCGTGCGACTTTGCACTACATCCAAACTCAAAACAAGCAAAACATGCAGGAACAACTCAAGGCAGGGTACCGCGCCAACGCTAAGCAAGATCTCGGAATGGTAGCTGAATGGTTTCCGCTGGGCGAATAGTTGCTTCGCGGATTGTGCATCCTGGCGCTTTCCCGACGATGCTCGGCAACTAGCTTTGCCGCCGAAAATACAGGTTTCATGCGGGCTACAGCGGACACCTGACGCAAAATACATCTTGGGCGACAGGAGATAGCGAACAGCTCTCCGCATTGTGAAGTCGCGGTTTCGGCAGTATGATTTCATGATCACCACATGCTGGAATCCCTCCCAATCGGTACCAAGGAAGGAACTTTTGACACCGGCGAAACGCTGGCTATTTTGACGAAGGTTCGCCAGAAGCACATGGCGATTTTTGGCACCACCGGCGCTGGTAAATCGACGCTCCTTCGTAACATGATCGCCTGGGACATCGCAGCGGGCACCGGCGTCACCGTCGTTGATCCCCACGGTGGCCTGGTTGATGACATTCTTGACAATCACATTCCGCGCCACCGAATCAACGACGTCATCTATTTCAATCCGAAGGATCTTGATCGTGCGCTGGGTATTAACATCCTCGAATGCCCGCGACCGGAGCAGCGCGGTCTAGCGGTTTCGAGCGTGGTCAGCATCTTTCACCGGCTGTGGCCGGAGTCCATGGGACCGCGTATGGAAGATATTTTGCGCAACGGCCTGCACGCATTGATCGAACAGCCGCAGCCCACTTCCCTGCTCGCGTTGCCGAAGTTGCTGACGGATGCCCAGTACCGCGCGAAGGCGCTGAAGCGCGTTACTAATCCTTCGGTTCTCGATTTCTTCCGCAATACATTTGATCGTTGGACGGCGAATTTTCGCGAAGAAGCCGTCTCTCCGGTTTTGAATAAATGCCGCGCGTTGTTTACCGATCCCCTTTTGCGCGCAATCATCGGACAGGCTCATTCCAGTTTCGACTTTCGTTGGATGATGGATAACCGAAAAATCCTGCTATGCGATCTTTCCAAAGGATCAATCGGCGAGGACAATGCGCAACTACTCGGTTCACTGATCATCATCAAAGAGAAATTGGCCGCGCTGTCGCGTCACGATATCCCGGAGTCAGAGCGCGTCAGCCATGTGCTCTACACCGAAGAAGCGCAGAATTTCATTGGCGACTTTCCGTCCATTTTGCAAGAGGCGCGGAAATATCGGTTGACGCTGGTACTGGCAACCCAGGGAATCGAACAGCTTTCCAAAGACGCGGCGTTTGCCGTCTTCACGAACTGTGCAACTTTGATTTCTTTTCGCGTGAGCAGTAGCGACGCCACGCGTCTGAAGGAAGAATTCACGATGGTAATGTCGGCGTCCAACTTGCAAGATTTGCCGGATTACAAAATGTACGTCCGCACGCTTTCGCAGGCGAGCGAATCGGCGGCGGCTTCCCCGTCGGGGCCTCACCTGGTGGCCGCCTATCCACCGTTTCTCAAGGAGCGCCATAACGCGTCGCGGGAATATGTTGTGCGGGTGAGCGATGCGCGGTTTACGCGGGCTCGGGCGGTGGTGGAGACTCGGCTGGGGCGCTTTTTGCTTGGTGGTGAAGCGGCGTAACGGCGTGGGTGTTTCGCGGTCATCTGCCGACGCTGAATTCGCGAATGGGCGACGGTTTGGGTGGTGGCTCGACGAGGTGAAAATGAATTTTGCGGAACAGAGCCAATTTGTGTCGGTGGGTTCTGTGATAGTCGCCTGCTCGCTGAAAATCGCGCGTCGAGTTCGAAAGCACTGCTTTCTCAGATGGAGAGCGCCGGTTTGGTTACCCGTTCAACAACTCAGATGGATGGAGCTGTTGCCACAGAATATAGATTTCTGCCAAATGCAACAGAATGTGCCACTCAGTTTTTCAAGGCGGCTCAATAGCATGACGAACCCTTGGTGCTGCATGGCGTTTGAAGGCCACTTCAAGGTGGCAGGGGAACGGGGGGTGGCAGTGTTTGCGACGGGAAGTTCCAAGCAGCCCTCATTCGTTCTACAGCATCGAGCAATGGAACCGGGAGCAAACGCGCCGCCGACTGAGACTCCGCTATCCCTTGTGACGGACACGCACATCCACTTTTGCCCTTGGTGTGGCGTTAAGTTGAGTGGATATTATGCAAGGCGCATCTCAGAGTTGGATAGATCGGACCTGCAAGTTCCAGCGGGTTGATTCAGACGACCCGATTTTCCCGCGACCTGGCCAGTGCCTTTTGCAGATCGGGATCTGCGAGCAGGGGCACTTCGGGTGATGTTCTCTGTCTCGTTTTCAATCAGAAAGAGTTTCATCTTGAGTCTCCTTTGCGCGACGTCCGTCGCGGCGATCACATTCATCGCTCTGGTCGCGAACACAAGCAAGCGAATTGTGCGGAAACCAGGCGATTAGGAGGCGATGATGGCGAACTTTAATGAAGTTCCGCTAAAACAAAACACATCATGCTTGTTGTAGAAGCAGGAATCGGTTATAAAGGAAGCAGGGCCCGGTTCGATAGGCCAGCGCAACGCGCACCCTCCGAAAGATCCCAAATCCAAGCTAGGCAGGTTTTCGGATGAGAGATCTAGAAGTGCGTTCATGGCCGATCGACAAACTCATACCTTACGCGCGTAACCCAAGAAAAAACGATGGTGCCGTTGATCGTATGGCATCTTCGATCCAGGAATTTGGCTTTAAGATACCAGTGCTAGCGCGTAGCGATGGCGAGGT
>JANYJA010000002.1 GCA_025358575.1 Terriglobia bacterium
GTCGCCCGCGCGCACGGTGACCATGGTTCCGTTTCGATCCGGATCGGTATCCACGCGGTATTCGCCGGAACGCAGCAGAGTGACGGCGCCGTTGGGCGTGTCTATCTCGTACACCTCATCTTCGCGAATACTCCTCAAACGAATGTTGACCGCGCCTGAAGTGATGCTGATCTGCACGGTGCGGTCGTCGAGATTGAAGAATTCGAAATTGGTGCGGGAAGCGAGACGAATTGCAGTGGACCCGATGCGCATTTCAGCCAACGCGTTGTCGCCGGTATAGAGATGGTCCCCGGATGTCATGGGGTAGTTGAGAGTGGCTTGGGTCCAATCGGCCACCGTCGCCGGCTGAAATGAAACCGCTCCGCTGGTGTAATTGAGCCGCGCCACACGGGATGGCGGGTCTTGCGCCATGGCCGCGCCAGCGACTATCAAAAAACAACCTGCAATCCGATTTGAGAGTCTCATATGCTTCCTTCTCCGCTCACTAAATGATGATGAGGAGTACAATGTCCTCGTTACCCTAAACCCCAACAAAATGCAGGGGTTCGAATTAAATAGCGTTCATCGTGTGGAAATGGACACCCTTGAGGGATTTGATCGTATGACGAGACGCAACCTTCTTCGCGGCCTTGCCGCGGCTCCTTTGGCCTTGGGCGCGCAAGGCCCCGCCTTCGCACAGCAAACACGCTTCCAGTCAACTTGGGATTCGATCGACAGCCGGCCCACTCCGGCATGGTTCACGGACGCGAAATTCGGGATATTTATCCATTGGGGCCTCTACTCCGTCCCCGCATTCGCCGCGGTGAACGTGAAGGACGAGAATCCGTACGCGGAGTGGTATTGGAACTCCTTGGAGAATGGAAAGAAGGCCACGACGCCCGCCGGTCACGGCGCGCTTACCTGGGATTTTCATAAACGAGTCTACGGAAGCAATTTCGCCTACGCCGATTTCGCCCCTATGTTCCGTGCTGAAGTCTTCGATCCCGACAAGTGGGCGGATGTGTTCGTGCGCGCCGGCGCAAAGTACGTTGCGCTCACATCGAAGCATCACGAAGGTTTCGCTCTCTGGAAGAGCGCCGACGCGAATCGGACCTGGGGGCGGCCGTGGAACAGCGTGGATGTCGGACCCAAGCGGGATCTAGCATTGGACTTGAGCGACGCCGGACGCCGCAAAGGCCTTCACATGGGCATCTACTACTCGTTGTACGAATGGTACAACCCGCTATGGCTCTCCAATCCCAAGCGGTACGCGACCGAACACATGTTCCCGCAATTTAAAGACGCGGTAAATCACCTAAAACCTTCGATTATTTTCACCGATGGCGAATGGGAAATGTCGAGCGCGGACTGGCGGTCGCCCGAACTGGTTTCGTGGCTTCTCAACGAATCTGCCGTCGCGGGCGATGTTGTGATCAACGATCGCTGGGGCAAAGAGACGCGCCACCACCACGGCGGCTACTACACCACCGAGTACACGTCTGGGATGCAGACCGGAAACCATCCGTGGGAAGAGAGCCGAGGCATGGGCTATTCTTACGGCTACAACCGGATGGAAACTCTGACGGACTATCACACGGAACGCGAATTGGTGTTAATGCTGGTCGATATCGTAAGCCGCGGCGGGAATTTGCTCCTGGACATTGGCCCAACGGCGGACGGGCGAATTCCGGTAGTGATGGAAGAGCGCCTTACTCAGATCGGCAACTGGCTCAGGCCGAATGGCGAGGCTATTTATGGAACCAAAGCGTGGCGGAACACACGCCAGTGGAGCACGGGTTCCGTGCCCAAAATGGAAGAGAAAGAGTTCCGTTCCGACTACGATATTGGAAAAATGGTGGATACACCGCCCGCGGGCAATGCGCGCATTGACGCATTCTTCACGGCGAAGGGCGATACGGTCTACGCGCTGCTTCCGCGCTGGCCCGCCCGAGGACTTGAGCTGGATGATATCGAGGCGCTTCCTGGGGCCGAAATCACCATGCTTGAAAGCGGCGAGACCTTAAAATGGCACGCCAACGGACGGCGCTTATCGATTGAATTGCCGCCCGCAAACACTCAGCCGCGCGTGCTTCACACAATTAAGATTAAAGGCGTCCGCTAGCCACAAACTGGACCTCTAATTGCCACGCAACTCTACGGGGAGATGGGATCGTCATGAGATACCGAGTTACGTTTCGCAAGCGTTTCAACAAGGAGGGGGAAGGTTGGGACGAGCCCCAAACCATGCTAAATCTCGCAGATGGCGTGGTAGCCCACGCCGCCATGGTCGAACAAATCGATCCTGAAAGTCTGCACACCTACGAAGACAAAATGGACGAAGACGACGATTTCTTCGCTTTCGGCACGGAGATCTGGGATTTCGACATCGCACCCGGGCGCGAGCAGGAATTCAAGTTCGAGGCGGCAAATAGCGAAATCGTTATGGAGTTGGAAGAAACGGAATCGGCGGCGGAATCAGCGGCGGGTGGAACGCACGGCGTCTGACAATTTTTAGCTCTCGCCTCAATAGGCTGTAAGAATGTTATGCGCCCGACGACTATCTGAGTTGTGGGCGACATAGCATTGATGCCGGTAACCGGTTCCAGCCAGAAGTTACTTTACGAGCAGGCCGCCGACAGTTTTGGCGATGCTTTGAGTCGGCTGGCCCGCGCCTACGAATCCGACGCCGAGAAACGCCGCGATCTTCAGCAGGAAATTCACTTAGCGCTGTGGCGAAGTTTCGCGGGTTTTGACGAGCGGTGTTCTTTGCGGACGTGGATCTATCGCGTGGCCCACAACGCCGCGGCCTCCCACGTCATCCGCCAGGCCCGCTCCAATGCGCGCACGTTCGTTAGTCTCGACGATGTGGATATCGCCGCTGATTTCGTTCCCGCGGAGTCTGAGCTAGACCGCCGTCAGCATCTCGATCGCCTCCTCGGTCTGATCCGCGAACTTAAACCCATCGACCGGCAGGTCATGGTCTCCCACCTGGAAGATCTGGATGCCGCCTCAATTGCAGAGATCACCGGCCTTACGGCCATCAACGTTTCAACCAAAATCCACCGTATCAAACACATCCTCGCCGAACGTTTTCAAAAGGGAGCCCGCCATGCCGAATGAGCCTTTCACTAAAGACCTAGCCGACATCTGGCAGCGGCAGCCCGTGGAACCTATCAAAATGTCAGCGGACGAACTTCGCCACAAAGCTAAAAAGTTTCAGAACCGTATCCGCGCCAGGAATCTGCTGGAATATGCGGCGGGCGTCTATGTCGTGCTGGCTTTCGGTTCGTTTCTGCTCCACGCCGGCAGTTTCCCGATGCGGCTGGGCTGCATTCTCACGATCGCCGGTGTTTTGTATGTGACCTATCAGATCTATCGCAAGGGATCGGCGAAACCTTTGCCGCCGCAAATGGGACTGACCCCGTGTCTGGAATTCCATCGAAGAGAACTGGAGCGGCAGCGCGATCTTCTGTTTGGTGTCTGGCATTGGTATCTGGCGCCGCTGGTCCCCGGCCTCGCCATCACAACTTTCGCTGGCGCATTCGGCGCGAAAGGAATCACGCCCAGATCCGCGACTATCGCTGTTGTATACTCACTCGCGGCCGCGGCTCTTTTCTATTTTATTTGGAACTTAAATCAGAAGGCAGCTTCAAAAATTCAAAGGCAGATTAACGAATTGGAATAACCATGAAACCATCGATTACCATCCCGCTAGCAATTCTCTTGTTGACCGCGTGCGCACGGGCGCAATCAGACTCTGAAATTCGCAAAATACTTTCCGAGCGCATTGACAGCTACCACCAGGGTGTCGGGATAGTAGTGGGCGTGGTGGATTCTCGCGGTCGCCGAATCATCAGTTACGGCGCTCTCGACCAGGGAGACAAGCGCCCATTGAATGGGGACACGGTTTTTGAGATTGGCTCGACGACGAAAGTGTTCACATCGCTTCTTCTAGCCGATATGGTTCGGCGCGGCGAAGTCGCGTTGAGCGATCCCGTTGCAAAGTTTCTGCCGCCAGGCGTCAAAGTGCCGGAGCGCGGGGGGCGCTCAATCACACTGCTGGATCTTGCCACGCAGAGCTCCGGATTGCCGGGGCTGCCGACGAACCTGACTCCCAAGGACGCCGCCAATCCGTACGCGGATTATTCCGTGGACCAGCTCTATCAGTTTCTCGGGACCTATCAGTTAACGCGCGACATTGGCGCCCAATACGAATATTCAAATCTTGGGGTGGGCTTGCTGGGCCACGCCTTGGCAAGGCGCGCTGGAATGGATTATGAGGCATTAGTTAGATCCCGAATCTGCGGGCCGCTGGAAATGGAAAGCACGCAAATCACACTGTCCCCGGAGATGAAAGCGCGTTTCGCGGTCGGACACAATCAAGACTTGAAACCCGTCGCAAATTGGGATCTTCCAACGCTGGCGGGCGCGGGCGCGCTCCGCTCGTCAGTCAACGACATGCTGGCTTTTGTGGCGGCAAACCTGGGCTATAGGCAAACCCCGCTGGCCCCGGCAATGGCGGCCATGGTTGCGGAGCGGCGTCCCACTGGCACGCCCGGCATGGAGATCGGCCTTGCATGGCACATCTTTACCGTCCCAGACGAGATTGTTTGGCACAACGGCGGCACGGGTGGATACCGTTCTTTTATGGGCTATTCAGCGAAGTCCCGCGTGGGCGTGGTGGTGCTGTCAAACGCTTTCACGGGAGCAGGCGTGGATGATATCGGCTTGCATGTCCTAGACTCGAATCGCCCGCTGATCGCGCTGAGAAAGGAAATCAGCGTGAATCCAAAACTATTTGACGGGTACGTCGGCCGCTACCAGATTGCGCCTAACTTCATAGTGGCAGTCACTCGCGAGGGGGATCACCTATTTGCGCAGGCCACGGGTCAGCCTCGCTTCGAAATATTCGCGCTGAGTGACCGCGAGTTCTTCCCGAAAGCTTTCGATGCGCAGATGAGCTTCGAGACCGATGCCCAAGGCCGTGCCACTCAACTGGTTCTTCATCAAGGTGGAAAAGACACACCGGCTAAGCGCGTGGACGCGCCGTAGAATCTTCGATCACAGCCGACCCAGAATTGTAATTGATTGAAATCAGACGAATTAAAACTCTCGAACGCAAATCTGGTTTGAACGGCATTCTATTATCTGGCCAGAGGAAGCAAAATCTTAATGGGCAATTACAAGACGACTTTCAATATGGCTCAGCTGGCGACGTGGGACGAGGCGCGCGCCTTGGCCAAGACGCTGAGTTCCGGACCGATCGTGGTGGGCGGAGGCGTGAAGCCTGAGAGCAAAGACAACAGCATCAGTGGAATTTTCCTTCCCGACTGGAATGAGGGTCCGGACGGATTCGTAGAGCCGGGTTTCAAAGACGAGAGCACGGGAGCCGAATATTTCTATCTGCATTTTAGGTTTCAGAATGGCGCCGAAGGAATGAATGTGGGCCTCATCAAGGACAAGTTCAAGCGCTACCCCACCAGTCCGGGGTACGTAATGAAGGGTTTTGCGGAAGAAGCTCGCGAACTGGCGCGTCCGTAGCCGATTGAAAGGCTGAGCGAAGGGGGGAGCTTCGGCTCGCCCCCTTATAATAAAGAAGTGTCCTTTCAACTCGTCGTGAACTATCGCCCTCGCGGCGACCAGGTTACGGCCATTTCCGAATTGAATCGCGGAGTTATCGATGGTGAGAAACATCAGGTTTTACTTGGCGTAACCGGGTCGGGCAAGACCTTCACCATGGCGAAGGTCATCGAGGCCATGGACCGTCCCGCGCTGGTGCTGGCGCACAACAAGACTCTCGCCGCGCAGCTCTATCATGAATTCAAGACTTACTTCCCTCATAACGCCGTCGAGTATTTCGTAAGTTACTACGATTACTATCAGCCCGAGGCGTATATCCCGTCGAGCGACGTCTATATCGAGAAAGAATCGACGATCAACGACGAACTCGATAAAATGCGTCTCTCCGCGACGAAATCGTTATTCGAACGCCGCGATTGCATTATCGTCGCCAGTGTTAGCTGTATCTACGGTCTGGGTTCGCCCGAAGCCTATTACGGAATGCTGCTGATGCTGGAAAAAGGCCAGAAGATTTCGCGTAATCAAATTGTCTCCCGCCTGGTGGACATACTCTATGATCGGAATGAGCATGATTTCAAGCGCGGCACGTTCCGCGTGCGCGGCGATGTCATCGAACTCTATCCCACTTATGACGATTACGCCTACCGCATCGAACTCTGGGGCGACGAAATCGAAAGCTTATCTCAGATAGATCCCCTTCTGGGCCAAGTCCGGCAGACCTACGTTCGAGTTCCCATTTACCCCAAGACGCATTACGTAATGACGCCGGAGATGCGCGAGCGCGCCATGAAGTCCATTCAGGAAGAGCTGGATTGGTGGCGTCCGCAGCTTGAGGCGCAAGGCAAGATCATTGAAGCGCAGCGTCTATATCAGCGCACAATGTTCGATCTTGAAATGATGCGCGAAATCGGATACTGTCACGGTATTGAAAACTATTCGCGTCATTTTTCCGGACGCCTGCCGGGGGAAGCGCCGCCTACCCTGCTCGATTACCTGCCGCAAGATTCACTCTTGTTCATTGACGAAAGTCACCAAACCGTTCCGCAGTTGCACGCCATGTACCACGGCGATCGTTCGCGCAAGGAGGTATTGGTGGGTCACGGGTTCCGGATGCCCAGCGCGATGGACAACCGGCCGCTTACTTTTGAAGAATTTGAACATCGCGTCAACCAGGTAATCTACGTCTCGGCCACGCCGGGTCCATACGAACTTACGCGATCGGCGGGAGTGGTGGTGGAACAGATTATTCGTCCTACCGGTCTGGTCGATCCCGAAGTAGAGATCCGTCCGATCAAAGGCCAAGTCGACAATCTTTTAGGGGAAATTCGCAAGCGCGCCGCCGCGGACCAGCGAGTCTTAGTTACGGTGCTCACCAAGCGCATGGCGGAAGATCTTGCCGAGTACTATTCCGAAGTCGGCGTCAAGTGCAACTACCTGCATTCGGAGGTGAGCACGCTCGATCGGATTAAGATCCTGCGCGACCTGCGCCGCGGCGAGTTCGATGTGCTGATCGGAATCAATCTTCTGCGGGAAGGCCTGGACCTTCCCGAGGTATCGCTGGTTGCTATTCTCGACGCGGATAAAGAAGGATTTCTGCGCTCGGGGGGTTCGCTTATTCAGACCATAGGCCGCGCCGCGCGCCATCTGGAGGGCCGCGCCATTCTTTATGCCGACGTGATGACCGACAGCATGAAGCGCGCCATTGACGAGACCACACGCCGCCGCCGCACTCAGGTGGAATACAACGAGCGGAACGGCATTACGCCGCAATCCATCATCAAGCCGATCGATATGAGCCTGGTAGCCATCGCGGAGGGCGACTATGTGACCGTTCCGGTGGAACGGGAAGAAGACATGGACGATCTAACACCGCAACAGCGCCAGCAGTTTCTGGGTGAACTGGAAACGCGCATGCGCGAGGCGGCTCGCAAATTTGAATTCGAGAAAGCCGCTCAGCTTCGGGACCGGATAAAGCTCCTGCGCTCACAAGACGTCGCTGGCATGGGCATCCCCGTGGCGCAGTGATGCAGTACGCGTTGGTGGGCGCCGGCGGCGTCACGCAAACCATGGTGGCGCGTCTCCCCCGTTTGTCACAGCAGCTGACTTCGGTCGCCGCAGCTTCCTATCGTCTCGCCAGCCGCATGGCAAACACTTTGGGCGCGGGATTTCCTCTGCGCGAATTTGATTCCCTGAACGAAGCGGACCTCATTCTGATTTGCACCCCGCACGCCGCCTTTGACCAAGTCCGCCCACTTTTGCGGGAAGCGTCGATTGAATGGAGCGGGAAAACTCTATTGTTTTGCGACTCCGATCAACTCAGCGGTGCGTTGGACGAATTCCGCGAGCGCGGCGCCGAGACGGGCTCGCTCGATCCCGTGCGCGGGCTGCCCAATCAGTATGTGGCTGAAGGGGACAAACTTGCAGTGCGTCTCGCCAAGCATTTGGCCGGCGAACTCGGCGGAAAAGTGATGGAAATCGCGAGCGACAAAGCCGACTTGTTCCACGCAGCCGTGACTTTTTCTTCGAGCCTGTTCACCCCCTTGATAGAAAGTTGTGCCGAATGCGTCAGGAGATCGGGCGTCACGGGCAAGCAAGCCATGACTATAACCGAAGCGCTGCTTCAATTCTCTTTGCGCGAATACGTCCATGCCGGACGAAAAAGCTGGTCGGGGGCCGTTGCGGATGCGGATTGGTATCTCATCAATCGCGATCTTGCAGCTCTCTGCCGGGATGCGGAGCGTTTCGCCGATTACTACCGGCATTCCGCGGCTTTTGCTTTGTCGTTAAACCAGCGTGAGGACGATGCGGTTCACATCAATCCGGTAGTGGTAAAACCCGCTGCAACAGAGCCCGACCCTCGACAGGCTCGACTGCCGTATCCTACCCTGGAGACATGTCGTCCGGATTAATGGAAGTTGCCGCGCCTGAAGCCATAGCCAAGTACGAGCCCGTAATCGGCCTCGAAGTGCATGTCCAGTTGGCTACGCAAACCAAGATTTTTTGCGGGTGCCCCACCAGCTTCGGCGCTCCTCCGAACACCAACGTGTGCCCGGTATGTCTCGGTCTCCCTGGAGCCTTGCCGGTGTTGGCCCGCGAGGCCGTCGAACTTGCCATGAAGGCCGCCCTGGCTCTGAATTGCACCATCAATCCCAGTTCGCAATTCGCCCGGAAAAATTACTTCTACCCGGACTTGCCCAAGGGTTATCAGATCTCGCAATTCGATCGGCCTTTGGCGGAGCACGGTTACCTCGACATCAACGTGGATGGCGCGAAGAAGCGCATTGGCGTCACGCGCGTTCACATGGAAGACGACGCCGGTAAGAGTGTCCACGACGGATTTAAAGATTCCGACCAGTATTCCTACGTGGACCTGAACCGGTGCGGCATGCCTCTCATCGAGATCGTGAGCGAACCCGATATGCGATCGGCCGATGAAGCGCATGCCTACCTCACCGAAATTAAACAAGTGCTCCAATTCGTTGAATCGTCCACTTGCGATATGGAAAAGGGACATCTACGCTGCGATGCCAATGTTTCGGTGCGCTTGCGCGGCGCCGAAAAATTCGGCACGCGTGCCGAAGTAAAAAATCTAAACTCATTTCGATTCTTGAAGGCCGCAGTCGATTACGAAATCGCGCGGCAGGTGGCTATCGTCGAAGCCGGTGGTGTTATCTTGCTGGAGACGCGACTGTACAACTCCGATACGGGGGTTACCATCGGCATGCGCAGCAAGGAACAGGCGCACGACTATCGCTATTTCCCCGAGCCCGATCTGGTGCCGCTGCGCATCGGCGACGAGTGGCGTTCGCGGGTCAAGGCTTCCATGCCGGAGGTTCCCTCGGCCAAGCGGGCCCGTTTCATGGGGAGTTATGGCCTTCGTGAATACGACGCGCAGGTGCTTACGCTCACGCGCCCCATGAGTGACTATTACGAGCAAGTGGTCGACGCTTCCGGCGATCCAAAGACGGCGGCGAATTGGGTGATGGGCGACCTTGCCGGCGCGCTCAAGGCAGCCGGCAAAGAAATCGAAGAATCCCCAGTTTCCGCCGCCCATCTCGGCGAGCTGGTCAAACTGATGGGTAAAGGCGACATTTCAGGCAAGCTTGCCAAAGAAATTTTCCCGAAGATGTTTGCCACGGGCGAACCCGCGAGCGTCATCATGGAGCGCGAAGGACTTCGGCAGATTAGCGATTCGAGCGCGCTGGAGAAGATTGTGGATGACGTGATTGCGGCGAACCCGAAGCAGGCCGAACAGTACCGCAATGGCAAGACTACGGTGCTCGGTTTCTTCGTAGGCCAAGTTATGAAAGCCAGCCGCGGGCAGGCCAACCCCGCGACGTTAAACGAAATAATTCAAAGAAAATTATCGTAAAGGAAGACATGCTGCAACCAGGCGACAAAGCTCCCGACATTCAACTGGAAACCGACGCAAACGAGAGATTCGATCTTGCGAAACAAGAAGGCAAGAAGGTGGTGATCTTCTTCTATCCGCGCGCCGATACGCCCGGCTGCACCATCGAAGCCTGCGAGTTTCGCGACACATACCAGAAACTTGCGAAGAAGGCGGTGGTTGTCGGCATCTCGCCCGACCCGCCCAAGGCGCAGACCAAATTCAAAGAGAAATTCGACCTTAATTATTCACTACTATGCGATGTGGACAAGCGCGTGGCAAGCGCCTACGGCGTTTACAAAGAGAAAAATATGTACGGCAAGAAGGTGATGGGAATCGAGCGAACCACGTTCATCATCGATGAACACGGAAAAATCGAAAAGGTGTTTCCCAAAGTCAAACCCGAAGGGCATGCCGAAGAGGTGCTGGCCGCGCTTTGAGCGAAAAATCGTTAGGAGTTGAATCGGGCGAGCGGTTCGAGTTCGGCGAGAATTGGGCCAATTTTCTCAAGCTCCTTAACCCGGCGCGAATCCAGAGAGCGGAAGAATCGCTGCGGCAAATGCTGGGGAGCCCGACCCTTGCGGGCAAGCGGTTTCTCGATGT